>NZ_JBIUVW010000018.1:0-97431 GCF_044743155.1 Pseudomonas sp. NPDC087697 | reverse complement strand
CAGACGTAACAACCCGATATCCCATGATGCTTCCTTAAATCGACGCTCCTACATCATGGTCCAAAAATATTCGACCACAACACGGCAGCTCCTACATAGGAATACGTATCCCTGTAGGAGTTGCCGCAGGCTGCGATCTTGTGTTTTAAGCGTCAGCCTTGATTTCGCGATAACGCTGATCCAGCTCCTGACGAATCTGCCGGCGCTGCTTGGCCTGGGCGAATCGGCGTTTATCTTCGCTGTTCTGCGGTTGCAGCGGTGGGACAGCCGCCGGCTTACGCTGATCGTCGACCGCGACCATGGTGAAGAAGCAGCTATTGGTGTGACGCACCGAGCGCTCGCGGATGTTCTCGGTCACCACCTTGATGCCCACCTCCATCGAGGTGTTGCCGGTGTAGTTGACCGAAGCCAGAAAGGTCACCAGCTCACCGACATGGATCGGTTCGCGAAAGATCACCTGATCCACCGACAGGGTTACCACGTAGCGCCCGGCATAACGGCTGGCGCAGGCGTAGGCGACTTCGTCGAGGTATTTGAGCAGGGTGCCGCCGTGGACATTGCCAGAGAAGTTGGCCATGTCGGGGGTCATCAGTACCGTCATCGACAGCTGGGCGTTTCCGGGTTCCATAGCAACTACTCACGATTCTAGGCAGGGATTTCGGGAGCACCTCTGCGGGCGCTTGGTCAGTTTTTCAAAACCATCCTTAACGGGACGCCGAACCAGCGACGGCCGTCACGCCCGGATCGATCTGTTTCCATATATTGCACCGCCTTTCTGCCCGAAGTCGCGGTGTTACCCTTCAAAAGCCCCCTTCAAGGGCCCTTTCATCCGATCTGGTAATCGCCCAACGACATCAGCACATCCCCCCAGGAGCCCTCGCCATGCATGCCATCAGTTTTATTCAGGATCTGGCAGTGATCATGCTGGTTGCAGGTGTGGTGACCATTCTTTTTCATCGACTCAAACAGCCGGTCGTGCTGGGCTATATCGTTGCCGGTTTCATCATCGGCCCGCACACCCCGCCGTTCGGGTTGATCCACGATGAGCAAACCATCAAGACCCTCGCCGAGCTCGGGGTGATTTTCCTGATGTTCTGTCTGGGCCTGGAGTTCAGCCTGCGCAAGCTGTTCAAGGTCGGTGCCACGGCGTTCATTGCGGCGTTCCTGGAAATCGTGCTGATGATCTGGATCGGCTACGAAATCGGCCGCTGGTTTGACTGGAGCACCATGGATTCGCTGTTCCTCGGCGCGATCCTGGCAATTTCCTCAACCACAATTATCGTCAAAGCCCTCAACGACCTGAAGATGAAGAACCAGCGCTTTGCCCAGCTGATCTTTGGCGTCTTGATCGTCGAAGACATCCTCGGCATTGGCATCATCGCCTTGCTTTCGAGTATCGCCGTCAGCGGCACCGTGAGCTCCGGCGAAGTGTTTTCCACTGTCGGCAAACTCTCGCTGTTCATGGTCGTCGCGCTAGTGGTTGGCATCCTGTTGGTACCGCGTTTGCTGGCCTATGTGGCGAAGTTCGAAAGCAATGAAATGTTGCTGATTACCGTGCTTGGCCTGTGTTTTGGCTTTTGCCTGCTGGTGGTAAAGCTTGAGTACAGCATGGTGCTCGGGGCGTTTCTGATCGGCGCAATCATGGCCGAATCTCGGCAGCTGGTGAAAATTGAACGCCTGATCGAGCCGGTTCGCGACATGTTCAGCGCCATCTTCTTTGTTGCGATCGGCCTGATGATCGATCCGCAGATTCTTCTTCAGTACGCCTGGCCGATTGTGGTGATCACCGTCGCGGTGGTGCTCGGCAAGATGCTCTCCTGTGGCCTTGGGGCGTTTATCGCCGGCAATGACGGACGCACCTCACTACGGGTCGGCATGGGCCTGTCGCAGATTGGCGAATTCTCTTTCATCATTGCAGCGCTGGGCATGACCTTGCAGGTCACCAGCGATTTCCTCTATCCGGTGGCGGTAGCCGTTTCGGCCATCACCACTTTGCTGACGCCGTACCTGATCCGTGCCGCTGATCCGCTATCGCTGAAGCTGGCTGCGGTAATCCCACAGCGCTTGGGTCGTGTGCTGGGGATGTATGGAGAATGGCTGCGCAGCATTCAGCCGCAGGGCGAGGGTGCGCTGCTGGCGTCGATGATTCGGCGGATCTTGCTGCAGGTTGGGGTCAATTTGGCGCTGGTGGTGGCGATCTTCTTCTCGGGCAGCTTTTTTGCCGAGCGGATTTCCGGTTACCTGCACGCCTGGATCAATGATCCGAGCTGGCAGAAGGCGTTGATCTGGGGCGGGGCATTGTTGCTGTCGCTACTGTTCCTGATTGCCGCCTACCGCAAGCTGAAGGCGCTCTCGATGCTGCTGGCGGAAATGGGCGTGAAGCCGGAAATGGCCGGCCGCCACACGCAGCGAGTGCGTCGAGTGATCGCCGAAGTGATCCCGATCCTCTCGCTGCTGGTGATTTTCCTGCTGCTGGCAGCCTTGTCGGCCAGTATCTTGCCGACCAACAAGTTGCTGATGCTGATCGCCGTTGTAACCGCCGCGGTGGCGGCCCTGCTCTGGCGCTGGTTCATCCGCGTGCACACGCGGATGCAGGTCGCCCTGCTGGAAACCCTGGACAACCACAAGGATTCGCCCGGGCATTGACCCAGCGGGGCGTCGGGCAGATCAGCTTTCCAGCCAGACGTCCCGCGCCCAGTGCCACACCGACTCCCAGGTTTCTTCGGCCAGTAGCTCTTCCTCGGCCAGCCACAGCACCACGGTGCCGTCTTCTTCGACCAGGTAGTAGTTGTCACCATCCTGGCAGATAGGAATCATGCTGCGATCAACGCCAGCATCCCAGGCATTGGCGGCAACGTCCGGCAGGTAGGTGTGCGATTGCGGATCGGTGACGGTCACCGGCTCCAGGCTGCCGTAAACGACGTCGCTGACGGTCAGCAGGAATTCTCTGAAGACAAACGGGATATCGATGAACAGTTGTTCTTCGATTTCCACCAGTAGGTCTTCGTCAGGCAGCTCCAAGGGCACCGGTACCGGTTCGTTGGCTTCTCGCAGTTGTTCGATGATTTCTTCCACGTCCGGGATCCTCTTGCTCAATGGCGCGGTTTAGTTGGGGCGGTTTATACAGTAGCTCGCTATAGATGCAACCGCGAAATAGAAAACCCCGGACTAGGCCGGGGTTTTATTACAACATGCGAAACGAGGGCAGTATTAGCCGTTCTGACGGATACCGGCCACCAGCCAAGGCTGGTTCTCGCCCTGCGGACGTTCCATGTTCCAGCTTTCGCTGAACACTTCGCCCTGGTCGAAACGCGAGTTTTTCGACACGCCGTTGAAGGTCAGGGTGGCGATGGTCTTGTCTGCGCGATCATCCACGCCGTCCAGTTGAACGGTGAGGTTGTCGATGTAGGTGGATTGGAAGCCGTCACCCAGATCGGCACGTTCGCGCTTGAGGAACTCCAGCATTTGCGGGGTCACGAACTCGGCGATCTTGTCCATTTCGTTGGCGTCCCAGTGCTGTTGCAGGGACTGGAAGTGGCTACGCGCGGCTTCAATGAAGCGCTCTTCGTTGAACCAGGCCGGAGCGTTGATCACTGGACGAGCGGCAGCAGGCGCTGCCGAACCGCCGAAGATCGAACCCATGGCCGGCTTCTGTTCGAACACTTCACGCTGCATTGGCGCGCCCGCAGGGGCCATGTGCTCTTGTTGCTTGCGGCGACGAGCGGCGATGAAGCGGAAGATCACGAATGCGATGACCGCCATGATCAGAATGTCGAAAATCTGCATGCCATGGAAGCCGCCGCCCATGAACATGGAGGCCAGCAGGCCGCCGGCAGCGATACCGGCCAGAGGGCCGAGCCAGCGCGAAGCACCACCGGCTTTGGCGGCAGCGCCTGCGGCACCCGCAGCACCGGCGGTCGCGGCAGCAGAACCCATGCCAGGAGAGGACGGAGCCATTTGGCTGGTCTGGTGGGTCGGCGCGGCGCCTGCGCTTTTGCCGCCACCGAAGCGCTTGGCGTTGGCGTCGAGGCTCATCGTCAGGCCGATGCACAACGCCAGGGCGATGCTAAGAAAACGTTTCATAAAGGGAATTCCCATTTGTGGATGGCACGCGCGCCATGTTGCACAGGTGAAGTGACACTGGCTAGCGGCAGAGTGTTTCGGGCTTTTGCCTGACAGGCTGCGTTCAGCTCAGTCGGTACAAGGAGGCGTGTGTACTTTTGTCTGTAGGACAAATGGATTGGTTCAGCAGGAACGCTGCTTAACGTCGCAATGCCAGCATCACCACGCCCGCCGTGATCAGACCGATTCCGCCCCATTGGCGCAAGTCGAGCCGCTCACCTAACAACACTACGCCCAGCACGGCCACCAGCACCACACTGAGTTTGTCGACGGGTGCTACCAACGAGGCTGGCCCGAGTTTCAGCGCACGGAAGTAGCAAATCCACGAGGCACCGGTTGCCAGGCCAGACAGCAGCAGGAACAGGTAGCTCTTGGCGGATATCAATCCTAATGACTGATATTGGCCCGTTGCGTACAAAATCAAGGCCAGGCTGACCAATACCACGATCGTGCGTAGCAGCGTGGCGAAGTCGGAATTGACGTTTTCGATGCCGACCTTGGCGAAAATCGCGGTCAGCGCAGCGAAAGCCGCCGACAACAAAGCCCAGAATGTCCAGGAGGAAAAGAAGCCTGAGCCCATGTGTATTACGCCTTCTATCAGATCAACCTGTGGGAGCGGGCTTGCTCGCGAAGGCAGCACCGCGGTTTATCTGAGACACCGCGTTATCGTTCTTCGCGAGCAAGCCCGCTCCCACATAAAGCCCCTCTCTGAGGCCGTTAGATGGCTTCCAGCTTGGCGTAGCCAAGCATCAGCCACTTGCTGCCTTCGCTGAAGTTCACTTGCACCCGGGCCTGCGCGCCGGCGCCTTCGAAGTTGAGGATCACCCCTTCGCCGAAGACCGCGTGTTGCACTTGCTGACCAAGGCTGAACGCGGTTTCCGGGATTTCCGTGCCGGCGAACATGCTGCTCGAACTTTGCTTCTGGCCGCCACCGAACGGACGGCTGACGCTGTTGGACAGTCGCACTTCCTGGATCAGGCCTTTAGGCACTTCGCGTACGAAGCGTGAAACCTTGTTGTAGGTCTCGCTGCCGTACAGGCGTCGGGTTTCGGCGTAGGTCATCACCAGGTTTTGCATGGCCCGGGTGATGCCGACGTAGGCCAGGCGGCGTTCTTCTTCAAGGCGGCCGGGCTCTTCCAGGCTCATCTTGTGCGGGAACAGACCTTCTTCCATGCCCACCAGGAACACGTAAGGGAATTCCAGGCCTTTGGCGCTGTGCAAGGTCATCAACTGAATGCTGTCTTCGTGCTCGTCGGCCTGAGTGTCACCGGCCTCCAGCGAGGCATGGCCGAGGAACGCGGCCAGCGGCGACAGGTCTTCGTCTTCTTCGGCGCTTTCGAAGTTGCGCGCCGCGCTGACCAATTCTTCAAGGTTTTCTACCCGTGCCTGGCCTTTCTCGCCTTTTTCCGCTTCGTGATAGGCAATCAGGCCGGACTGCTCGATAACCGTCTGAGTCATCAGGTGCAGCGGCATTTCGGCGGTTTTGGTCGCCAGGTGCTCGATCAGCTCGATGAACGCACCCAGAGCGCCGGCTGCGCGACCGGTGAGGCCCTTATTGGCCACCAGCTGACGCATGGCTTCCCACATCGACACATCGCTATGACGGGCGTGGTCGCGGATCGCTTCGACGGTTTTTTCGCCGATGCCACGGGCCGGAACGTTGATTACCCGCTCCAGTGCCGCATCGTTGCCGCGACCTTCGAGCAAACGCAGGTAGGCCATGGCGTTCTTGATTTCAGCCCGTTCGAAGAAGCGCTGGCCGCCATAGATGCGGTACGGGATGCGCTCACGCAGTAACGCTTCTTCCAAAACCCGCGATTGGGCGTTGGAGCGGTACAAAATCGCGATATCGCTGCGGGCCATGCCGGTTTTCAGCGCACTTTCGATGGTTTCCACCACGTAGCGTGCTTCGTCATGTTCGTTGAACGCGGCGTACAGGTTGATCGCTTCGCCTTCGCCGCCGTCGGTCCACAGCTCTTTGCCCAAGCGCCCGGTGTTGTTGGCGATCAAGGCGTTGGCGGCCTTGAGGATACCGGCGGTGGAGCGGTAGTTTTGTTCCAGTCGAATGACTTCCGCGTCCGGGAAATCGGCCGAATACTGGTGAATGTTCTCGATTTTCGCGCCGCGCCAGCCGTAGATCGACTGGTCGTCGTCGCCGACCACCATCAGGCTGTCGCCGCCCTTGGCCAGCAGTCGCAACCAGGCGTACTGCACGGCGTTGGTATCCTGGAATTCGTCCACCAGCACGTGGCGGAAACGCTTCTGATAATGCGCCAGCAAGCCCGGGTGGTCGCGCCAAAGGTCGAGGGCGCGCAGCAGCAGTTCGGAGAAGTCGATGACGCCAGCGCGCAGGCACGCGGCCTCATAGGCTTCATAAATGCTGCGCATGGTGGCCAGGAACAGATCGCCACTGGCTTGAATATGTTGCGGACGCAGACCTTCGTCTTTCTGCCCATTGATGAACCACTGGGCCTGACGGGCTGGCCAGCGCTGTTCGTCGAGGCCCAGCTCACGGATCACTCGCTTGACCAGACGCTGCTGGTCATCACTGTCGAGGATCTGGAAGGTCTGACTCAGGCCGGCTTCCTGCCAATGCGCCCGCAGCAAGCGGTGCGCCAGGCCGTGGAAGGTGCCGACCCACATGCCGGCCGGGTTGATACCCATCAGTTGCTCGATGCGATGGCGCATCTCGGCAGCGGCCTTGTTGGTGAAGGTCACCGACAGGATCGAGTGTGGCGAGGCGTTCTCGACCTGGATCAACCAGGCTATACGGTGCACCAGCACACGGGTTTTACCGGAACCAGCACCGGCCAGGACCAACTGACGGCCCACGGAGGCAGCTACGGCCTGACGTTGGGCATCGTTGAGAGAGTTCAGCAGAAGGGAGAGATCATCGCGCATCGGGGCATTCTAGGGTGCTGCGCCACACCGGGCAAACCGAGCTTTGCATTAACCGATGAAAGAAACGCAGGAGACGACCGGTCAGTCATCCGTTGCAAGCCTTGATGGGTCGCGCTTCTGCGGTTTTGAGCGGTTATCGCGGGTCATTTGTTTTGATGTTTTTATGATCTGGAGCAGTGTGGTCCGGGCCATTGCTTGTGTATGCTCCGTCGACGTTTCGGGCTCATCACGCTCACCTATAAGAACAAGAATATTGCCTATGACCCTCAGCTCCAGCCTGTCGGGCCCCCTTGTGGAACCTCGGGTTATCCGCAAACAGTACGCCATGGAGATGGCGGTCGAGCGCACGCGTCTGCTGTATCAGGGGTCGTTGCTGCCCACACTGTTCATGTTGATCAATGGTCTGGTCTGCGCCGGGTTGCTCTGGAGCCCGCAGCGCTACTTCCTGGTGAGCATCTGGCTGATCTGGTTGCTGTCGCTGGTGGCGTTGCGGGTGATTCAGGTCGCAGCCTTCGACTCGGCGATGCCCAGTCGTCAGGCGCAGCCGATCTGGCGCCGAATGTTTCTGCTGGGTTCGGCCATCAGCGGCCTGACCCTGGCCGGTGCCGGCATTGCTCTGGTGCCCACCGACAGCTTCCTGCAACAAGCCTGGGTGTTCGGCCTGATCGGTGCGGCGACCCTCTCGGCCAGCGTCGCCTACGCGGTGAGCTTGCCGGCCTTCCTGTCCTTTACCTTGCCGTGCTTATTACCGGCGATCGGCTATTTATTCTGGGGCGGCGATGAACAACAGCAGGGTTGGGGCTGGCTTGGGCTGATTCTGCTGGGTTCTCTGAGTGTGGTCGCGTGGCAGGTCAACCGGCTGATCCAGCGCGAGTTGATGCGGCGATTCCAGAATCAGGCGCTGATCGAGCACTTGCAGCAGGCGCAAAGTCGCAGCGAGCAGCTTAATCAGGAGTTGGCGCGGGAAATCGAACAGCGACGCCATGCCGAAGAAGAACTGCGTGAAGCCCAGGTCGGGCTCGAAAGCCGGGTAGCCCAGCGTAGCCGCGAACTGGATGTCGCCAATCAGGCCTTGAGTAAGAGCGAAGCACGGCTGGCGCTGGCATTGAAGGCCAGTGAGCTGGGGCTGTGGGACTGGAACCTGCAAACCGATGAAGTGCATCACACCCAACTCAAGGAGCTGTTCGGCATTGAGCCGGAATTCGTCACGGCAATGCTCAGCCATTTGAAGCCGCGCCTGCACCCGCAGGACTTGCCGCCGCTCAGGCGGGCGCTGGTCGAGCATTTGAAGGGCCGCACCGAGGATTATCAGATCGAATACCGGGTGCGCCACGGCGATGGCCATTGGGTCTGGATCGAAGACCGCGGGCGGGCGGTGGAGCGGGGTGCCAACGGGCGGGTGATCCGGATGGTCGGCACCCGGCGTGACATCAGCGTCAGCAAAGGGCTTGAAGAACAGCGGCAACTGGCGGCGACGGTGTTTGAAGCGGCCAGCGAAGGCATTGTGATTTTCGACCCGAATTACGCCTTGATTGCGGTCAATCAGGCGTTCAGCCGGGTCACCGGGTATCAGATTGAAGATTTGCTGGGGCGCAATGTGGTCGAGTTGCCGTGCAGTCGTGACGCGCGACGGCACTACTCGGCGATCCATCAGGCGCTGGAGCAACATGGCAGTTGGCAGGGCGAGTTAGTGGAGGCGCGCAAAAACGGCGAGCTCTATCCGCAATGGCTGCAACTGAATGTAGTGCGCGATATCCGAGGTAATGTCAGCCATATTGTGGGCTTCTTCGCCGATCTATCAGCCAGGCGCGAATCCGAGGAGCGCATGCGCTACCTGACCCATTACGACGAACTGACCGGGCTGGCCAACCGCTCATTGTTCCGCGAGCGCCTGCATGAAGCCCATCAACGGGTACGCCAGGGCGGCCGAAGTCTGGCGCTGCTGCACATCAATCTGGACCGTTTCAAATTGCTCAACGACAGCCTCGGCCATGAAATCGCCGATCAGATGTTGCAGAAAATGGCTCGGCGCCTGGTCAACGCGTTGCCAGAGGCGGACACCATTGCGCGCTTGTCCGGCGATGAGTTCGCGGTGCTGTTCGACGCTTACGGCAACCTGTCGAGCCTGGCGCGGGTCGCCACCCGCTTGTCGACCAAGCTGCGCTTGCCGCTGACTGTTGAAGGCCATGAGCTGGTGGTCAGTGCGTCGATGGGCATCAGCATGTTGCCAGACAACGCGCGGGAAATTTCCGCGCTGGTCAGCCAGTCGAACATGGCTATGCAGCACGCCAAACATCTGGGCGGGAACAATTTCCAGTTCTACACCGACAGCTTGCAGGCCAGCACCCTTGAGCGCTTGCAGCTGGAGAACCAACTGCGCAAGGCCATCGAAGAAAAGCAGTTGAAGGTGTTTTACCAACCGAAACTCTGCCTAACCACTGGCCGGTTGAACGCCGCTGAAGCACTGGTGCGCTGGGATCATCCGACCATGGGCCGGGTACCACCGGGAGACTTTATTGGTCTGGCGGAAGAAACCGGGTTGATCGGGCCGATTGGCGAATTCGTCTTGCGCCAGGCCTGTTGGCAAGCGTGCGAGTGGCAGCGTCAGGGGCTGGAGCCGATTCGGGTTTCGGTCAATCTGTCGGTCCACCAGTTGCGTCAGGGCAAGCTGGTCAGCCTGGTGCGCCAAGTGCTTGAGGAAACTGGCCTGGCGCCGCACAACCTCGAACTGGAACTGACTGAAAGTCAGTTGCTGGACAGCGTCGAACACATCATCGCGACCTTCCAGCAGTTGCGCGACCTCGGCGTGAAACTGGCGATCGACGACTTTGGCACGGGGTATTCATCGCTGAGCTACCTCAAACGCATCCCTGTGGACTATGTGAAAATCGATCAGGCGTTTATCCGTGGGCTGGGCGAGGGTGGTGAAGACGAGGCGATTACTCGGGCAATCATCGCCATGGCGCATGGGCTTTCGCTCAAAGTGGTGGCAGAAGGTGTGGAACGTCCGGAGCAGCTTGAATTCCTCAAGGCCGAGTTGTGCGATGAGGTGCAGGGTTACCTGATCAGCCGGCCAGTGGAAGCGTTTGCCGTGGCTGAACTACTGCGTGCCGATAACCCACTTGCGTAGCCGCTACCGAAGGCTGTCATACGCGTTGCAAGGGCTACATGGACCGCGTGTGGCGTGAAATGGGGGCATGGAGTTACGCATTGAACAGGCAAAAAGCGAATTCTTGTAGTATAACTACAAGCTTGCTACATCCCCGGCGTCAGCCAATAACAATGAGTCCTGCCCTTTGAACCTGTTGCAACACATCGCTCAGTCGCGCCACCTGTTACGCAAATCGGAGCTCAAGGTTGCCGATCACGTGCTGCTTGACCCAGCGGCTGTGATGCACAGTTCCATGGCCGATCTTGCCCACAGTGTGGGCATCAGCGAGCCGACCATCGTGCGTTTCTGCCGCGCCATTGGTTGTTCGGGGTTTCAGGACTTGAAGCTGAAGCTGGCGCAAAGCCTGGCAGCAGGGGCGAGCTTCGGGCAGTTCGCAATTCACGAAGACGATTCGGTCGCCGACTACAGCCTGAAAATTTTCGACACCACTCTGCACACCCTGATGGAGGTTCGCGAGAAACTCGATCCGGTGGAGTTGCAGAAGGCTGTGACGCTCATGTCTCAGGCTCAGCGCGTCGAGTTCTATGGTTTTGGTGCGTCCGGCGCCGTGGCGGCGGATGCCCAGCATAAATTCTTCCGTTTACTGCTGACCGCAGCGGCCTATTCCGATCCGCACATGCAGGCAATGTCGGCGGTCACGCTGAAGCCCACAGACGTGGCGATCTGCATTTCCCAGTCCGGCCGCTCCAAGGATCTGTTGATCACCGCCAATCTGGTGCGTGAAAGCGGTGCCTCGCTGATCACCCTGTGCCCGAGCCAGACCCCACTGGCGGAATTGTCGACCGTCAACCTGGCGATCGACGTGCATGAAGACACCGAAATCTATACGCCGCTGACTTCGCGTATCGCTCACCTGGTGGTGATCGACGTATTGGCCATGGGCGTGGCCATGGCGCGCGGGCCAAGCCTGGTCAATCACCTCAAGAGCGTCAAACGCAGCCTCCGCAGCCTGCGTCTGTCGCCCAAGTCGGTGAAAGCGCTGGACGATTGATAGCGGCAAAAGATCGCAGCCTTCGGCAGCTCCTACGGGTGTACACATTCCCCACGTAGGAGCTGCCGAAGGCTGCGATTTTTTTAACTGACAACTTTCACATCCCTGTAATCCCCGCGCCGCCAAACCGTCATCCCCAGCACCTATCTTGAAACTCCCGTACTCGCCTTGGGAGACTCGAAATGGCCCAGCACTACGAAGAACGCAACAGCGCTGTCAAAACCCGCCGTCAACAAGAAGACCAGCGTCGCATGGCGTTTCGCCGCGCGATTGAAGATCGATGCGAGCACCGCCAGCTTCTGGCCGAAATCGGTGAATATCCGGATCTGGAACTCAACTACTGGCAGGCAACACCGGCAGCTTCGCGTCGAAACGCTCAACCAGCGCGCTGATCTGCACCCGTTCACTGCGGATAAACCCCAGGAACGCATGCGCTACCGGTGACAGGCGTTTGGCTTTGGCCTGCACCAGGCACCAGCTGCGGTACAACGGCAGCTCTTCGACCGGCAGCTCTTTGAGTCCGCCGGTCGCCAACTCCAGGTTCAGGGCGTGGCGCGTCAACAAGGCCAGGCCCAGACCCGCCACCACGCATTCACGCTGGGCTTCGGCTGACGAGACTTCCTGGGTCTGGTTGAAGTGCACGCGCTTCTCTTTGAAATACTCCTCGCACGCCAGTCGTGTCCCTGAGCCGGGTTCGCGCAGCAGCAATGTGTAGGGCTCAAGATCCTGCAAGCGCAACGGCCCCATGTGGCACAGCGGATGATCCGGTGGCGCCACGGCGACGATCGGGTTGTTGAGGAACGGCAAAAACTCCAGACCCATGTCCTGCGGCACCATGGACATGATCACCAGATCGTCGCGGTTGTCGGACAGGCGCCGGATTACTTGTCCACGGTTGACCACGGTCAATTGAAGGTTCACTTCCGGGTGCTGACGCTTGAAGGCGGCAAACAAGTGCGGTACGAAGTACTTGGCGCTGGATTCCACTGCCAGTTTCAGCTGACCTTGCAACGAGCCCTGCATGTCCGAGAGTTGCATATCGAGGTTTTCCAGGCGCCCGAAAATATCCCGACTGGCGCGCTGTAACGCTTCAGCTGCTTCGGTCATGTAGAGCTTTTTGCCGACGTAATCGAACAAAGGTTGGCCAATCAGCTCCTCAAGCTGACGAATCTGTAGGCTAACGGCCGGTTGTGTGAGCGACATTTCGTCGGCTGCTCGGCTGTAGGAACGCAAATCACAGACTTCATTGAAGATCTGAAGCTGGCGTAATGTCATACGCATCAAGGACTTACGCATTATCTAGAGACTCTGGTCGGCGGCTGGTCGTTCAACTATAAGTCTTTGCTTATGCCTGACCCAATAATTATTGATTTTTGTTAATCCCTTGAGAGGGCTAGTGTGACTACGCGACTGGCTTGAAACATTTAGTCACGCGCCGACCCAGTCCAAGGTCGTGGGTAGCAACCGGCTCAAGGGAACCTCCAAGTGATAAAAAAGATCCTGATTGCCAACCGTGGTGAGATTGCCGTACGAATCGTACGTGCCTGCGCCGAGATGGGCATTCGTTCGGTCGCGATCTATTCCGACGCCGATCGCCATGCGTTGCATGTCAAACGTGCCGATGAAGCCCACAGCATTGGTGCCGAGCCACTGGCCGGTTACCTGAACCCGCGCAAGCTGGTGAACCTGGCGGTGGAAACCGGTTGCGACGCGTTGCACCCAGGTTATGGCTTTCTTTCGGAAAATGCCGAGCTGGCCGATATCTGCGCCGAACGCGGAATCAAATTCATTGGCCCGTCGGCGGAAGTCATTCGCCGCATGGGCGACAAGACCGAAGCCCGCCGCAGCATGATCAAGGCTGGCGTGCCAGTAACGCCCGGCACTGAAGGCAACGTCGCCGACATCGCCGAAGCGCTGACTGAAGGCGATCGCATCGGGTACCCGGTGATGCTCAAGGCCACTTCCGGTGGTGGCGGTCGCGGTATTCGTCGCTGCAACAGTCGCGAAGAATTGGAACAAGCCTTCCCGCGAGTGATTTCCGAAGCAACCAAGGCCTTTGGTTCGGCGGAAGTCTTCCTGGAAAAATGCATCGTCAATCCCAAGCACATCGAAGCGCAGATCCTGGGCGACAGCTTCGGCAACGTGGTGCACCTGTTCGAGCGTGATTGCTCGATCCAGCGGCGTAACCAGAAGCTGATCGAGATCGCCCCGAGCCCGCAACTGACCCCTGAGCAACGCGCCTACATCGGTGACCTGTCGGTGCGTGCGGCCAAGGCGGTGGGTTACGAGAATGCCGGTACCGTGGAGTTCCTGCTCGCCGAGGGCGAGGTGTACTTCATGGAGATGAACACCCGGGTGCAGGTGGAACACACCATCACCGAAGAAATCACCGGCATCGACATCGTCCGTGAGCAGATCCGCATTGCGTCCGGCTTGCCTCTGTCGGTGAAACAGGAAGACATCCAGCACCGCGGTTTCGCGCTGCAATTCCGGATCAACGCCGAAGACCCGAAAAACAACTTTCTGCCGAGCTTCGGCAAGATCACCCGTTACTACGCACCCGGCGGCCCCGGGGTACGTACCGACACAGCGATCTATACCGGTTACACCATCCCACCGTTCTACGATTCCATGTGCCTGAAACTGGTGGTCTGGGCGTTGACCTGGGAAGAAGCGATGGACCGTGGCTTGCGCGCCCTCGACGACATGCGTCTGCAAGGGGTCAAGACCACCGCCGCCTATTACCAGGAAATTCTGCGTAACCCGGAATTCCGTAGCGGCCAGTTCAACACCAGCTTCGTTGAAAGCCACCCTGAGCTGACCAACTACTCGATCAAGCGCAAACCCGAAGAGCTGGCCCTGGCCATCGCCGCCGCCATCGCCGCCCACGCAGGCCTGTGAGGAATATTCCAATGTCCAAGAAAATTCATGTAACCGACACGATCCTGCGCGACGCCCACCAATCGCTGCTCGCGACCCGCATGCGCACCGACGACATGCTGCCGATCTGCGACAAGCTCGACAAAGTCGGCTACTGGTCGCTGGAAGTCTGGGGCGGCGCGACCTTCGACGCCTGCGTACGCTTCCTCAAAGAAGACCCGTGGGAGCGTCTGCGCAAACTGCGCGCGGCGCTGCCTAACACCCGTTTGCAAATGCTCCTGCGTGGCCAGAACCTGTTGGGCTATCGCCACTACAGCGACGACGTGGTCAAAGCTTTCGTCGCCAAGGCTGCGGTGAATGGCATCGATGTATTCCGTATCTTCGATGCGATGAATGACGTGCGTAACCTGCGGGTGGCCATCGAAGCCGTGAAAGCCGCCGGCAAACACGCCCAAGGCACCATCGCCTACACCACGAGCCCGGTGCACACCATTGAGGCTTTCGTGGCGCAAGCCAAGCAAATGGAAGCCATGGGTTGCGACTCTGTGGCGATCAAGGACATGGCCGGCCTGCTGACCCCGTACGCCACTGGCGAATTGGTCAAGGCTCTGAAAACCGAGCAGTCGCTGCCGGTGTTCGTCCACTCTCACGATACCGCTGGCCTGGCCGCGATGTGCCAACTCAAGGCCATCGAAAATGGTGCCGACCATATCGACACCGCGATCTCCAGCTTCGCCTGGGGCACCAGCCACCCAGGCACCGAGTCGATGGTCGCCGCCCTTAAAGGCAGCGAGTTCGACACCGGCCTGAGCCTGGAGCTGCTGCAGGAAATCGGTTTGTACTTCTACGCCGTGCGCAAGAAGTACCACCAGTTTGAAAGTGAATTCACCGCCGTCGACACCCGCGTGCAAGTCAACCAGGTGCCGGGCGGGATGATTTCCAATCTCGCCAACCAGTTGAAAGAGCAGGGCGCTCTGAACCGCATGAGCGAAGTGCTGGCCGAAATCCCACGGGTTCGCGAAGACCTTGGTTTCCCGCCGCTGGTGACCCCGACTTCGCAGATCGTCGGTACTCAGGCGTTCTTCAACGTGTTGGCCGGTGAGCGCTACAAAACCATCACCAACGAAGTGAAGCTTTACCTGCAAGGCGGCTATGGCAAAGCACCGGGTGTTGTTAACGAGAAACTGCGCCGTCAGGCGATCGGCAGCGAAGAAGTCATTGATGTTCGTCCGGCGGATTTGATCAAGCCGGAAATGACCAAGCTGCGCGGTGAAATCGGTGCCTTGGCCAAGTCTGAAGAAGACGTGCTGACCTATGCGATGTTCCCGGACATCGGCCGCAAGTTCCTTGAAGAACGCGAAGCCGGCACCCTGACTCCGGAAGTGCTGTTGCCGATTCCAGAAGCCGGCGGCGTGACCTCGGCGGGTGGCGAAGGTGTACCGACCGAGTTCGTCATCGACGTTCACGGTGAAACCTACCGCGTCGACATCACCGGTGTGGGCGTCAAGGCTGAAGGCAAGCGTCACTTCTACCTGTCCATCGACGGCATGCCGGAAGAAGTGGTGTTCGAGCCGCTCAACGAATTCGTCAGCGGTGGTAGCAGCAAGCGCAAGCAAGCCAGCGCACCGGGCCACGTCAGCACCACCATGCCAGGCAACATCGTCGATGTGCTGGTCAAGGAAGGCGACACCGTGAAAGCCGGCCAGGCGGTGCTGATCACAGAAGCGATGAAGATGGAAACCGAAGTTCAATCGGCCATCGCCGGCAAAGTCACCGCCATCCACGTGGCCAAGGGCGACCGGGTCAACCCGGGCGAAATCCTGATCGAGATCGAAGGCTGATTTAACAGCCTCGACTGCAACGCTTTTACCTCGGGGGGGCATGTGCTCCCCTTTTTTTTTGTTTGCGGTTGTCAGTGTTTCAGAAACTCATCCGCCACTGACCCATCACGCCGTTTTCGTGGCTGTTGCCGCTCATCCCACCGTTGTAGGCAACGCTCAGAGAGTGCTGTTTCGAGACCCTCAGATCCAACCCTGCTTCCAGTGTCAGGCTGTTGCGATCCAGTGCAATGCCTTCGACGTAGAACGTCTCGCTACCCGCCAAAAAAGTCTGACGTACATGGCTGCTGACATCGCCGTAGGTGTGCTTCCAGCCAGCGCTCATGCGCGGGGTCAGGCTCATGCCGTTATCCAGTGCACTGCGGTGTGCCAGGCGCAGGCCAAAGGTGCTGTTGAAGTTGCTCTGGGTTTGTTCATCAACCTTCAATGCCGCAGCCCCACCTTTTTCCCGGTAGCTGTCGCGTTGATAACGTTCATGTCCCAAGCTTGCGAAAGGCTCGACCTGCAGGGCGCCGCGGCCCAGGTCGTAACCGAGTTCGGCGAAAACCTGCTGGCTGCTGGCGTTGTAGCTGCCTTTGAGTCTGTCGCTGTAACGATTGAAAGCAATGTTGCGTTTGGTGGTTCCGTCATGACCGCTGTAGGTCGCACCCAGCCGCAATGCCAACGGGCCGCTTTGACGCAACGCATAGGCGCCGAGGTGCCAGCTGTCGAGATCGCCGTCGAGCAGTGCCCCGTCCAGGCGTGTTTGTGATTTGCCACCGAGTACGCCGACGCGCCATTCACTGTCGAGGGACCAGTCTGCACCCACCAGAACACCGTGAGTGCGTTGCCGCAATGCGCTGTCGTCCAGTTTGTCATCGAGGGTTGCGGAGTTGCCCAGAGCCTGAATCCAGACCCTGGCGTTGGTATCGTGACCGGTTGCCGAGCGATCTTGCAGGCTTGCATCGTTGCCCAGCTCGCGCATGGTCGAAAGCATGCTGGTGCTCACCGGTCTGACGCTGCTCAAGGTGGCATTGGCGAGGTTGGCGTTGCTGCCGCCGGCCAGTTGCTCCAGCGCTATGGCGGCAGTCTCGGTGTTGCTGGTGAGCAGGGCATTGATGGCGGCATTGTTCGCATCGGCTTTCGGTGTTTGTGTTGTGCCAGTTTTATCGGATTCGAGGCCGTTGGCGACCTGGCGGGCATTGTCGGTGGTGGCTGCGCTTTCCAGCGACACATCGCGGGCGTTTGTAGCCACCTCTGCCGGGAGTACAGGCGTCAGCGCAGCGCTCAAGCCTACATTTTCTGTGGGCTCTTTTGCGTCATACATCGTATCGACGAGCAGCGGATCATTAACGTGAGCCGGTTGCCTGATATCGGCGGTGTTCGACTCCACCGCTGTGATGGTGAGGACGTCAGGTATAGGCTGCACAGCGGAGTTCTGGGCGTTGGGTTTGGGGTTCGCAGGTTTTTTGGCCCTAGCCGGGCGGGGCTTCACCTCGGTAACTGCAGACTCTGTTTGCTGAGCATGGGACATGTCGATGCCGCCGAAGGCGAGGGTGATTGCCAGGGCCAAATGGTGTGGGCGATGCGTGTGCAGAATGAGCATTGAATGCGACCTCTTCCTTGGGGAGGTCGAACTCTAAAAGGGCGGGGGCATGTCCCGATGCCGGGTATTTCCGGCGCTGTTGCAAGGCTCTGGAGCTTCGGTTGTAGAAAAGGATTTGCCCACGAGGCCATATGATCATAGGCCTCCATTCGCTGACGTTTTTCCTTACGCCGTTCTCGGATGTGTCGATTTGCGAAAGCTCGGAACCCAGTTTCAAAAGGTCGTTCCGCCTCTGCTGTATCGTAAAAGTCAAAAGATCGCAGCCTTCGGCAGCTCCTGCAGGGTGTACGCATTTCTCTGTAGGAGCTGCCGAAGGCTGCGATCTTTTGCTGTCAGGGGCTGTTATCCCCGGCACTCAACCAGTGTTTTCACCTGCCCCGAGTCCGTCTGGTTTTCCTCGCTCAACCACTTCTCAAACCCCGCCCCAATCGCCGGCCATTCCGAATCCAGAATCGAATACCACGCGGTGTCGCGGTTCTGGCCCTTGACCACCATGTGCTGGCGGAACACGCCTTCGAAGCTGAAGCCCAGGCGTTCGGCGGCGTATTTGGAGCGGGCGTTGCCGTTGTTGCACTTCCATTCCAGGCGACGGTAGCCCATGGCGAACGATTCTTTGGCCAGCAAGTAAACGGCTTCGGTACTTTTCGGTGAGCGCTGCATCGATGCACCGAAGGTGACGTGGCCGATTTCGATTCGGCCCTGAGTCGGTACGATTGACATCAGGCTGAGGATGCCTTGCACCTCACCGTTGGCGCGGTCGATCACGGTGAAAAAGTAGGGATCGCTGTTCGCCGCATGGTTGTTCAGCCAATCGTTGAACGCGCTGCGCTCCGGGAACGGGCCGTAAGGCAGGTAGTCCCACAGCTTTGGGTCGGCACCCGGACCTTGCAGGGCTTTGAACAAGCCATCGGCGTGGCGCGCCGGGTCGAGTTTTTCCAGGCGAATGAAGCGCCCTTCGATCAGTTGAACCGAGGGCGCCGGAACGCCTTTCCAGTCCGCGAGTGAACTCGTCATGTTGCTCTCCTTGAACCTTAAAAGGTTTTGCGAAACTGGATGAAACCCGGGCGCTCGGCAATGCGCTCGTAGAGCTGGATCGCTGTGGCGTTGGTTTCGTGAGTCAACCAGTGAACCCGGCAGCATCCGTCTGCCTTGGCGGTGGCGTAGACGAATTCGATCAGCAATCGACCGATGCCGGTGCCGCGTTGCTCAGGCGCCACCAGCAAGTCTTGCAGGTAGCAGGCGTTTTCGATGCTCCAGTTGGAGCGGTGGTAGATGAAGTGCACCAGACCCACGGCCTTGCCGTCGACCCAGGCGAGGGCCGCGTGGGTCGGCTCCTCCGGATCGAGCAAGCGTTGCCAGGTGCTCTGATAAACAGTGTCCGGCAACTCGGTGTCGTAGAAACGCAGGTAGGCTTGCCATAGCGGTTGCCAAGCGGCGTGGTCGTTGGCGGTGACACGGCGAATCTCGATCAGGCTCATGGTCATTCCTTGGGTATCAAGTGGGCGAGGGTCTGGTCGCGCAGATCGGGACTGGCAGTCAGTCCTTCACGCACGCCGGCGATGTCTGCGGTACTGCGGTTCTGGCTGAGCTTGCGCTTGCCTTCCAGGCGCTGGATGGGCAGGGCGAAGCCGACGATGGCCTTGAGCATGCCATCGATGTAATGGGCCGGCGCATCGTCGACTTTCCATGGCTTGGCGCGGCCGCGTTCATGGCGATCGGTCAGCGCACTGACCAGATTGCGCAAACGATGGGCGTCGCTGAACACCTCAGCGCTGCCATAGGCGTGCACAGCCACGTAGTTCCAGGTCGGTACGACTTTGCCGTGCTCGGCTTTGCTTGGATAAAACGATGGGCTGACGTAAGCATCGGCCCCGGCAAAAATCACCAGCGCCTCGGCCCCGGCTTCCAGTTCCTGCCATTGTGGATTGGCTCGGGCCAAGTGGCCGTAAAGGGTGCCGTTAGGGCCTTGTTCCGGGCTTAGCAGCAGCGGTAAATGGCTGGCCTGCAAGCCTTGCTCGCCGTGCGTGACCAATATGGCCAGACGTGTGTCGAGGATCTGCTGATGCAGTGAGGGAAGGTCTTCGATGGCAAATGCGCTGGGGGTATACATGGAAATTTTCCTTGGCGAATGCCTGTATCCTAGGCAGGCTATTGGTCTGTTGTAAGAGCCATTAACAGCCAATTTCGTAGGTCCATTAACAAGGCTCCATTGCCATGAACAACCTGCCACTGTCCCTGTCGTTCAACCCGGCGGGTATCGAACTCGATCGCCGTCAGGGCTTGAGTCGCCAGCTCTATCAGGCATTACGCATGCGCGTGCTCGACGGTCGGCTGGTGAGTGGCACACGCTTGCCAGCCAGCCGCGATCTGGCCGCGGCGTTGTCGATTTCGCGCAATAGCGTGGTCCGTGCCTACGACCAACTCTACGCCGAAGGTTTCATCGAGGGGCGGGTGGGTGACGGCACGTACGTGGCGCAATTGCCGCAAACTGCGTTGCCCGCGAAAAAACTATCCACAAAAGTATCCACAGGGTTACCAACAGGCTTACCCACAGGGTTATCCACAAATTGGCTGGATTTACCTGTGGTTACATCCAGCAAAGTTATCCACAGCGGTGCTCTGGAGCGGGTCGAGAAGCACCATTTGCCCAAGCCGCCAAGTGGTCCACCAAGGGCTTTTCGGGTGGGTGTGCCGGCTTTTGACCTGTTCCCGTTCGAGATCTGGGCCAAGCTGAACGCGGCTTTCTGGCGTAAGCCGGATTTACAGCAACTGTGTTACGGCGCGCCCGAAGGTGACGAGCGTTTGCGCGGATTGATCGCGGCCTATTTGCGCAGCTCGCGCGGCATGCAGTGCAGCGCTGAGCAAATTGTGATCACCAGTGGCGCGCAGCAGGGGATTAGCCTTTGTGCACAGCTGCTGGTAGAGCCTGGCGATAGGGTGGCTGTGGAAAACCCCGGCTATCGCGCGGCCGGACATGCCTTCGCCGTGGCCGGAGCGCGTTTGCATGGGGTCTCGGTGGACAGCGACGGTATCAACTGCGCCGAACTGGCTGATTTGAGCGACTGCCGATTGGCTTATGTCACGCCGTCTCATCAGTATCCGACCGGAGTGATCATGAGCCTGGCCCGGCGTCTGGAATTGCTTGCCTGGGCCGAGCGCACTGACGGCTGGATCATCGAGGACGACTACGACGGCGAGTATCGCTACAGCGGCGCACCGCTGGCGCCCTTGGCGGCGCTGGATCGGCAGGGCCGGGTGCTTTACGTCGGCACCTTCGGCAAAGTCGCGTTTCCGGCATTGCGGCTGGGTTATCTGGTGCTGCCGATGGGCCTGGTGGAGGCATTCGCTCAGCGCCGTGCGGTGGACGTGCGCCATTCAGAGGTGAGCACTCAGGCAGTGATGGCCGAATTCATGGCTGCCGGGCACTTTCAGCGGCATATCCGCCGTATGCGGCGCGCGGCCTTGAGTCGGCGCAACACCTTGCTGGCCGGTTGGCCTGTGGATATCCCCGGCGTTGGCAGCCTGCCGAGTGTCGCGGCAGGGCTGCACTTGACGGTGGCGGTCGATACTCAGGCCCGTGAGCGCGAATTGGTCGAAGCGGCGGCGAGTGTCGATGTCGAGATCAATGGCCTGAGCAGTTACTGGTTGCCGGATTCGAGCACTCCGGTGGATCAGCGAGCGGGGTTGGTGCTGGGTTTTGCGGCGGTGCCGGAAGCGGCCATCGAATCAGCGCTTGCGCGTTTGCGCAGTGCCTGGCGTCGGTAAAAAGGCTGGTCGGCAGAACAGCCCTTTTACGGGTCACTGGGGCTCGAGTGTCAGGAACAGTGATTGGGTGGACGCACTGGTGATTCGACGCAGTACGTAGTCAATCGGTTGAAGTGTGGCCAGCTGTTGCCGAAGTTCGGGCTCCAGTGTCGCCAGGTATTTGTCAGATACTTTCAGGTGGGCTGCGGTGGGTTGAGTGGTGTTGCTCTCAAGTGTTTCGTAGTGGAAATGCGCAACCCATAGTTCCTGGTCATTGTCGGTGGTGTCGAGAATCCGGTACTCCTGAAAGTAGTCCTTGCGCCCTTTGGTTCTGATCCTGCCTTGCTCGTTGCGGACGATTTTGATCTGTCGGTTCTCGTGCAACCATTGAAAGTACTCCTGCCTGGGTTTGCGCTTCTTGAGCATTTTTGTGCGGGTGCGGATGCCCTCCTTGCGGAGCCCGATGGCAGCTTCACGCATTTCCTGGCTCTGGCCGGAGATGGGAGGAGGTTGTTTACCGGCACTTCTGATGTTGCTCATGGCCCTGTCGAGGTTTGTTGCAGACTCTTCCAGTTTGAGCGCCTGCTGATCGAACAGATCCTGCACATCGGCGGGGATTCGGTTCGCGCGTTCGGCATCCTGGTTAGTGCGTCTGATGAAATCGTATACGTCCAGATTGAGGTTCAGGGCGGCAGCGATGGTATCGATATCATCCAGGGCGGGTCTGGCTGGCTGAGCGCTTTTGGGGGCGAGCTTTTGGAACGCGTCCTTCTCTTTCACCTGCTCGGGTGTTTGGGGTTGTTCAGTTTCCACGACGCGTGGACGGGTCTTGGTGACTTTGACCTTGGGCCGCGACGGTCCTGCAACA
The DNA here is from genome assembly GCF_044743155.1 of Pseudomonas sp. NPDC087697. NCBI lineage: Bacteria > Pseudomonadati > Pseudomonadota > Gammaproteobacteria > Pseudomonadales > Pseudomonadaceae > Pseudomonas > Pseudomonas sp. NPDC087697. The sequence continues at coordinate 75,330 of NZ_JBIUVW010000018.1, read as the reverse complement.
ACAGGTTGAGGAGGTTCCTTGAGGAAAGTCTCTTCGGCTTCGGGAAGCAAGCCGTCGAGCTGGGTCAGTGTCAGCGCCTGAAACTCGGCGATCAGCGCTTGAAGGTGGTCGAGAGGCGTTTGCCGGACCATCCCGGGGTATCGGGTTGGCAGGTCCTGGATACGCTGATGGGCATCGGCATAGATATCGGCCAGCCTGGACAGTTTTTCTATGCGCTCCTCGGTAGGTTCGGTGTCGCTCAACTGTTTCATCATTTGCGCGACTTCATGGCTGGCGCCGGTGGCATCGACCACAATATCGGCGATTGCCGCCCGAGCCTGTGGCATGGCCTCGTCAGTTCGTTCTTGAACGCACAGTTCGTAGGACATGCCGATTTCGTTGGCCTTGAAGTCCAGTTGGGTGAGTTTTGGCAGGAGCCTGGCGATGCTTTGGGTCTCGGTGAGCCCTGCGCGGCCCAGTACCTTGAGGCCTGTCAGGGTTGCTTTTGACAGCTCAAGCCGTTCGATGATGGCGTTGCCCAGTGCGGTTGCCTGCTGGATATCGGTCAGGTTCCCGCGCACTGGTTCAGCACTGTTGAAGGGAGCTTGCGCCACCAGTTTTTGCGTGAGCCGAGCGTATTGGTTTTTCTTCACCGTGAACCAGAGTGACAGGAATTTTTCCTGCTCAGTGGTGAGGCGCAACAGGTCGTAGGCGTAACCGGTTTCACCGCCCAGCGAACGCCATTCGCGTAGCTGTTCGAGGGCTTCTCCATAGCTTTTGGTCCGTTCATCGAGCTTGTCGGTGTAGAGCCTGGACGCTGTTTCGAGGTTCTCGTCGGTAGCCTGAACCATGGCGTTCTGGAGGCGATCGAGTGCTTCCTGGTGGGTTTTCTCCTGACCCTTGAATGCCTCTAACCGAGTACTGAGTTCGTGTTTGCGGTTCTCCTTTGCTTGTTTAAAGGCTTTCAAACGGTTTTTGGGGCCACCACCGCGCAGCCGCAGCCGCGTATCCACATACCACTTGCCGTGCTGGTCATTAGCCAGCAGTGGGCCCGGGCGCATGGGTTCTTTTGGATTGAAGAGCTGTACTTCCTCGTCACCATCGATATTGACCTGGAACCAGCGCTCGCCGACCTGTGCGTAGTGCGTATCGTTGAGCTGATACAGATGGGGTGGTTTTTCATTCAGCGTTTTCAGCCCGGCGCTGTTTAAATCCGGCGCAGAGACTTTGAGCGTGTCCAGAAAGGCGTCCAGTGTCGGGCCTGAGCGACGAGGGGCCGATACGCCGATCTCCAGTGAAGAGGCATGGCTTGCGGGCAGTTCAAATACCAAGGGGTCCATGGAAATCGTCGCAGGTACAGGCTCGGGTGATGGACGCGGTGCTGGCGACGGCGGCAGTTCCCATGCTGGTTTCTTGCGCGAATACCCAGTCCACTCGCTATGACGCTGTTCGTAAGTGCGGTGAGTCAGCACAATCGCGAGTGTCACCAGCACATCACCCAATGAACTCCACTCGACCAGCGTGTCGCCTTGTTCATGAGCATCGAGCGCTTGCTGGATCTCGCTGATGCTTTGCCACACCCAGACGGCGGTCCCCACGGGCCCGCTCAAGAAGGTTGAGGCAACGTTGAAGATCGCCCAGGCACTGTCCTTCAAGAGTGCCCAGCGTCTTTCGCCATTGGACAGTGACTGCCGATCCGCCTGCTCGATCATGGTGCTGGCGTTGCTGTGAAACAGGGCTGCCAATAGGTCGCCGACGATCTCTTCGGCTCCCAGATCGATGGGGCCAGCCAGGTCCAGAGTGAGTAGCGTATCGATACCGGACTGAGCCGCCAGCCATGGCGAAGGCAGGCCCACGGGAAAGACGTATTGCGCATATTCGAAGCTCAGCGCCGGGGTCGCAAGCCACGCCAGTATGGAGTCGCGCAGCTCGCCCGGTTGATGCAGGGTGTAAACCAGGTTTGCCTCTGAGGCAAACTGCAACAGAGGTTGCTCAAGCAATGGCCGGTAAAGCAGGCAGGGACCGCCTGGCTTATTCCGCGGGCCAATAATGAACATGTTTGTGACGGTGTCACCGCCAGACAGCAGGCGATGCCGGGGCATGAACGTGAGGGGGCGAATCACGGTATCGAGAGTGCCTTGTCGCGGTTTTCCGAGTGCGACGTCCATTAACTCGCAGATGTAGCGATAGCCCGTTTCATCGACTCCGCCTTCCTGTTGAAGCTTGCACTCCAGTGCCTTGAGCCGTAGCAGGTCGGGCAGTTGATTGACGTAGCGCTGTTTCTGGAGCCTGGCTTGTGCCGGATCATCGATCAGTTTGTTCCTGAGCAACTGCGGGTAGATCTTGCCGATATTGACCTGGGAGGCCATGGCAATCAGGTAATCAACAGTCAACCATTGGGGGACGGGATCGTTGTTTTTGAAATGCAGTTCTGCCAGGTAGGGCGCGGTATTTTGCAGGGCGAAATCACCCAGGCTTTCGAGATGCCTGTCATGCGGGTTGGGCAAGGTGAACCCGCCGGCGGTGAAGCTGTTGGTGACCGTTATTTGCAGGTCATCAAGCGGCAGCTGCGCGGCCCCTTCGCTGGCTTTGTCCGTGACGATGGCTTCACGCATTTTGGTCTGCGCGTACGCACCGATCAGCGGGATATCGTTCAGGCCTGAGGCGTTTCGCAGGTTTCCCAGACGGGAGAGGCTGTGGCTGTAGTCTTGCTGGTGACTGGCCGAGGCGTTTGATAACCAATCGGGTATGGCCGCCTCAAGCTGCTCGATGCGGTTCTTGTCGGCGGTGCTGAAATGTTCTGCCGGGGTGACTGCCGTGCGCAAGCCAGGGGTTGTTCCGGTCCCGGAGGCCGGGGCCGAGGGGATGAGTGCGTTGATGGCGTCCATTTGGGAGGCGATCAGCGCCCAGGCCATGTGATCGAAAATGTTGCCTGCTGGCTCGACCAGTCGCCACTTGAGTGTGCGACCTGCCAGGTCCATGTCGATCCGTGCGGGCAGCGAAGCGCCCAGTTGCTCCAGAGAATCGAAGGCCTCGTAGCCGCCTTTTATCGTATACAGCATGATCTGTTCGCGCTGTTTGTAAGTTGCCGTCAGGGCAATCGCACCTCCCAGCATGAGGTGGGCGGTGTTGGTGGTTTCGCTGTTGTCCACGTCGATCAGGCAGGCTTTGATGCCGGGGATTTCAGTGTTTTTCAATGCCCGTTCGGTTTTGTCCGGATAGGTGTACACCGCACGGGCCACGGCGCATTGATCGGCGTTCCAGCCCTTTGCCAGTTGGACATTAAACGCGTTTCTCAGCGTCTCGCAGAGCCCATGCCAGCGGGGTTGACCGTTGACCGTCTCATTCCAGAAAGCCAGTTCGTACTGTTGAAACTCGACGGATAGCAGGGGGACGTGATCGTTCAGCAGTTGGGCAATGTCTTCGACACTGACCGCGAGATGAATGGGAGACCTGGTAAGGAGATCGGTCGTCAGGAAGTGCTCACCTTCGATGAAGTTCGCGACGCCCGCGCTCCAGCTCAGATGCACCAGCGCACGGGTCAATGTCTCCACGTATGGCGAGTCGGCACTCAAGGTTCCATCCTCCATGCGCCATCTTGGAGTGACGATCAGTGTTTGGTCGGGGTCGATATCGAGCTGTGGATAAAGCTGTTTCAGTGCTTCGCGCAGCACCTGCGAGCTGACGTAGTCGAGCGTGGGACCCTGACTGGCCAGGCTGGCCAGATTACTTCTGTCCAGCAACAGCGTTGCGTTGCTTGGGGGAGTGGTTGTGGATACTTGTGTCATGGTCATTTTCCTTTTTGACCGGGGTAGAGGCTCGGAAAGTAGTGGGTCGCACGAGGGGGCTGGCGGTACTTAAATATTGTCAGGTAAAAAAAGACCCGCGCGGGGCGGGTCTTCAATGGCGCGTAAACGATGGGGTGTTCAGGTCCCGGACTTGATCTTGGTCCAGGCCCGGGTCCGCGCCCGTTCCGCTTCACGCGGCAGCGGTTGCAAGGTGTAAAGCGTGCTCATCGCCGCTTCGGTCGGGTACAGGTTCGGGTTGTTGCGGATCGCCGGGTCGACCATTTCCGTGGCGTCCTTGTTCGGGTTCGGATAACCGACAAAGTCGCTGACCGGCGCGATGACTTTCGGTTGCAACAGGTAGTTCATGAAGGTGTAGGCGTCTTCCGGGTCTTTTGCTCCTTTCGGGATCGCGAGCATGTCGAACCAGATCGGCGCGCCCTCTTTCGGCAGCCGCATGTCGACGATCACCCCATTCTTGGCTTCCTTGGCGCGGTTGGCGGCCTGGGAAAAGCTGCCGGAGTAACCGACGGCCACACAGATGTCACCGTTGGCGATGTCGGCCATGTACTTGGAGGAGTGGAAGTAGGTGATGTACGGACGAATCTTCATCAGCAACGCTTCAGCCTTGTCGTAGTCCGCAGGCTTTTTGCTGTTGGGGTCCAGGCCCAGGTGTTGCAGGGCCAGCGGCAGGATCTCCGATGGCGAGTCGAGCAGGGCCACACCGCACTGCTTGAGCTTGCTGATGTTCTCTTCCTTGAAGATCAGGTCCCAGCTGTCCACCGGTGCGTTGGTGCCCAGCGCGGCCTTGACCTTGTCCGGGTTGAAGCCGATCAGGATGGTGCCGTACATGTAGGGCACGGCGAACTTGTTGCCCGGATCGTTGGCCTCGATCAGCTTCATCAGCTTGGGATCGAGGTGGTTCCAGTTCGGTAGTTTGCTGCGGTCCAGCGGCTGGAAAACTCCGGCTTCGATCTGCTTGGCGAGGAACACGTTGGACGGCACCACCACGTCGTAACCGGAGTTACCGGTGAGCAGTTTGGCTTCCAGCGCCTCGTTGGTGTCGAAAATGTCGTAGACCAGTTTGGTCTGGGTGTTCTGGGCTTTGAAATCTTCCAGAGCCTTGGGGGTGATGTAGTCGAACCAGTTGTACACCCGCAAGGTGCGCTCTTCAGCGTGTACGGCGCTGCTGAGTACCGTGGTGCACAGCACTGTGGTGAAGAGTGTCGGCGCGATAAAACGCTTGAATTGATTCATTGTTCTAATTCCTCATTGGGCGCTTTTGAAACCTTCGAGAACGTTCACGGCATTGATGCCGATTTCTTCCACCGCGTAGCCGCCTTCCATCACGAACAGGGTCGGCTTGCCAAGGGCGCCGATGCGCTCGCCCATCGTCAGGTAATCCGGGCTGTCGAGCTTGAACTGGGAGATCGGGTCGTCCTTGAAGGTGTCGACGCCCAGAGACACGACCACGATGTCGGCGCCGTAGCGTTCGATCTCTTTGCAGGCCTGCTCCAGCGCCGCGCTCCAGGTGTCCCAACCAGAACCGGCGGGCAACGGATAGTTGAAGTTGAAACCAACACCTGCACCTTCGCCGCGTTCGTCTTCGTAACCGAGGAAGAACGGAAACTCGGCTTCCGGGTGGCCGTGGATCGAGGCGAACAGCACGTCGCTGCGCTCATAGAAAATCGATTGGGTGCCGTTGCCGTGGTGATAGTCGACGTCGAGGATCGCGACTTTCTGGTGACCCTGATCGAGGAAGGCCTGGGCGGCGATGGCAGCGTTGTTGAGGTAGCAATATCCGCCCATCAAGTCGCTGGCGGCGTGATGTCCCGGTGGACGGCACAGAGCAAACGCACTGCGGGCGCCGCGTTGGATAGCGGCCTGGGCGGTCAGCGCAACTTGCGCCGCGCTATACGCCGCTTGCCAGGTGCCGGCGGTGATCGGTGCGCCGCCGTCGAAGCTGTAGTAGCCGAGTTGGCCATGCAGACTTTTCGGTATGACCGTGCGCAGGGTGCGTGCCGGCCAGGTATACGGGAGCAAATCGCCGTCGCGTTCGAACTCGGTCCAGCGCTGCCATGCACCTTTGAAGAACGTCAGGTAGTCGTCGCTGTGAATGCGCCGGATCGGCCCAAGACCGAAGTCCTGCGGCGCTTCCACCGGGCCCAGGCTACGGGATTGAACACGCGCCAGAACGTGGTCGGCCCGCGAGGGCATTTCGAAGCAGGGCATCAGTTGCCCGTCCATCAATTCGCAGCGTCCGTGGTGCAGGTGGTGATCGTCCGAGTAGATCGTCAGCATTTTCTTGTTCTCCGCAGGCTGATTCGGTTGAACACAGTCTTGCGGCACGCACGGTTTCAGAGAACGGCAGGAAAGGCCAAAAGGGGATAGATATGGCCAAAAGCTTTGACCGAAATTCGCCCCTTAAAGGCGCGAATGTGCCCTGTTCAGGGCGCGCAACGCGGAACCTGTGGGAGCGAGCTTGCTCGCGATGGCGTTCTCAAGTGCGCCAAAAGCATCGCGAGCAAGCTCGCTCCCACAAGGGGTTATCCGTGTGGCCTGAACTGGCTCGGCGCCACGCCACTCCAGCGCACGAAAGCATGGCGGAAACTGGCGGTTTCGCTGAAACCGAGGGCCTCGGCGATGCGATAGATCGGCAGTTGATCCTCACAGAGCATTTGCTTGGCCTGCTCGAATCGCAACTCGTCGAGCAATTCCTGATAGCTGCAACCCAAGTCCTTGAGGTGCCGACGCAGCGTCCGCGCTGAACACGTCATCTGCTCGGCCAACCCTTCGAGCCCTGGCGCTGCGTTCAATTGTGCGCTGAGCAGTTGGCGAATCCGTCCCAGCCACGCCTGGCGGCCGGTGAACTCGGTGTTCTGCTTGCGACAGCGTTCGGCCATGGCCTGATGGGTGATGACGTCGGCCAGTGGCAAGGGTTGGTCCAGCCAGTGTTTGTCAAAGGCGAAGGCGTTATCGGTGCAGTCGAAGCGCAGCGGGCAATCAAAGTGCGTCGCATAGCTGGCCTGATAATCCGGCGCCGAATGTTCGAAACGAGCACCGAGCAGCGGCAGTGGATGTCCCAGCAAGTCGTCGCAGATGACTTTCAGCGAGACCAGGCAGAACTCGGCGTTGAACACCGCCAGCGCCGGGCTCTCCCGGTAATCGGCGGCAACGAACCAGATACGCTCGCCGTCGTCTTCAAGGCTTAGCTCGAAAAGTGTTCCCAGCAGCGCCGGATAACGAATCGCCAGACGCAAAGCGTCACCGAAGGTGGCACTGGTGAGCAGCGCATAACCGAGCATGCCGTAGGACGAAACGTGCATGCGCCGACCCAGTTCCAGACCGATATCGCGCTTGAGTGCGACCGCATTGGCGCAGACCTGCATTTCCTGGTTGGTGGTGATCCGCGTGTCCGCCCGGCTCAAATCCGCTGCGCTGATGCCGCTGCCAGCCAGCAGCGCTTCGCTTGAAAGCCCATCGGCCTTGAAGGCATTGAGCACCAGGGAGACGGCGTTGAGGGTGGTGAGGTGGGAGTGGAGCATGGGTGATTCCAGCTTGGGAGTGCCAGAAGGGGAGCAAGTTGTGTGCCCAATGACACCCTGTGGGAGCGGGCTTGCTCGCGAATACGGTGGCACATCCAATATTGATGTGACTGACACTCCGCTTTCGCGAGCAAGCCCGCTCCCACAGGTTTTGTGGTGTTAGCTCAACTCTCCGCACAGGTCCAGCTCGACCAAGCGTCGAACCTCTGCTGTATCCAGATCCGAACCCAGCAGCGCATGCAATTTGCCAAACGCTGCTTCACGGGTCATTCCGCCACCGGACAACACACCCACGCCACGCAAGCGGCTGCCGGCCTCGTAGACATCCAGCTCGACGCCACCTTCATGGCACTGGGTGATCGCCACCACCACGATCCCCTGATCCTGCGCGCGGGCGAGGCTGGCGAGAAACTCAGGGTTGTCACTCGGCCCGGTGCCGCTGCCGAAGCATTCCAGCACCAGCCCCTGAATGCCGCTATTCAGCATGCCGTCGAGTTGCTCGGCGCCGATGCCGGGGAACAGTGGCAGTACGCCGACTTTGGCCAGTTGCTTGCTCTGACGGTACTCAAGCGCAGCCGGCAGAGCAGGCACTTTCACGCCGCCACCCTGGCGTTGCAGTCGCGCAAACGGATGCCGACCGAAGCTGCGAATCTTCGCGCAACGGGTCGGGTCCAGCAGCTCGCCGTGGAAGTACAGATGAACACCCGGCGCCAGGCCTTGGCCGAGGGCGACCAGCGCACCGCTGAGGTTTTCCCAGGCATCACTGTCGGTGACGCCGGCAGGCAGCATGGAGCCGGTGAACACCACTCGCGCGTGCAGGCCGAGCAGTTGAAAGCTCATGGCCGCAGCGCTGTAGGCCAAGGTGTCGGTACCGTGCAGGATCAGCACGCTGTCGCAGCCGTCGACCTCGACCGCTTCAATGACCGCGTCACGCAGGCGCTGCCAGTAAGCCGGGGTCATGTTGGCGCTGTCGATCAGCGGGGTCATCTCGCGAAAGCGCCAGTTCGGCACCACCAGCTCAGGCTGGCTGTGCAGATAGTCGCGCATCCGGGCTTCGAAACCGGACGCCGGGGCCAGGCCGTTGGCGCTGGCTTGCATGCCAATGGTGCCACCGGTGTAGAGCACCATGACGTGCTGCGCAGCAGGGTACGTGTTGGGAATCATGTGGGAGTCTCCGAAAACGATGACAGCGTGCGGTCGAGCATGACGCTGACCGCACGTTGTGTCACGTCGGGCGCAGGGGATGCGCCCGGTTTTTTACCGATCAGCGTTGCGCTGCGGTGACGCCTTGTGGCTCGGCCTCGGCCTTGGGAGCCGCGGCTGGCGGGTTGGCTGGCCAGGCTTTGAGGTCCAGGTCCAGATCCGGGAATTTGCTCGAATCGAACACTGGCGTCTTGATGCCCGCAGCACGCTGGTCATCATAGTCACGCAGGATGCGCATGCCGACCTTGAACAGCAGGAACAGCGCGATCAGGTTGACGAACGCCAGCATGGTCATGGTGATGTCGGCGAATGCGAACACTGTGCTGAGGTTCTCGATAGCGCCCCAGAAGATCAGCACCAGCACAAGTGCGCGGTAGCCGATCAGCGCCTTGCGGTTTTCACCGATCAAAAAGCGCAGGTTGCTCTCGCCCAGGTAGTAGTTGTAGAGGATCGAGGTGAACACGAACAACGCCAGCGCGACGCTGATGAACATCCGGCCCCAATCGCCGACAACTGCCGCCAGGGAGTTCTGGGTCAGGGCGATGCCGTCACCTTCAAAGCCCGGGGTGTAGAAACCCGACAGCAGAATCAGCAGAGCGGTGCAGGTGCAGATCACGAAGGTGTCGAGGAACACGCTGAACGCCTGAACCACGCCTTGTGCGACCGGGTGCTCGACCGAGGCGACAGCGGCCACGTTCGGTGCACTGCCCAGGCCCGCTTCGTTGGCGAACACGCCACGCTTCACGCCCATGATGATGGCGCTGCCGATCAGGCCGCCGAAGGCCTGGTCCAGACCGAAGGCGCTTTTGACGATGGTCATCAGCATGCCCGGTACGTGATCGAATTGCAGCACGATCACGTAGAGCGTCACGGCGATGTAGACCAGGGTCTTGACCGGCACCAGCAGGTCAGCGATGGCCGCAATGCGTTTGATCCCGCCGACGAACACCAGACCCAGCAATACCGCCAGACCGAGGCCGGTGTAGGTGGTGTCGAGGCCGAAGGCGTTGTTCAGCGAGTGAGTCACGGCATGGGCTTGCAGACCGTTGAAGGCGAAGCCGAAGGTGACCAGCAGCAGGAACGCCATGATCATCCCCAGCCAGCGTTTTTGCAGGCCGTGCTGGATGTAATAGGACGGGCCGCCGCGGTACTGGCCTTCGGAGTCGCAGCGCTTGTAGAGCTGGCCGAGGGAGCATTCGAAGAAGCTGCTGGACATGCCGACCAGTGCGGTCACCCACATCCAGAACACCGCGCCCGGACCGCCAAGAGTCACGGCGATGCCGACACCGGCGATGTTGCCTGCGCCGACGCGGCCGGCAAGGCTGAGCATCAGTGCCTGGAAGGAGCTGAGTTGACCGGCGCTGCTGCGCAGGCTGTCGCGGAAGACCGAGAACATGTGGAAGAAGTGACGCAGCTGAACGAAACGCGAGCGGATCGTGAAGTAGCTACCGAGCCCGACAATGAGCACGATCAGTACTTTCCCTGAGAGGAAGTCGTTAATGACTTCGAGCATGGAGTATTCCTCGCTGTTTTTTGTGTAGGCAAATGCTGGTCGGTACGACATATCGCGTTACACCAGTCTGCGCACGGCACGACGGGTGGGGCGAAGTTCGTCCCGGTTCCATATCGCGGGTTTGTTATTAGTTCGGGTTTCGCATGGGTTTGGGTCTCGTTACCGACGACCGCTCACGCGAAGAGGGGCGGCACTATACCTATCAGTGCGGCGCCCGTCTGCACGGTTGTGGTGCGAACGATGAAACGAGTCCTGTAAAACACCCGACCTTGTGGCGTCGGGCTCGTGTGGGAGCGGGCTTGCTCGCGAAGCGGACACCGCGGTTTTTCAGGAGCACCGCGTTATCGTTCTTCGCGAGCAAGCCCGCTCCCACAGAAGTCTTTTTCCTGCAAAAGAGTTAAAAAAAAGGGCCTGGAGAATAATCTCCAAGCCCTCAAAAGGTGAGAGGTGTCTAGTCCCTCAACCTGGTGAGCGATACTACTGGCGTTCGGTTAAGCCTTCAGAGGCACCAGACGCGGAGCAATCATGTTTTCCGGGCGCAGGATGTCGGCGAGCATGGCGTCGTCGAGCAAGCCTTCTTCGCGCACCAGCTCCAGCACGCCGCGGCCGCTTTCAAGGGCGATACGGGCGATGCGGGTGGCGTTTTCATAGCCGATGTACGGGTTCAGCGCGGTGACCAGACCGATCGAGTGCTCGACCAGTTCACGGCAGCGGGCTTCGTTGGCGGTGATGCCGACGATGCAGTGCTCGCGCAGCATGTCCATGGCGCGTTGCAGCAGGCGGATCGAGTCGAAGATCTTGAAGGCGATCAGCGGCTCCATCACGTTCAGTTGCAGCTGGCCGCCTTCGGCCGCGATGGTCAGTGCCAGGTCGTTACCGATGATCTGGAACGCCACCTGGTTAACGGCTTCCGGAATAACCGGGTTGACCTTGCCTGGCATGATCGAGCTGCCTGGCTGACGCGCTGGCAGGTTGATTTCGTTGATGCCGGTGCGTGGGCCGCTGGACAACAGGCGCAGGTCGTTGCAGATCTTCGACAGCTTGACCGCGGTGCGTTTGAGCATGCCGGAGAACAGCACGAAGGCGCCCATGTCGGAGGTGGCTTCGATCAGGTCGGCAGCCGGTACCAGCGGTTGACCGCTGATCAGTGCCAGGCGCTGAACGGCCAGGAGCTGGTAACGCGGGTCGGCGTTGATGCCGGTGCCGATCGCGGTGCCGCCCAGGTTCACTTCGGTCAGCAGTTCCGGTGCCAGTGTTTTCAGGCGTGCCAGGTCTTCGCTCAGGGTGGTGGCGAAGGCGCGGAATTCCTGGCCAAGGGTCATCGGCACGGCGTCTTGCAGTTGGGTACGACCCATCTTCAGAACGTGGCTGAATTCTTCACCTTTGGCAGCGAACGACTGGATCAGGCTGTCGAGGCTGGCAAGCAGGGCGTCGTGACCCAACAGCAGACCCAGGCGGATGGCCGTCGGGTAGGCGTCGTTGGTCGACTGCGCCATGTTCACGTCGTTGTTCGGGTGCAGGTATTGGTATTCGCCCTTGCTGTGGCCCATGGCCTCCAGCGCGATGTTGGCGATGACTTCGTTGGCATTCATGTTGGTTGAAGTGCCAGCGCCGCCTTGAATCATGTCCACCACGAACTCTTCGTGGAAATCGCCGCGGATCAGACGGGCGCAGGCTTCGCTGATGGCAGCGTGCTTGACTTCGCTCAGGTGACCCAGCTCGCGGTTGGCGTCAGCAGCGGCCTGTTTGACCATGGCCAGACCGACAACCAGCTTCGGGTAATGCGAAATCGGAACGCCGGAGAGACGGAAGTTGTTCACCGCTCGCAGGGTCTGGATGCCGTAATACGCTTGAGCCGGTACTTCGAGTACGCCAAGCAGGTCTTTTTCGGTGCGGAATGATGCAGCGGAGGACATGATAGAAATCATCTCGATATGGACCCGGTCTGTGCCGGAACGCTGCGAATGCTAGGCTTGTGGAGAATTTTGGGCCAATGCTGTTAAACACTGCCCTATGCACATTCGGCATAATGACCGTGTGACGCCGTGTGTACGGCGAGCGTGCGACCTAAATTGGTGCGTGTCCGGGAGGACGTGATGAATCTGGAAAGCAAATGGCTCGAGGACTTTAGTGCCCTGGCCGCCACCCGTAGCTTCTCGCAGGCCGCCGAACGGCGCTTCGTGACTCAGCCGGCATTCAGCCGGCGGATCCGCAGCCTGGAAGCCGCGTTGGGGCTGACCCTGGTCAATCGCTCGCGCACGCCCATCGAATTGACGGCGGCGGGGCAGTTGTTCCTGGTGACGGCACGCACGGTCGTCGAGCAGCTCGGCGAAGTGCTGCGACATTTGCATCACCTCGAAGGCGGGCAGGGCGAAGTGATGCAAGTCGCCGCCGCCCACTCCCTGGCGCTGGGGTTCTTTCCACGCTGGATCGCACAACTGCGCAACGAAGGGTTGAACATCGCCACGCGGCTGGTAGCGACCAACGTGGGCGACGCCGTGCACGCCCTGCGCGAAGGCGGCTGCGATCTGATGCTGGCGTTCTATGACCCGGACGCTGCCATGCAAATGGACCCGGAGATTTTCCCATCACTGCATCTGGGCGACACCGAGATGCTTCCGGTCTGCGCGGCCGATGCCGACGGCAAACCGCTGTTTGACCTTGAAGGCGAAGCCAGCGTGCCGCTGCTGGCCTACAGCGCCGGTGCGTTTCTCGGCCGTTCGGTGAACATGTTGCTGCGCCAGCGTGCGCTGCGTTTCACTACCATCTACGAAACCGCCATGGCCGACAGCTTGAAAAGCATGGCACTGGAAGGGCTGGGTATCGCCTGGGTGCCGCAGCTCAGCGTGCGTGCCGAGTTGGCGCGCGGCGAACTGGTGGTCTGCGGCGGCCCGCAATGGCACGTGCCGCTGGAGATTCGTTTGTACCGCTGCGCTCTGGTGCGCAAGGCGAATGTGCGGTTGCTCTGGCGCAAGCTGGAAGGTGGGGCGGCGCAGGGTTCTTGAGCACATCGACTAACCCTGTGGGAGCGAGCCTGCTCGCGATAGCGGACTAACATTCAGCATAAGTGTCGACTGATCTGGCGCCATCGCGAGCAGGCTCGCTCCCACAGGGGATTTGCGGTGTGTTTTGGCTGACCTTCGAGTCAATAAAACCGGGACTTTGAGCTGCATGACAGATGGTCGCACGGGGGGCTGTTTATCTGCTTCATTGAGGTATACTGCGCGGCCTTCGGCCGGTTTGACTGGCCATAATTCGTACAATCAAGCCACGCATTTTGCGTGGCTTGTTGTTTTTTGACGCGCCTGCGGGCGCCCAGAGAGAAGAGGCACGACGATGAGTGCACTGGTTGGCGTGATCATGGGCTCCAAGTCCGATTGGTCCACCCTTAGCCACACCGCCGATATGCTGGAAAAGCTCGGCATCCCTTACGAGGTGAAAGTGGTCTCTGCCCACCGCACCCCGGACCTGCTGTTCCAGTATGCCGAAGAGGCCGAGGCCCGTGGCATCGAGGTGATCATCGCCGGTGCCGGTGGTGCGGCCCATTTGCCAGGCATGTGTGCGGCCAAGACCCACCTGCCGGTGCTGGGCGTACCGGTGCAGTCGTCGATGCTCTCGGGCGTCGATTCGCTGCTGTCGATCGTGCAGATGCCAGCGGGCATTCCGGTTGCCACCCTGGCCATCGGCAAGGCGGGCGCGATCAACGCCGCACTGCTTTCGGCGAGCATCCTGGGCGCCAAGCACCCGCAATTCCACGCGGTGCTGAAAACCTTCCGTGCCGAGCAGACAGACAGCGTCCTGGACAATCCAGACCCACGCATCGCCTGAGGTTGTTGACGATGAAGATCGGTGTAATCGGTGGCGGCCAGTTGGGTCGCATGTTGGCCCTGGCAGGTACGCCGCTGGGAATGAACTTCGCTTTTCTGGACCCCGCGCCGGATGCCTGCGCAGCCGCGCTGGGTGAACACCTGCGGGCCGATTACGGCGATCAGGATCACCTGCGTCAGTTGGCCGATGAAGTTGATCTGGTGACATTCGAGTTCGAAAGCGTCCCGGCCGAAACCGTGGCCTTCCTGTCGCAATTCGTCCCGGTTTACCCGAGTGCCGAAGCACTGCGCATCGCCCGCGATCGCTGGTTCGAAAAGAGCATGTTCAAGGACCTGGGAATTCCAACCCCGGCCTTCGCCGATATCCAGTCGCAAACCGATCTGGAAGCTGCGGTAGCCACCATCGGCCTGCCCGCCGTGCTGAAAACCCGTACCCTGGGTTACGACGGCAAGGGCCAGAAAGTCCTGCGCACACCGGCCGATGTGGTCGGCACTTTCGCCGAACTGGGTAGCGTGGCCTGCTTGCTGGAAGGCTTCGTGCCGTTCACCGGTGAAGTCTCGCTGATCGCCGTGCGCGCTCGCGATGGCGAAACGAAGTTCTACCCGCTGGTCCACAACACCCACGACAGCGGCATTCTCAAGCTGTCCGTGGCTAGCACTGATCACCCGTTGCAAGCTTTGGCCGAGGATTACTCCAGCCGGGTGCTCAAGCAGCTGGACTATGTCGGCGTGATGGCGTTCGAATTCTTCGAAGTCGACGGCGGCCTCAAGGCCAACGAAATCGCCCCGCGCGTACACAACTCCGGGCACTGGACCACCGAAGGCGCCGAGTGCAGCCAGTTCGAAAACCATCTGCGCGCCGTTGCCGGCCTGCCGCTGGGTTCGACCGCCAAGATCGGCGAGAGCGCGATGCTCAACTTCATCGGTGTGGTACCGCCGGTTGAGAAGGTCATCGCCATCGCTGATTGCCATCTGCACCACTACGGGAAGGCATTCAAGGTCGGCCGCAAGGTCGGTCACGTCAACCTGCGTTGCGCCGATAAGGCCACGCTGGAGCGGCAGATCCTCAAGGTCGAAGCGCTGATTGCTGAATAGTTTCATTTGGCTGCGACGGAACCTTCGGTCGCCGCCGTTCTCTGATGGCAGGACGCCAAAGCCTGACTAGGCTTTGGCTATATAGCCCCTTCATTCAGAGGAAGCGCCATGCACATTATTGGAACCATCTTCATCGGCTTGATTGTTGGCCTGCTGGCCCGTTTCCTGAAACCGGGTGACGACAGCATGGGCTGGATCATGACCATTCTGCTGGGTATCGGTGGTTCGCTGGCCGCGACCTACGGCGGTCAGGCGCTCCATATCTATGAGCCAGGGCAAGCTGCTGGCTTCATCGGGGCACTGGTGGGCGCGATTATCTTGCTGGTGATCTACGGTCTGTTCAAGAAAAACACCTGATTCAAGCGACAAAGCCCTCTCTGCCGCACGGGCAGAGAGGGCTAGAATGCTCGACGACTTACTGACTTCCCTTTTGCCGAGCATCTTCATGCGCCGTCTTCTGTTGACTCTCCTATTGCTGGGCTCAGGCCTGGCTCATGCCGGCGAACTGCCGGAAACCGACTGGCTCGAACTGATGCCCAAGTCGGACCAGAAGGCCCTCGAGGCCATGCCTGAAATCGACCACAACTCGCCCGAAGCCAACGGCACCTTTACCGACAAGGGTGGCCTGAAGCAGAGCAAGGGCTTGCCCGCGGTGATGTATTCGACCAAAACCGTGGCGTCGATGAACGACAAAAACATCCGCATCGGCGGGTATCCCGTGCCGCTGGAAACCGACGGCAAGGGTCGCAGCACGCTGTTCTTCCTGGTGCCATATCCGGGCGCCTGCATCCACGTGCCGCCACCACCGCCTAACCAGTTGGTGTTGGTGCGTTATCCGAAGGGGTTGAAGCTGGACGATATCTACACACCGCTGTGGGTCACGGGCACGCTGAAGATCGAGAAGGTCAACAACGACCTGGCCGATGCGGCTTATGCGCTGGATGCGGAGAAAGTGCGGGTGGTCAAAGAGTCGGATTTGTAACGCGCCAGCTGGCTTGGCACTGATCAAATGTGGGAGCGGGCTTGCTCGCGAAGGCGGTGTAACAGTCAACGATGATGTTGAATGTTATGGCCCCTTCGCGAGCAAGCCCGCTCCCACAGTGGTTTATGGCGTTGCTTAAAGCGGTTTGCTGGCGATACTCACGCCCAGCGTATGACTCGCCCCCGGCGCCAGGGTCACAACGTCATCCATCACATTCGCCGTTTCGATGCACAGCATGCGCTGCCAGCCATCGTCGGCCATGTCACTGAACTGCGCCGCGCGCGCGATCCATGGGTTCCAGATCACCGCCGAGCGCGAGCCGCTGCTGGTCAGTTCGATCCGCCGTTCCCAGGCAGGATCGACGATGCTCAATTGCGCCGGCGTATTCAGATAGATGCGGTCGGTTTCCCCGGTAAAACGCAGATCGCCGGTCTGGGTGACGGTTTTCCAGTTATCCAGGGTTTCGATGTAGCTCAGCCCGTTCAGGCCTTCGACATGCACATGGTGTACATCGCTGACCGCGAAGTAGCTGTGTAGTGCCTGGCTGATGCTCACTGTGTCGGCGCCGCGATTGTGGCTGGTCAGGTTGATGTGCAATTGCTCATCAAGACGAATGCTCAGCGTCAAATCGACCTGGTGCGGCCAGCCCGGCAGGCCAGCTTCAGGGTATGGCAGGACAAATTCGACCTTCAGGCTTTCGCCTTCGGCTTCAATAGCGCCCAGCTCCCAGTCCATCGCCCGCACCAGCCCATGGGCGGTAGCGGGTTGATCGCTGACGCGCATCGCCTGCACGCTCGGCGGGTTGCGGTCCAGATTGCCAAACCACGGCCAGCACACGGGAACGCCTGCGCGGATGTTTTTACCGGTTTTGAACACGGCCTCGTCGTTGAGCCAGATCAGCGGCGGTTGCCCGGCCAGTTGATAACTGAGGATGTGCGCGCCTTGCTGGGCCACCAGCAGTTCGGCCTGACCGTGGCGGATGCGCCAGCAATTCAGTTCATCCAGTTTCACGGCTTCAACGTTGGGCGTAGGCATGGTGCACATCTCGTTCAGGATCAATGACTGCAATGGACCGTAGGCGGCCGCCGGGATTAACGAGCTCTAGGCGGAACCGAACGGGTGCGGCCGCTGCCATCGATGGCGACGAACACGAACACCGCTTCAGTGACTTTACGCCATTCGCTGGACAACGGATCGTCGCTCCAGACCTCGACCATCATCTGAATCGAGCTGCGGCCGATTTCCAGCGCCTGGGTATAAAAGGACAACTGCGCGCCCACTGCGACCGGCACCAGGAATGCCATGCGATCGATTGCCACGGTGGCTACTCGTCCGCCCGCGACCTTGCTGGCCATCGCCGTGCCGGCCAAATCCATCTGTGACACCAGCCAGCCACCGAAAATATCGCCAAAACCGTTGGTTTCGCGGGGAAGCGCGGTGATTTGCAGGGCCAGATCGCCTTGCGGAATAGGATCTTCTTGTTCGAGCTCTATCATGCCGGGGGTGCCTCTGACCCGTGACTCTCATAGTACTTCAGGTGAATAGCCGTCTTGCGGCTCTGCGCGCAAAGTGCCTGCGCTCGGTCATGCTGCGTTAAAAACAGGCTCTGACTGCTCATTTACAACCCGTAAACTCCGCGTCCTCGCCTGTTTTTGCCTTGCCTGACCTTCGCTCGGCGACTTTGCGCACTAGAGCCTAGAAAAACGTTTCAGCCCGAACATACTACGTTCGTCACGTTTCTCGTAAGGCGCGCTAAAGGGAAACTCTGCGAAATCGACTGGTAAAGCCAGCAGCGTCTTCGCACAGCAACCCTTCGAAGCTGTCGTACGGTTGCGAGTATATCGGTCAGTAGACTCCGCGACGACCGTCCGGTTCTCATTTTGACTGTCAAATACGCACGTCTATGTGCTTTTTCGAACAATTTGTTATCGTGCCGAACCTGCCCAAGCCCCTGCCAGCGTTGTTGGGGTTGCAGATCTGCCTATAAGAGAAGCCCTTGCCATGACCACAGCGCCATCGAGCATAGCGACATCCGCGCAACCCGCACGTCCCTTGACCCGCAACGACTACAAGACGCTGTCGCTTTCAGCCTTGGGCGGTGCGCTGGAGTTTTACGACTTCATCATTTTCGTGTTCTTTGCCACGGTGGTCGGCAAGTTGTTTTTCCCGGCGGACATGCCCGAGTGGCTGCGGCTGATGCAGACCTTCGGCATCTTTGCGGCCGGTTACCTGGCGCGGCCACTGGGCGGCATCGTCATGGCGCACTTCGGCGACCTGCTGGGGCGCAAGAAAATGTTCACCCTGAGCATTTTCATGATGGCCGTACCGACGCTGATCATGGGCTTGCTGCCGACGTACGCGCAGATCGGCATGTGGGCGCCGATCCTGTTGCTACTGATGCGAGTGATCCAGGGCGCGGCGATTGGCGGTGAAGTGCCAGGAGCCTGGGTCTTCGTTTCCGAACACGTGCCCCAGCGGCACATCGGCTACGCCTGCGGCACGCTGACGTCCGGCCTGACTGCCGGCATCCTGCTCGGCTCGCTGGTCGCCACCGCAATCAACAGCTTCTACACCTCTGAACAAGTGGCTGATTACGCCTGGCGGATCCCGTTCCTGCTCGGTGGTGTGTTTGGCCTGTTCTCGGTTTACCTGCGCCGCTGGCTGCACGAAACCCCGGTGTTCGCCGAGCTGCAACTGCGCAAGGCGCTGGCCGAAGAAGTGCCGCTGCGCGCGGTGCTGCGTGACCATCGCGGCGCCATCGTCCTTTCGATGCTGCTGACCTGGCTGCTGTCGGCCGGGATCATCGTGGTCATTCTGATGACCCCGACCGTGCTGCAAACCATTTATCACTTCTCGGCCACTACCGCGCTGCAAGCCAATAGCGTGGCCATCGTGTGCCTGAGCCTGGGCTGCGTGGCCTCCGGCGCGCTGGCGGATCGCTTCGGCGCTGGCCGGGTGTTCGTGTTTGGCAGCGCGGCGCTGCTGGCGACTTCCTGGACCTTCTACCACAGCCTGTTCAATCACCCGGATTGGCTGTTCCCGCTGTACGCGCTGACCGGCCTGTTCGTCGGCACCATCGGCGCGGTGCCGTTCGTGATGGTCAAGGCGTTCCCGGCCGTAGTGCGCTTCAGCGGCCTGTCGTTTTCCTACAACCTGGCCTACGCGATTTTCGGTGGCCTGACCCCGATGGTTGTCACCCTGTTGCTCAAGGAAAGCCCGATGGGGCCTGCTTACTATGTGGCAATCATCTGCAGCATCGGCATCCTGGTGGGCGCTTACTTGTGGAAGCAAGGACGCTGATCAGGGCCTCATCACTGGCTTGCCGGCGATGAATGATTACAGGATGTTGCAGGAGCCCTTTGGGTGGTGGCCATTCATCCAATTGTCATATTTCAGCCATAGAGTGTTCATACGGCCTGCCGATACTTGGCCCCGACTTAACACACCCTATTTGCTAGGAGTAAGGCATGAAACTGAAGCGTTTGATGGTGGCAATGACTTTTGTCGCTGCTGGCGTTGCGACCGCCAATGCGGTCGCTGCTGGTGTTGACCCGGCTATTAAGCCTTACGTAAAGGCCACCGGTGTGTCGGGCAACCTGTCCAGCGTCGGTTCCGATACCCTGGCCAACCTCATGACCCTGTGGGCCGAGAACTACAAAAAAGAATACCCGAATGTAAACATCCAGATTCAGGCCGCTGGCTCCGCCACTGCGCCACCTGCGTTGACTGAAGGCACCTCTAACCTGGGCCCGATGAGCCGCAAGATGAAGGACACCGAACTGGCTGCCTTCGAGCAGAAGTACGGCTACAAGCCAACCGCTATCCCGGTTGCCGTGGATGCCCTGGCCGTGTTCGTGCACAAGGACAACCCGATCCAGCACCTGACCATGGAACAAGTCGACGCGATCTTCTCCTCGACTCGTCTGTGCGGCGCTAAAGAAGAAGTCAAAACCTGGGCCGACCTGGGCGTGAAGGGTGACCTGGCCAACAAGCCGGTTCAACTGTTCGGCCGTAACTCGGTATCCGGCACTTATGGCTACTTCAAAGAAGAAGCCCTGTGCAAAGGCGACTACAAGCCAAACGTCAACGAACAACCAGGCTCGGCTTCGGTCGTGCAATCGATCAGCTCTTCGCTGAACGGTATCGGTTACTCGGGCATCGGCTACAAAACTGCTAGCGTGAAAACCGTTGCCCTGTCGAAGAAAGGCAGCACCGAGTTCATCGAAGACAGCGAAGAAAACGCCCTGAACGGCAAATACCCGCTGTCGCGCTTCCTCTACGTTTACGTCAACAAAGCCCCGAACAAGCCTCTGGCCCCGCTGGAAGCCGAGTTCGTGAAACTGGTTCTGTCCAAACAGGGCCAGGAAGTTGTAGTGAAAGACGGCTACATCCCACTGCCAGCCAAAGTTGCCGCCAAGGCACTGGCTGACCTGGGTCTGCAGGAAGGTGCTGAAGTCGCAAAAAAGTAACACCCTGAACCCGAGGTAATCCCGGGTTCCAGTGTGGGAGCGGGCTTGCTCGCGAAAGCGGTGGATCAGTCAACATTGATGTTGAATGTGATGACCTCTTCGCGAGCAAGCCCGCTCCCACACACACCTCGAATTTTTGCTCCGCTGCCAGTTCACACGGGCGGCGGCTTTGCTGCGTCACTGCATTGTCATCTTTCTGTCATACAGGATCGCTAGGGTGTGCGCATGACTGATCTGGCCAATTCCACCATGACTACCAATCCCCCCAAGCGCATTGACTTCAATACGCCTGAGCTACAACGCAAGCGCCGCATCCGCGCGTTCAAGGATCGCCTGACCCACTGGTACGTTTTCGTTGGCGGCCTCGCCGTCCTCGGCGCGATCACGCTGATCTTCTTCTTCCTTGGCTACGTTGTCGCGCCACTGTTCCAGGGCGCCAGCCTGACCTCCAAGGACGCGATTACCCCGGCCTGGATGCAAGACGCTGGCAAACCGCTGATGATCTCCCTCGAAGAACAGAACCAGGTCGCCATGCGGGTTTCCGACAAGGGCCAGGCGCTGTTTTTCGACATCGACACAGGCGCAGAACTGCGCCGCGTTGACCTGCCGATCCCGGCCGGCACCAGCGTGATGTCGATTGGTGAAGACCAGCCGGGTCACCCGTTGGTAGTCGTGGGCTTGTCCAATGGCCAGGCACTCGTATTCCGTCACACCTATAAAGTCAGTTATCCGGAAGGCAAGAAAACCATCTCGCCGGCCATTGAGTACCCGTACGGCGAAACGCCGATTGCGCTGAACGAGCAGGGCGGTGCCCTGGAGCATGTCAGCCTCAATGCGACCGAATCGACCCTGTTGCTGGCCGGTTCCACCGGTTCGCAGCTGCACGTGCTGTCAGTGACCCACGAAGAAAATATGATGACCGGTGAGGTCACCAACGAGCAGAAGCGCATTGACCTGCCGCAAATGACCGAACCGGTGAAGAACATCTTCGTCGACCCGCGTCAGCAGTGGCTGTACGTGGTCAACGGGCGCGCCCAGGCCGACGTCTTCAGCCTGCGCGACAAGAGCCTCAACGGTCGCTACAAGCTGCTTGAAGACGGCGAATCCCAAGTGACTGCCAGCACCCAGCTGGTGGGCGGTATCTCGTTGATCATCGGCAACTCCAAGGGTGGTCTGGCCCAGTGGTTCATGGCTCGCGATACCGATGGCGAGCAACGCCTGAAACAGATCCGTACTTTCCAGATGGGCACTACGCCGATCATTGAAATCACCGCCGAAGAGCGTCGCAAAGGTTTCATCGCCCTCGACACTGCCGGCAAGCTCGGTGTGTTCCACAGCACCGCCCACCGCACGTTGCTGGTGGACCAGGTAGTCAATGGTGCGGGCGTTTTCGGTCTGTCGCCGCGTGCCAACCGCGTCATCGTGGAACAGGGCGGCAAGCTGCAACCGCTGCTGCTCGACAACCCGCACCCGGAAGTCTCGTGGAGCGCGTTGTGGAGCAAGGTCTGGTACGAAAACTACGATGAGCCTAAGTACGTCTGGCAATCGACCGCCGCCAACACCGACTTCGAACCCAAGCTGAGTCTCTCGCCGCTGACTTTCGGTACGCTGAAAGCCGCGTTCTACGCGATGTTGCTGGCTGCACCGCTGGCTGTAGCGGCTGCGATCTACACCGCTTACTTCATGGCTCCGGGCATGCGCCGCAAGGTCAAACCGGTGATCGAATTGATGGAAGCGATGCCGACGGTGATCCTCGGCTTCTTCGCCGGCCTGTTCCTCGCACCGTATGTGGAAGGACACTTGCCGGGGATTTTCAGCCTGCTGATGCTCGTGCCGTTCGGCATCCTGATCGCCGGTTTCACCTTCAGTCGCCTGCCTGAGTCGCTGCGCCTGAAAGTGCCGGATGGCTGGGAAAGCGCGATTCTGATCCCGGTGATCATCTTCGTTGGCTGGCTCTCGCTGTACATGAGTCCGTACATGGAGACCTGGTTCTTCGGCGGCGACATGCGTATGTGGATCTCCCACGACCTGGGCATCACCTACGACCAGCGCAACGCACTGGTGGTCGGTCTGGCCATGGGTTTTGCAGTGATCCCGAACATCTACTCGATCGCTGAAGACGCCGTGTTCAGCGTACCTCGCGGCCTGACACTGGGTTCCCTGGCCCTGGGTGCTACGCCATGGCAGACCATGACTCGCGTGGTGATCCTCACCGCCAGCCCGGGCATTTTCTCGGCACTGATGATCGGCATGGGCCGTGCGGTCGGGGAAACCATGATCGTGTTGATGGCCACCGGTAACACCCCGGTCATGGAAATGAACCTGTTCGAAGGCCTGCGCACTCTGGCTGCCAACGTCGCGGTGGAAATGCCCGAGTCGGAAGTCGGCGGCAGCCACTACCGCGTGCTGTTCCTTTCGGCACTGGTGCTGCTGTTGTTCACCTTCATCATGAACACCCTCGCGGAGCTGATCCGTCAGCGTCTGCGCAAGAAATACTCGTCGCTTTAAGAAAGGTAGAAGTCTGTGAAACAGAACTCCCTGAAAGGATGGTTCAAGAGCGGCGCCCCCGGCGTCTGGATCAGCGGTGGCGCGGTGTCCATCGCCGTCATCATGACCATCGGTTTGCTGGCGGTGATTGCCGTGCGCGGTCTGGGCCACTTCTGGCCGGCAGACCTGATGCACGCCAGTTACGACGTACCGGGCCAGGCCAACCATGTCGTCATCGGCGAAGTGGTGCAGAAAGAAGAAGTACCGCGTGAGCGTCTGAAAAGCGCTGGTTTGCCAGTGCCGGATCAAGGTCCGGAATTCATGACCCGCGAGTTGATCAAGGTCGGTAACCGTGACATCAACGGCAATGACTTCACCTGGATCGTCGGCGAGTGGCTGACCAACCAGAGCAATCCACCGGAGCTGATGACCATCGAGCGTCGCGAGTGGGGTAACTTCTACGGCTACCTGCTCAACGTCAAACAGGACGGCAAGGTCATCGCTGAAGGCGAAGCGGCCTGGCCGGAGCTGCAAGCGCGGGTGGACCGCGTCAACAAGCTCGCGGCACAACTGAAGAACCTCGAAAAAACCGACATCGGTGCGATCAACTCTGGCCTTGAGCGTATTCGCCTGCACGGCCGCAAGCTGGAACTTGAAGGCAAGCTCGACGCGACTGCGCAAGCCGATATGGACGCTGAGCGCGCTGAGCTGAACGCCCGTTATCAAGACGTTGAAGTTCGCCTGAGCGACCTGCACGCGCAGTTCAATCGCGACAGCCTGACCGCTCGCGATGCCAACGGCAAAGAAGTCGAAATCGGCATCGGCAAAGTGGTTCATGCCTACCAGCCGAACGCCATGAGCTACCTGACCAAGCTGGGCTTCTACTTCAATAAGGTCTGGGAGTTCCTCAGCGACGACCCGCGTGAAGCAAACACCGAAGGCGGAATCTTCCCGGCGATCTTCGGCACCGTGATGATGACCCTGATCATGGCGATGATCGTTACCCCGTTCGGCGTACTGGCGGCGGTCTACCTGCGTGAATATGCACGCCAGGGGCCGATGACCCGTTTGATCCGCATCGCGGTGAACAACCTGGCGGGTGTTCCGGCAATTGTTTACGGCGTGTTCGGGCTGGGTTTCTTCGTTTACGTACTCGGCGGCTCGGTTGACCGGTTGTTCTTCCCTGAAGCCTTGCCGGCGCCTACTTTCGGCACGCCGGGCCTGCTCTGGGCCTCGCTGACCCTGGCGCTGCTGGCGGTGCCGGTGGTGATCGTGGCCACTGAAGAAGGTCTGGCGCGGATTCCTCGCACCGTGCGTGAAGGTTCGCTGGCCCTCGGCGCGACCAAGGCTGAAACCTTGTGGAAGATCGTGCTGCCAATGGCCAGCCCGGCGATGATGACCGGGATGATCCTCGCCGTGGCTCGCGCTGCTGGTGAAGTGGCACCGCTGATGCTGGTGGGTGTGGTGAAGCTGGCGCCGTCGCTGCCGGTAGACGGCAACTACCCGTACCTGCACCTTGACCAGAAAATCATGCACCTGGGCTTCCATATTTATGACGTCGGCTTCCAGAGCCCGAACGTCGAAGCCGCGCGGCCGCTGGTGTACGCCACGGCGCTGCTGCTGGTGCTGGTGATCGCCACGCTCAACCTGTCGGCAGTGTGGATTCGTAACCACCTGCGCGAGAAATACAAAGCTTTGGATAGCTAATCACCATCGACCCTGTAGGAGCAAAGCTTGCTCGCGATGGCATCACCGCGTTGAACCGGTTAACACTCACCGGCCCCATCGCGGGCAAGCCTTGCTCCTACAAAGAATTGCGTAATCGCAGGCCAGGCCTGCGGTCAACCGAACCAAATTTGTTAGCACAGGGAGTTTCCCATGCAGCACGAAGCACATACCCACGGCATCAACATGTCAGCCCTGGGTCGCGACAAGCAGAGCCTGAACCTGGCACAGGAAACCGTGGCCATCGAAGTACCGAGCCTGAGCCTGTTCTACGGCGACAAACAAGCGCTGTACGACGTCAGCATGAACATTCCCAAGCAGCGCGTGACCGCGTTCATCGGTCCGTCCGGCTGCGGCAAGTCAACGCTGCTGCGCACGTTCAACCGGATGAACGATCTGGTGGACGGCTGCCGTGTCGAAGGCGAGATCAACCTGTACGGCAACAACATTTACCGCAAGGGCGAAGATGTGGCCGAACTGCGTCGTCGCGTCGGCATGGTATTCCAGAAGCCGAACCCGTTCCCGAAAACCATCTATGAAAACGTGGTCTACGGTCTGCGTATTCAAGGCATCAACAAAAAGCGTGTGCTTGACGAAGCCGTCGAATGGGCGTTGAAAGGCGCGGCCCTGTGGGATGAAGTGAAAGACCGTCTGCACGAGTCGGCACTGGGCTTGTCCGGTGGTCAGCAGCAACGTCTGGTCATCGCACGTACCATCGCGGTGGAGCCGGAAGTGCTGCTGCTCGATGAGCCGTGCTCGGCACTCGACCCGATCTCGACGCTGAAAGTCGAAGAGCTGATCTACGAACTGAAATCCAAGTTCACCATCGTCATCGTGACCCACAACATGCAACAGGCCGCGCGGGTTTCCGATTACACGGCGTTCATGTACATGGGCAAACTGGTGGAATTCGGCGACACCGATACCCTGTTCACCAATCCGGCGAAGAAGCAGACTGAAGACTACATCACCGGTCGGTATGGCTAGGAAGCAGCTGCAAGCCGCAAGCTTCAAGCGGCAAGTGAGAGCGGTTCAGCGTTACGACACAAATAGCTTGCAGCTTGTAGCTTGCAGCTCACAGCTTTTGCGGAGCAAATCATGATTTCGAAGGAAGGTTTAACTCACCACATCTCCCAGCAGTTCAACGCTGAGCTTGAGGAAGTGCGCAGCCACCTCCTGGCCATGGGCGGGCTGGTCGAGAAGCAGGTTAATGACGCGGTCACTGCACTGATCGAAGCGGACTCGGGCCTGGCCCAGCAAGTGCGCGAGATCGACGACCAGATCAACCAGATGGAACGCAACATCGACGAAGAATGCCTGCGCATTCTGGCCCGTCGTCAGCCGGCTGCGTCCGATTTGCGTTTGATCATCAGCATCTCCAAGTCGGTGATCGACCTGGAGCGCATCGGTGACGAAGCCACTAAAATCGCCCGCCGCGCCATCCAGCTGTGCGAAGAAGGCGAGGCCCCGCGCGGTTACGTCGAAGTTCGTCACATCGGCGACCAGGTGCGCAACATGGTTCGCGACGCGCTGGACGCCTTCGCTCGCTTCGACGCTGACCTGGCATTGTCGGTGGCCCAGTACGACAAGACCATCGACCGTGAATACAAGACTGCGCTGCGCGAGCTGGCGACCTACATGATGGAAGACCCGCGCTCTATCACGCGGGTCTTGAGCATCATCTGGGTGCTGCGTTCGCTGGAGCGGATCGGCGACCACGCGCGCAATATTTCCGAGCTGGTGATTTACCTGGTGCGCGGCACCGATGTCCGTCATATGGGCCTCAAGCGCATGAAGGAAGAAGTTGAAGGCACAAGTGCCGAAAGCGCTAATGTTCCGGGCAAAGCTGACGATAAGTAATATTGCCCAAGTAAAGCGCCCGGCCTTTTGGCCGGGCGTTTTTGTTTGCGGTTTTCGAATTCATAGCACCCGCGAACGAAAAAGTCCGGCGTGACTGAAGAGTTTTGGCAAAGTGCCATCAGCAAAGCGTTATGCTTGCCGGGATTTTTTAAAGGGGTGGTTGATGAGTAAGGTCAGTGTGTTAGTGGTCGATGACGCTTCGTTCATCCGTGACCTGGTGAAGAAGTGCCTGCGCAACTACTTCCCGGGCATTCGAATCGAAGACGCGGTCAACGGTAAAAAGGCGCAGGCCATTCTGGCGCGCGAAGCATTCGACCTGGTCCTGTGCGACTGGGAAATGCCGGAAATGTCTGGCCTCGAACTGCTGACCTGGTGCCGCGAGCAGGACAATCTCAAGAGCATGCCGTTCGTCATGGTCACCAGCCGTGGCGACAAGGAAAACGTGGTTCAGGCGATCCAGGCCGGCGTTTCTGGCTATGTCAGCAAGCCCTTCACCAACGAGCAGTTGCTGACCAAGGTCAAGCAGGCGCTGAACAAGGTCGGCAAACTCGACACCTTGATGAACAGCGCGCCCACCAAGATGAATTCGGCATTCGGCAACGACTCCCTCAGCGCGCTCACGGGCGGCAAGGCTGCCGTCACCGCACCTGCTGCGCCGGTCAATCCGTTCGCCAAGCCTGCCGCCGCCGCACCTGCCCCGGCAGCAGCACCCTCTCGCGGTCTGCTCAACAGTCCACCGGTCAAGGCGCCGGCCGCAGCCCCGGCTGGCGGTCGTGGCCAAGGTCAACTGCGCCTGCCCAGCGGCACTCAGCAATGCGTAATCAAAGCCTTGAGCATCAAGGAAGCGTTGCTGGTGGTTAAACGCACCGACACTCTGCCGCAAGTGCTGGATAGCGCGGTGCTCGACCTGGAGCAGGGTGACAACGCTGAAGTCGCACGCCTGAACGGTTACCTGCACGCCATCGTCGCCTTTGAACCGAAACCCGATAGCGAATGGCTGCAACTGACCTTCCGCTTCGTCGACCAGGACGCACAAAAGCTCGACTACATCTCCCGACTGATCGCCCGTGGTACGGCGCAGAAGCATTTCGTACCGGGCGCGTAAGCACCTTGCGCCTACAACGGCTCGGCGTTGTTCGCCAATGTGTGATCGACGCACATTCGTAGCAGCTGCCGAGCTTGCGAGGCTGCGTTCGGCTGCGAAGCAGTCGTAAATCAGGCAATGGGGGCTCTTTCAGGTCAACCGCGTACACAGGATTTGCGAGGACTTCGTCCTCGAACGCAGCCTCGCAAGCTCGACAGCTGCTACGAGCGCAGCCCTACACTCATTTGAAACACCTGCCGACCACGCGAGGCCATTCTGGCTGCTAGGCTGTTTTTCAGGCCTTCCTCGACAGAACCTTGCCCATGCTCGCGCGATTGCTGTTTTTCTGTGGTCTTTTCCTGGCCTCCACCTCGGCTGTGGCCATCACTATTTACAAGTCCACGAGCGCCACTGGCGTGGTCTCCTACAGTGATCGCCCATCGCATGGCGCACGGATATTTGTGTTCCGCGACCGGATGGACGAGCACCTTGAGCGCCAGGTGTATCTGGATATCAAGAAGCAAAAGGATACGCACAGTGTGTTTGTGCGCAATGACCTGTATGCGCCGGTAGAGGTCGAACTGAGTTTCGGTGGGCTGAAGAATGTCGGTGGTGTGTCGGAACAACCGATCCGCCGGGTGTTGCCAGCGCGCAGCAATACGCGTCTGGCGTTGCTCACGGCGATTTCGCCTGGCAAGCCGCTGGCCTATACCCCGACGTTCTACTATTCACTGGGCGACCCCTCAGGCACCACGCTGGCCTATCGGTATCCGCTGCCGTGGCGTGGCGGGCCGTTTCGCCTGACGCAGGGTGCCAATGGCCAATACAGCCATTTTGGGGTCAAGAACCGTTACGCCATGGACATCGCCATGCCGGAAGGCACGCCGATCATCGCCGCCCGTGGCGGGGTGGTGGTGAAGACCGAGAACAGCCAGAGTGGGCGCGGCACTGATCCGTCCGGCAATTTCGTGCGGGTGTTGCACGATGACGGGACCATGGGCGTGTACCTGCACCTTCAGCGCGGTTCGGTGTGTGTTCGGGAAGGTCAGCGGGTGGCAGTCGGCAGTGCGCTGTCGCTGTCGGGTAATACCGGCAACAGCAGCGGGCCGCACCTGCACTTCGTGGTGCAACGCAATAGCGGGTTGGGGCTGGTGTCGATTCCGTATCAGTTCAACCAGCCGGTGGGCAGCTTGCCGAACTTTGCGCTCGGCAAACAATAATTTATTGTCCGAGCTGGCGCTATCGCGAGCAAGCTCGCTCCCACAGGGAATTTGTGTTTTGCCGGGAAACCGGAGTAACACCGAATCAGTGTGGGAGCGAGCTTGCTCGCGATGGGATCGATGCCGATCAGGTGTCGGGCACTAATCGAGCATCAACACTTTGGCCAGGATGATTTTCGGACCTTTCATCTTTTTGATGATGATCCGCAAACCTTCGACTTCCAGCACTTCTTCCTCTTCCGGCACCCGTTTCAGGGTTTCGTAGACCAGCCCGGCGAGGGTTTCTGCTTCGACGTGGTCCAGATCGATGCCCAGCAGGCGTTCGACCTTGAACAGCGGCGTGTCGCCACGTACCAGCAACTTGCCCGGCTGGTAGGCGAGAATTCCGCGCTCAGCCTTGCGGTGTTCGTCCTGGATGTCGCCGACCAGCACCTCCAGCACGTCTTCCATGGTCAGGTAACCGATGATGTTGCCATCGGCTTCTTCCACCACGGCGAAGTGCGAACCGCCCTTGCGGAACTGCTCCAGCAACCGCGACAACGGCATGTGCCGCGATACGCGCTCCAGTGGACGCGTCAGCTCGGCCAGGTTGAACGACTCGGGAATATGGTCCAGCGCCGCCAGTTCCAGCAGCAGGTCCTTGATGTGCAGCAGGCCGACGAACTCCTGGCGGTCGCTGTCGTACACCGGGTAGCGGCTGAATTTGTGACGACGGAACAGCGCGAGGATTTCCTTGAGCGGCGCGTTGAACTCCAGCGTCACCAGGTCTTCCCGGGAGTTGGCCCAGTCAACCACTTCCAGCTCGCCCATTTCCACGGCCGAGGCGAGTACTCGCATACCTTGGTCGCTCGGGTCCTGGCCACGGCTGGAGTGCAGGATCAGTTTCAGTTCTTCACGGCTGTAATGGTGCTCGTGATGCGGGCCGGGTTCGCCTTGGCCGGCGATCCGCAGAATGGTGTTGGCGCTGGCGTTGAGCAGGTAAATGGCCGGGTACATCGCCCAGTAGAACAAGTACAGCGGCACCGCCGTCCACAGCGACAGCAGCTCGGGTTTGCGGATGGCCCAGGATTTGGGCGCCAGCTCGCCGACCACGATGTGCAGGTAGGAAATGATGAAGAAGGCGGTAAAGAACGACACGCCTTTGATCACTTCCGGGGAGCTGACACCGACTGCGCTCAGCAGCGGTTCGAGAATGACCGCGAACGCCGGCTCACCGACCCAGCCAAGGCCCAGGGAGGCGAGGGTGATACCCAATTGGCAGGCCGACAGGTAAGCGTCGAGTTTGCTGTGCACGGTGCGCAGGATCTGCCCGCGCCAGCCATGCTTATAGGCGATAGCCTCGACCCGGGTCGAGCGCAGTTTGACCATGGCAAATTCCGCCGCAACGAAGAAGCCGTTGAGCAAAACCAGGATCAGTGCAAAAAGAATCATGCCGAAATCGGCGAAGAGTGTAGCGAGGGTCAAGCCAGGGGAAGGGTCCATGATGGAGTTTTGCGGGTTCCGTATGTTCGAGAAGAAAGGGGTGATTGCCGAGCCTGAAAGGCAGGCCCAAGTCAGCCAATGTAGCGGCTGACAGGGCGATTGCCTAGTGTTCAGTCAACGCTCGCGCTAGTCGGTCAGCGAATTGACCCGCGATCTTGTGACCTGTGCCGGCACGAAATGGCAGGTGAACGTGCTGCCGTGACCCAGCACGCTGCTGATCTCCATTCGCGCACGATGTCGTAACAAAACGTGTTTGACGATGGCCAGGCCCAGCCCGGTCCCGCCGGTATTGGAGTTGCGGCTGGAGTCGACGCGGTAGAAACGTTCGGTCAGGCGCGGCAGGTGTTTGTTGTCGATGCCGATCCCCGAGTCCTGCACGCTGAGGTGTGCGCCTTGCTCGTCACCCCACCAACGGATGCGGATATTGCCGCCGTCCGGAGTGTATTTGACCGCGTTGAACACCAGGTTCGAGAAGGCACTGCGAAGCTCTGCTTCACTGCCCTTGAGCAGAATCGACGGATCGGCTTCCAGCGTAATGCGCTGGTTGCGCTGCCCGGACAGCGCCTGGGCATCGCTCTTGATCGATTGCAGAAGGCTGTCGATCGGCACCGGTTGGTTGTCCGACGGGTAATCGGTGGCTTCGAGCTTGGCCAATAGCAGCAAGTCATTGAGCAACGTCTGCATGCGCCCGCCTTGTTGCTGCATTTGCTGCAACGCACGGCTCCAGCGCGGATTCACTTCTTCGACGTTGTCGAGCAGGGTTTCCAGGTAGCCGCAGATTACCGTCAATGGCGTGCGCAGTTCGTGGGAGACGTTGGCGATGAAGTCTTTGCGCATTTGCTCAAGCTGATGAATGCGGGTGACGTCGCGTACCAGCATCAGGTGTTCATTGTTGCCGTAACGAGTGATGTACAGCTGAATCCGCATCCGGTCGTTGGTCGGCGAGGGGATTTCCAGCGGTTCGGCGTAGCTGTCCTGCTCGAAGTATTCCTTGAAGCGCGGATGACGCACCAGATTGGTTACCGGCTGACCGCTGTCCTGCGGGGTCTTGAGGCCCAGCAGCGTTTCGGCGGCGCGGTTCCACCATTCCAGGTTTCCGTCACTGTCGAGCATGATCACTGCGTCTTTCAACGCCGCGGTGGACTCCTGAACCCGGTCGATCACCGCTTGCAGGCGTCCGCGCACGCGCTGATCGCGCCGTTGCAGGTGGTAGATGCTGTCGAACACTTCACCCCACAGGCCGTAGCCATCGGGTGGTCCTTCGTCGGGTTTTTGCAGGCGTAGCCACTCATGCAGGCGCAGCAATTGTTTGAGGGTCCAGGCCAGGTAGATCCCCAGGCCTGCGGCCAGGCTCCAGCCGTATGCGCCTGTAATCAGGCCGATCACCAGACAGCCGGTGACCAGTAACAGCATGTGGCGGATCAGAGTGCCATGCCAGTTTTGGTTCACTTAAACATGTGTCCTAAGAGCAGCTTCAAGTTTCAAGCTGCAAGCTTCAAGTTAAAGCGGTCCTGCTTTGTCTTGCCGCTTGTCGCTTATGGCTTGCAGCTGCTTTTATGCTTTAGTGGAAAAGCGATAACCAGTGCCACGCACGGTTTGTACCAGATTCTCATAGGCATCGCCGAGAGCTTTACGCAAACGACGGATATGCACGTCGACGGTGCGCTCTTCGACATACACATTGCCGCCCCAGACCTGATCGAGCAATTGCCCGCGGGTGTAGGCGCGTTCCTGGTGTGTCATGAAAAATTGCAGCAAGCGGTATTCGGTCGGGCCCATCTCGGCGGGCTTGCCGTCGATGGTCACGCGGTGGCTGATCGGGTCCAGCAGCAGGCCGCCGACTTCGATCGGCGCTTCGCCGTCGGTAGGGCCGGCGCGACGCAGCACGGCTTTCAGGCGCGCAACCAGCTCGCGTGGGGAAAACGGCTTGGTGATGTAGTCATCGGCGCCGACTTCCAGACCCTGGATCTTGTTGTCCTCTTCGCCCTTGGCGGTGAGCATGATGATCGGGATGTCCCCGGTCAGCTCATCGCGCTTGAGACGGCGGGCCAATTCGATGCCTGAAGTGCCGGGCAGCATCCAGTCGAGCAGGATCAGGTCCGGTTTGCGGTCGACAATAATAGCGTGGGCCTGCTGGGAGTTTTCGGCTTCCAGGCAGTCATAGCCGGCCATTTCCAACGCAACGGCGATCATTTCGCGAATGGGCGCTTCGTCGTCGACGATCAGAATACTCCTGCCAACCATGCCTTAATCCTCTTGTCATTTAACTGTCTTGCGCCGCATTAGATAACGGAATTATTGCAGTCGTGTGACAGTATTTTAGTCGTGCGGCGGGCAGTGCAATCCTGAACTACGCTTAGAGTCCGGATCCTGACAACCACAAAGGAAGGTTTCTATGACTCACTACGCTCAATCTTTTAAAGCTCTGATGTTGGCCGCTGCACTGGCATTACCGGCAATGGCCTTCGCCGCTGATCCGGCGATGGAAAAGGGTGGCATGCTGGTCGATAGCAAGGGCATGACCTTGTATACCTTTGATAAGGATGCTGCTGGCAAGTCCATGTGCAATGACAAGTGCGCTGCCAACTGGCCGCCGCTCGCGGCTGCCGCCGCCGACAAATCCAAGGGTGACTGGACGGTGATCAAACGCGACGACGGCAAGATGCAATGGGCCTACTACGGCAAGCCGCTGTACAAATTCGTTCAGGACAAGAAGGCCGGTGACATGACCGGTGAAGGGATGATGAATGGCGCCTGGCACGTCGCCAAGCCTATGTAACCTTGGCTGATCGCTAGCCGTTTGCATTAAAAGATCGCAGCCTTCGGCAGCTCCTGCGGGGGGCTGCGATCTTCTTAAGCATTCAACGCAGCGCGTAATCCAGCACGATCCCGATGAAAATCGCCAACCCGGCCCAATGGTTATGCAGGAAGGCCTGGAAACACTTCAGTCGGTCCTTGTCTCGGGTGTACCAAAACTCCCAGGCAAAGCACGCGGCCGCTGCCAGCAACCCCAGGTGGAACCAGCCGCCAAGCTCAAACTTCGATCCCGCCAGCAGCAAGCACGCCAGGGCCAGCCCTTGCAGCGTGAGAATGATCACCCGATCGGCATCGCCGAACAGAATCGCCGTGGACTTCACGCCAATCTTCAAATCGTCGTCGCGGTCAGTCATGGCGTAATAGGTGTCGTAACCCACGGTCCACAGCAGGTTGGCGATCCATAGCAACCAGGCAATGGCCGGCAGCTCACCGGTTTCGGCGGTGAACGCCATCGGCATGCCCCAGGAGAACGCCGCGCCCAGCACCACTTGCGGGTAATAGGTGTAGCGCTTCATGAACGGGTAAGTGGCAGCCAGCGCCAGACCGCCGAACGACAGCCAGACCGTGGCCGCGTTAGTGCACAGCACCAACAGGAAACTCACGCCCATCAGCAGTGCGAAGAACACCAGCGCTTCTTTCGAACTGATCTTGCCGCTGACCAATGGTCGTTGTTCGGTACGTTGCACATGACCGTCGACTTTGCGATCAGCCCAGTCATTGATCACGCAGCCACCGGCGCGGGTCAGCACTACGCCAAGGACGAAAATAACGATATTGGCCAGTGACGGCGAACCCTTGCCGGCAATCCACAGTGCCCACAAGGTCGGCCACAGCAGCAGATAAATGCCGATGGGCTTGTCCATCCGGGTCAGCTGAATAAAATCCCAGGCACGTGGGTTCAAGCGATTCAGGGATTTGAGCAGGCTTTGGTACATCAGCAGTTCTCCGCATTCGAGCAAACAGCACGCCACAGCGTTGGCAGGAATATTTCCGCGACCAGCACGCTCAGGTCCCCCCGATCGAAACGCGAGCGCCGGCCCCACAGTTCCGGTGCCTGAGACTCACTCGGCAACCACTCGACGGGATAGTGACAAACCTCGATGGCGCGGCGCTGGAACGCCTGATCGCAAAACAGCAACTCGCCCAGGGAGCGGCTGCCCAACTCATCCATATTTAGCCCGCCGTCCTGCAACGAGCTGCGCGCCGCCACACTTCGGGCAAACACCCAGGCTTCACCGTGACCGCGCAAATACACCTCACGTACCCAGCCTTCACTGCTTTCGGGCAACTCCAGCGCGGCGCATTCGTCTGCGCGTAAAGGCTGCCAGCCTTCGAATAATGGCGTAACGCTGAAGCCGTCATCCGACAAACGGGTCAGGCGGCGGGTGAGCGAGCCTTCATCGAATAGCCAGTCGAGGGTTTGCGCGTCGGGAAGGGGCGTCAGCTGGCTTTGTGGAAGCCAGAGCGGGGCAGGTGTGAGGAGTTTTGAGTGCGGCACAGTGAGTCAGTATTGGCAGCAAATGAGGCGGCGAGCTTAACATGTCGGTCGGTGATATTGACTGATCAGGCGGGGTAAGGCAGCGAACAGGCTTGCATCTGTTGCGCCCGATCAGTACAAAACGCCTTGAGCCGGGCGGCAGGCCTATACCTATCGACCGTTCGCGCCAGAAAAAGCCTGAGAATCTGAGGAAACAAGTGATGAAGAAGTGGCAATGCGTGGTCTGTGGGCTGATCTACAACGAAGCCGACGGCTGGCCTGATGATGGCATCGCCGCCGGGACCTTGTGGCAGGACGTACCGGAAGACTGGCTGTGTCCGGACTGTGGCGTCGGCAAAATGGATTTCGAGATGATCGAAATCGCTGCCTGATCAGCGTTTTCTATGAATTGAAGAGGAGTAAGGAATGAACGCACCTGTCGTGATCGTCGGCACTGGGCTGGCTGGCTACAACCTGGCCCGGGAGTTTCGCAAACTCGATGGCGAAACACCGCTGCTGCTGATTACCGCAGATGACGGACGCTCTTACTCCAAGCCGATGCTCTCCACCGGTTTCGGCAAGAACAAGGACGCCGATGGCCTGAGCATGGCCGAACCGGGTGCCATGGCCGAACAGCTCAAAGCTGAAGTGCGCACCCACACGCGCATCAGCGGCATCGACCCTGGCCACAAACGCCTGTGGATCGGCGAAGAAGCTGTGTCCTATCGCGACCTGATCCTCGCCTGGGGCGCGGAAACCGTGCGCGTGCCGGTGCAGGGCGATGCGCCTGAGGCGATCTTCCCGATCAACGACCTCGAAGACTATGCGCGCTTTCGTGCAGCGGCGGCCGGTAAGCGTCGGGTGCTGCTGCTCGGTGCCGGCCTGATTGGCTGTGAGTTCGCCAACGACCTGATCCTCGGTGGTTATGAAGTGCAGCTGGTCGCGCCGTGCGAACAAGTCATGCCGACGCTGCTTCACCCGGCGGCGGCTGCTGCGGTGCAGGCCGGGCTGGAAAGCCTGGGCGCGCAGTTCCACTTAGGTCCGGTACTTAACAGCTTGCAGCGCACCGATGACGGACTCGAAGGGCATTTGTCCGATGGCCAGGTGATCCCCTGCGACGTCGTGGTATCCGCCATTGGCCTGCGCCCGCGCATCGATCTGGCGGCCGCTGCCGGTTTGCAGATCAATCGCGGCGTGGTCGTTGACCGTCACCTGAAGACCTCCCACGCCAATATTTACGCCTTGGGCGACTGCGCCGAGGTCGATGGGCTGAATTTGCTGTACGTGATGCCCCTGATGAGCTGTGCGCGTGCGCTGGCTCAGACCCTGGCCGGCAACCCGACTGCGGTCAGCTACGGCGCGATGCCGATTACCGTGAAAACACCGGTCTGCCCATTGGTGGTGTCCCCACCGCCACGGGGTTTTGAAGGTATCTGGACCGTCGAAGGGCAGGGTGCCGACATCAAGGCACTGTGCCGTGATGCCAGCGGAAAACTGCTGGGTTACGCGCTTACCGGGGCTGCGGTGATGGATAAACTGGCTCTAAACAAGGAACTTCCGGCGCTTCTGGCGTAAATACCGGTCGTTCTGTCGGAATCACCCCGCTTTTGCCCCTACAAAGGTCGCCCCGAGACTGGCGCCGCAAGTAACCGCGTGCCATCCTCACTCCCGTCTGCCGCAGAGTAGAGCCTGCGGCGCCTTGGGCGCTGTTCCGGAAGAACAGCACGGACATAACAACAAAAAACCGTCAAAGAGGCTTCACTATGCGTAAACCAGAACTCGCCGCAGCAATCGCTGAAAAGGCTGACCTCACCAAAGAACAGGCTAACCGCGTTCTCAACGCCGTCCTCGAAGAAATCACCGGCGCTCTGCACCGTAAAGACAGCGTCACCCTGGTGGGCTTCGGTACTTTCCTGCAGCGTCACCGTGGCGCTCGCACCGGCAAGAACCCGCAAACTGGTGAGCCAGTGAAAATCAAGGCCAGCAACACCGTTGCTTTCAAACCAGGCAAGTCGTTGAAAGATAGCGTTAATCCATAAATGCTGCGAACTCCCTGAATTGCGGGGAGAGTCGTATTGAAAATGGGCACGCCGATTGAATCGGGTGCCCATTTTTTATGGTTGATAGCAATGTGCAGAGTCAGATTGTGGGGGGCGCTCATGCTGAGTTCATCGACAGCCGGATATCGGGTCAACGCACGCGAAATTCTGGAGTGGCGTAAACAACATCGACCAGCAGAGCTGGCCGATGCGTGAGACGGTCGGGTTGAATCAGGCGACCGGGGTACGCCAGTCATCGGAACCCGAAGTACCGGATACTTCGTGGGTCCAGGTGATTTTGCGATAGGTGAACTGCACTTCTTCCAGGTGAGTGAAGTGCGAGTTCGACGGGTCCTGGCAGTTATGCATTTTGTTGTTGATGGCGACGATGATCGCGTCTTCCAGTTTGGTGGTGTAGTAGTGCTCCTGGGTGCCTTGCGCCGAGGTGCGGTACCACTGGATAACGATTTCGCTCATGCGCTCGCCGGAGGTCAGCGCCGCCTGCAGCAGTGGCGAAGCCTTGTCGTAGACCTTGGTGATCACCGCTGGCTTGTGCATGCGCTGACCGGTCGGTTGGCCGGACTGCGGGTCACGCGGGATGATCACGTCGTGGCTGAACGGCTGAATCATGACCTGATCTTCGTGACCTTCCTGGTAGGAGTTGCCAACCGAGTCGGCGGTGAAAGCGCCGGCAGTGATCAGGCCTTGTTTTTCGCCAGTGACGGACATGTATGCGGGTGTAGCCATGGTGGTGCTCCTTGCTAAAAGTTAAGGGTTCCTGAGAAGCGATATTGCGTAGTGCGTGCAGCGGGGTTGTTGTTACCAAGAGCCATAGGGAATGCCGAACTGGATTCCTTTCAATTGCCGGGAGCTTGGTTGTTCATCCATAGGTAGCTAGCACCATGTGGGCAAACTCTTTCTTGCTTGGCTGAAGATAAGCGTGCTGCTCCAAGTACGTGCGCCATGCGGATTCAAGCATGGGTCCATCGATATCGCCGTCGGTAGCGAGATAAGCTGCGGCATCGTCCTTCACCGCTTGGGTGTAGTGTTTCGAGGGGCCATCTTTAGTGGCATCTGAGGTCGAAATAAACGGCCCGACCGTTGTAAAGATCAACCCAAATCCAGTCAGCATCGAGTATTCAAGGGGGCCACCCTTTAATAGGCAGCCAACACCGAGGCACCCTTCAGCCCGAACAGAGGCGCTGGCTACGAGTGTGAACATGGCAACCCAATAGCACCCGAAGGCAAACGCCGATTTTTATTGTGCATGACGTATGTATCGACCTCCTTTACCTCGCCACCGCAGGTGGTCTTGTCACCTAAACGGATGAAATGTCCTTCAGTCATTGATTGAACTTCCTGTCTACTGGCGGCATTGGAGTATTCCAGTGGTCGTGGTTTCTGGTGATTGTTCATGGATTACCAGGAGCCATAGGGAATACCGAACTGGTCGATGTAGGCTTTGGATTCCTCTGAAAGGGGTC
Organism: Pseudomonas sp. NPDC087697; assembly: GCF_044743155.1. Taxonomy (NCBI): domain Bacteria; kingdom Pseudomonadati; phylum Pseudomonadota; class Gammaproteobacteria; order Pseudomonadales; family Pseudomonadaceae; genus Pseudomonas; species Pseudomonas sp. NPDC087697. The sequence continues at coordinate 37,257 of NZ_JBIUVW010000018.1, read as the reverse complement.
GATGTTTTCCATTGGACGTGCCCCCATAGGGGCCTTCGGGATTGATCGTGCCTACTACGCGGGTAACCTCGGTTGACTTCAGGCACGGGCCACCCAAATACACTTTGGCGATACCGCCCGGTGCCAGGCCAATGATCAGCAGCTTTCGGTAATCGGTTTTCCATTTGCCGGCGGCACCGCAGTAAGCCTCTTCACCCTTGAGCATGGTGGTTCGAGCCGGCTCTGGGATCTCGATGTACGCCTCATAAGTTTGCGGCTCGGCCAGCGACTGCCAACGTACGTAGACCAAGCGGGGGAGACCTGCACCGGTTACGCGTCGACCACTCCCGCCCGGATGCTCGGCCCATCCTTTGGGGTTGCCGCGAAACTTCGTTGGTATCCCTTTGCTGAATGCAGTTGGATAGCCGGTCGACACTCCTCCGCTGCCTGCACCGCGGAACACGCGTCCATTGATATCAACCACGTCTGCCGTTTCAATCCAGGCTTCCATATAGGGCGGCCCAAAAAAATCCAGCGTCCAACCGTCATAAGGCAGTGACTGACCAATTCCCGTGGCGCATCCCCCCGCGAGCAACACCAATAACATTGCAACACTCGCTTTAACTGCGGGTGAGTTCTTAAACATTGGGATGTACCACTCGCCTATGATTTTCGGCTGGCCGATTGATGAACACGATGTCCAGATCGCTGTTGTTGAAGCCTTTGAGGGCGTTCCAGTTCGCGGAGAGATGGATATAGCGCCCAACGAGCAAAGCCTCTTCGTCCAGACTCAAACCCATGCGGCGGGTTTCGCCCAGCGCGTAAGCCATCAGTTTTTGAGCGATCGGTTGCAGTTCAACAGGTAACGCATACTTTTGATCATCTTCGTCAATAGAGCGGAAAGGAACGTCGTGCCTTGCACCCCACTCACGCATGATGCGCAGGTAAATCAAGGCCAGTTCATTACGCACTTCCTGCTGGCTGCTGACCGCCGCATACACATGCTGCCACTTTTCGTGGTCACCTTTGACCTTGCGTTCAAACTTCAGCACCCAGGTTTGCACCTGCAATGACAGATCATGAAGGTTGAGCTGATCCTGAAGGCGATGCAGTTCGGTTTGGGTCCAACGATAGGCAATGGATCTCATGGGGGACGCGTGAGCATCCTCCTGGCTACGGAATGGCTTGCTGAGCAGAATGTGCTCCGTAGCGCGAGGCAGATAACCGCCGCCAAGGTCAGAATGAACGCCCGGCAACACGATATCGGCAACTCCTGCACTGTTGAGCGAAAAGTTGTGGCGACGCTCGTCCCGTGCCACCAGATGCACGACTTTTTTGGCCAGGTCCGGCGCCAGGTACAGGTTTACGCCAGGGTTGTTGGCGTCGTGGATGCTGACGCCGCCACTGGAAACGCTCGCGACGGCGGCAACGGTGTCGAAGATGCCGATAAAATTGATGGACACATCGATGTTGGCGCGCCAGGCAAACTCCTCGATGAACAGTGATGAGTCGGCTGGCAGTAGCGTGGCCAATGGGTTCTGCTCCCCCTTCACTACTTCATTCGCGAAATGTCGGGCGGCAGCAGCGCCTCGGCTGAAACCGAAAATGTCGAATTCGATGCGCTCAATTTTTCGTTCAGGATTTGATAGTTCAAACCGCTCAATCCTTTCGAGAATTCGTGCTGGACTCTGCTCAACTCGCGCCAATACACCCTGCGCGCCCAAACCGGTCATCTGTGAGTAAAGCGAATCTTCTGCTCCGCTACTGGTGCCGATACCCTCCAGATAAACGCTGATTGACGCTTTGCTCTCATCTGCCGAGAGCTGACGTTCGCTATCATCGTTGAACAGGTCATGGAGCTTCGCCACATTACTGCTGTCATTCCCATAACTGTTATCCGGCGCTCCCCCTTTGCCGTCATACCCATGGGCCTGACAAAACTGCCGAATATCCTCAGCCAGCGCCTCCAAACCCACATCCCGCGCATAGCACCCAGCGACCATTTCACTGTTGGACCGGTTGTTGCCGGTGCCATCGAAGAACACGCCGATCCGCAAGGTGACCCCCTCCAGTTCGACTTCTTCCTCCTCTTCCTCCAGTTCGCCTGACTCTTCGTCCTCAGGTGGCGCAGGCGCGACGGATGCCAACAAGCCGGCCGCCGCCCCCGGCAGTAATGCAAGTGCGGCCATGCCCGACACCGGAGAACCGCCGTCCTCAATCGCGGTACTGCTGAAAATACCGTCAGCGTCGATCACGATGTGGTGACCACCTGCTTTCAAGGTAATGCTGGCCCCCGCATCCAGCACCAGACTGGCCCCTGCCTTGATATGAACCTGCTCGCCGGCCTCGACCACCAAGGTTTCGCCGATTTGTGTGTGGCTGGTGCTGGCTACCTGTAAGTAGTCGTTAGCCTTGAGCTGGACTTTGCGATCCGCCGCGACCGTGCGATGTTCTTCAGCCCCCAGCACCGTAATGCTGTTGCCCTTGATGATTTCCCGGCGCTCGTTACCCACTTCCAGCCGACTGTCATTTTTGACTTTTTGCTCCATATCCCGCTGGGCACGCAGGTAGATCAGCTCTTGCCCTGCGCGATCTTCAATCGACAGTTCGTTGTAACCACCCGTGCTGGGGGAGCTGTGGCTGCGCAGCACGGTTTTGGTTTTGTTCTCGGGCAAGGGGTAGGGCGCAGGCGTGACTTTGTTCCTTAAGCAACCGGTGATCAACGGATTATCGGGATTGCCTTCGAGGTAGGTGACGAGGACTTCCATGCCGATACGCGGAATGGTCACCGCGCCGAAATTATCCCCCGCCCAGCTGGATGAAACCCGCAGCCAGCAACTGCTTTTTTCGCTGTCGCGTTCGGCCCGGTCCCAGTGAAACTCGACTTTGACGCGACCATATTCATCGCAGTAAATCTCTTCGCCGGTAGGGCCGGTGACGCGGGCGGTCTGGCAGACCAGAGCCGGTCTTTGTGCAGGCATCGGTGGCCGGTAAAACACGTCCCACGGAATGGCGCTGAAAGTGTTGCGATAACCCTGAGTGAAACCGTCATCGGGGTTGTTGTCGCTGGTAATTGCTTCCTCCAGTGACTGAGGTTGCTTGCCTGTGTGCGTCACACTGAGCAACAACCACAAATCGTTGCACTGCTGACGAGGGTGTTCGGTCAGATTGAAAAAGTGGCCGCTGCGCAGAGTCGGCTGATCGCTTTCGCCCTCCGCCAATTGGTAATCGGTTCGGTGCCGTTCCAGCGCCTGCCGGGCGAGCTGTTTAGCGCGCTTTTCGCTCTCGAAGAACAGTGGGTAGCGATAGTCTTCAAGCTCAGGGCTGAACTCGGCAGTGAAGTGGCTTTCCAGCAACAGGCTCGGCCGCTTCAGGTCATAACCCCGGCGCGTGGTCGTGCTGGTACGGGTGCTGAAACGCAGGGAGAACTGGCTGACGACCGAATGCTCCGCCACCATGCCGGCGTCTTGCTGATAAGGAGTTTCGCCCAGCGTGGGGAAGAAGGTCTGGTCATCGGTAAACACCAGCACATGGCCTTCGCGGGAATGCTGGTGATGCCACGCGATACCGTCCTCGGCGCACAGCCGCTGGACGAACTCAAAATCACTTTCCCCATATTGGGTGCAGTATTCGCGCTCGGGACTTGTTCTGACGTTGAAGGTAAAAGCATCAGCCTGGATGCCATGCGCCTTGAGTACCCGAGCGATGATTTTCGGCACCGTCTGGCTCTGGAAAATCCGATGATCGTGGCTGAACTGCAAATAGTGCAGCGCCGGCACCAGGGTCAGGTGATAACGGGTCAGGCGTTTGCCGACATCACCCGTGGAAACCCCGTCGATATAGCCATGAATTCCTTCGCCGTTAAGGCCGAACTGGAGGAAAGCGGGCTGGCTGAGCAGGCTCTCCAGATCGAAATCAGGGTACTCGCTAACCAGCTCCACCCGAATTGCATACAGGCTGCTGATGGTTTCAATGCCATCGAAGGCCAGCACCTTGAAATCGTTGCGAACAGTGGGGATATGCAGCGCAAATTGCGCAGTATTGGCCGACCCGAACATACGCTTATCCTTAAGCAGAGAGGAGATAACGCGCGATATCCAAACCGTCCTTGGTCTGCGCACACAAAAGTTGCAGGGCACGCTAACAAGGCAGAAAACGAAATAATGTAGGAGGAGTCCCTAACGTCAGTCAGAGCGCTCCGTGTTTCAGAGTGTTGCGTTAGCAAACGACAGAGACGGTGCAAGTCGAGTGCAATTGGGTGGTCAATTCCATGCAATTTCGCTGTATATCGCCACATTTGAGGAGTTTGCTGATATATAAGGTGCCACTATTTTGATGGCACTTTTTAATTGGCTGTTGTTGTCACTGACCTGGAAATTGTTGGCATTAACTTTGTCAGAAAGATCCTACATTTATCATTTTTAATTCTTGTCATGCTTTGCGCCAACCTCAAAGGACAGATGTTCAATGATGACGGCCAGGTTTGCAGGACCGCTCTGGCTCAACGGTTCCGGGGCGATTGGCCGAAAGCGGAAATATTAAACTGACATCAGGGGATCCCCTGTCACATATAGGGTGATCACCTACACGCTACAGAGAACACTTCGTCTTGTTGTTTAATTGGATGCTTGCTAGTGGCCACCATCGTGAGTAGGATGCGCACCACTTGAAAGAGCACGGTACTCAATTGGATGAGTCTTTCGCGATGCTCTTGATACTGTCCAACGCACCGAAACTCCGGAAGGCGTACAGACCGTAATACTATTAAAGGCCAGGGATGTCCTATTCAAGCAAACTTTCTGCTCATTACCTTGAACTCGCCAAGTGCTCTGTTTCCAAAGAGAATTTTGCGGGCGAGGATGTTCGCTTTTCGAGCGAATATGAGGCATTGGAAAGCGAGTTGGGCAAAGCCCAATCCATGCATGAAAGCGGTCAGATCGACTGGCTGAAAATCCGCGAAAACAGTGAAGCGCTGCTGCGAACCCAATCCAAGGATTTGCGGGTCGGCGCCTGGCTGACCTGGGCGCTGTATCAGCGCGAATCCTTCCAGGGGCTGCTGGCCGGTCTCGGCCTGCTGCACCATCTGTGCGAGCACCACTGGGCCGAAATTCACCCGAACAAGGCCCGCACCCGCTCCGCTGCCATCAGTTGGTTGGTCCCGCGTCTCGAACAGGTGCTGAGCGAAAACGTCGCGATCAAAGAACAACTGCCGCTGTTCCGTCGATTGGTCGAGCACCTGGAAGGCCTCGATGCCGCCTGCACCGAGCACCTGGGCGACGACGCGCCGCTGCTGCTGCCGATCTCCCGCCGCCTGAAAAACATGGTCCAGCGCGCCGCCGACAACCAGCCGGAGCCCGGCGCTGTAGGCGCGGTGGTGGCTCAGGTCAAACAGGCCGCGACCCAGCTGTTCACCCCCGGCGCGCCGATCGACAACGAAAAAGAAGCCCACAAGGCCCTGCGCGCGCAGCAGGAAAATGCGCGCCCGCTGTGCGCCTGGTGGCTGAAACAGAAAGCCACCGACCTGCGCGCCCTGCGCTTGAATCGCACTCTGTTGTGGTTGCCGATCGATGCCGTCCCCGAGCGCAATTCCGAGCAGATTACTGCCCTGCGCGGGCTGCCGGCCGACAAGCTGAAAATCTACCAGGACCGTTTCGACCAGGGGAAATTTGCCGACCTGCTGGTGGAACTGGAAGCCAGCCTGGCCAAGGCGCCGTTTTGGTTCGATGGCCAGCGGCTGGTCTGGGAATGTTTGCAGGGATTGAACGCCGACCTGGCCATGCGCGAAGTGGAAATTCACTTCGCGTTGTTGATTCAGCGCCTGCCAGGCATCGTCGAATTGCGTTACCACGATGGCGCGCCGTTCGCTGATCCGGCCACCCGCGCCTGGATCAGCGCCAACGTGATGCCCCATCTGCAAACCGCCAGCGCGCCGCGCAAGGTCGAAGTCAGCACCAGCCAACCGGCCTGGGAGCTGGCGCTCGAAGAGGTTTTGCCGGTGCTGCGCAAGGACGGCCTCAAGGCCGCCGTGCAGATTCTCAAGCAAGGCCTGCAAGCCGCCCACGGCGGGCGCGTGCGGTTCTTCTGGCAGTTCAGCCTGGCGCGGCTGTGCTTCCTGGCCAAGAAATACGAACTGGCCAAGACCCAACTCGAAACCCTCGATTCAGAATTACAGAACTCAGGCTTGCACGCCTGGGAGCCTGATCTTGCGCTGGAAGTGCTGCACCTCCTGCATAGCTGCTGTGAGTTGTTGCCGCAGAACCACGCAGTGCGAGAACGCAAGGAAGAGATTTATCGCAGGCTGTGCCACCTCGATCTCGAAGTGGTACTCGAATAGGCCCCAGGGCCACAACCGCAAGGAGAAAAGCCATGGCCAAAGAAGGCTCGGTAGCCCCCAAGGAACGCATCAACGTCACCTTCAAACCCGCCACCGGCGGTGCTCAGGAAGAGATTGAACTGCCGCTGAAACTACTGGCAATCGGTGACTACACCCACCGCGCGGACGAGCGCAAAGTTGAAGATCGCAAGCCGATCAGCATCGACAAGATGACCTTCGACGAAGTCCTCGCCAAGCAAGAACTGCAGCTGACGTTGAGCGTGCCGAACCGTCTTCAGGAAGAGGGCGACACCGAAGAGCTGGCGGTGAAATTGCGCGTCAATTCGATGAAGGACTTCAACCCGGCCAGCCTGGTCGAGCAAGTGCCTGAGCTGAAAAAACTGATGGAACTGCGTGACGCACTGGTGGCCCTCAAAGGCCCGCTGGGTAACGCACCTGCCTTCCGCAAAGCCATCGAAGGCGTTCTCGCCGACGACGAATCGCGTGGTCGCGTACTGGGTGAGCTGGGCCTGAACGCCGCAGCCCAGGACGCCTGAGTCCCCATCAGCCAAGGAAGCCAACACTATGAGCACCAGTGCAGCACAGCAAAAAGCTAGCGAGAACGGCGAATACAGCATCCTCGACAGCATCATCGCCGAAACCCGTCTGACCCCGGACGACGAAGCCTACGACATCGCCAAGCGCGGCGTGTCGGCGTTCATCGAAGAACTGCTCAAGCCGCAGAACAACGGTGAGCCGGTCAAGAAGGCCATGGTTGACCGCATGATCGCCGAGATCGATGCCAAGCTCAGCCGTCAGATGGACGAAATCCTCCACCACCCGGACTTCCAGTCGCTGGAGTCGGCGTGGCGTGGTCTGCAGTTGCTGGTCGACCGCACCAACTTCCGCGAAAACATCAAGATCGAAATCCTCAACGTCTCCAAGCAAGACCTGCTGGACGATTTCGAAGATTCGCCGGAAGTGATGCAGGCTGGCCTGTACAAGCACATCTACACCGCTGAATACGGCCAGTTCGGTGGCCAGCCGGTGGGCGCGATCATCGCCAACTACTTCATGTCGCCAAGCTCGCCAGACGTGAAACTGATGCAGTACGTGTCGAGCGTTGCGTGCATGTCCCACGCGCCGTTCATCGCTGCTGCCGGCCCGAAATTCTTCGGCCTGGAAAGCTTCACCGGCCTGCCGGACCTGAAGGATCTGAAAGATCACTTCGAAGGCCCGCAATTCGCCAAATGGCAGAGCTTCCGTCAGTCCGAAGACTCCCGTTACATCGGCCTGACCGTGCCGCGTTTCCTGCTGCGCAACCCGTACGATCCGGAAGAAAACCCGGTGAAATCGTTTGTGTACAAAGAAACCGTCGCCAACAGCCACGAGCACTACCTGTGGGGCAACACCGCCTACGCGTTCGGCACCAAGCTGACCGACAGCTTCGCCAAATTCCGCTGGTGCCCGAACATCATCGGCCCACAAAGCGGTGGCGCGGTTGAAGACCTGCCGTTGCACCACTTCGAAAGCATGGGCGAAATCGAAACCAAGATTCCGACCGAAGTGCTGGTGTCCGACCGTCGCGAATACGAGCTGGCCGAGGAAGGCTTCATCTCCCTGACCATGCGCAAGGGCAGCGACAACGCCGCGTTCTTCTCCGCAAGCTCGGTGCAGAAGCCGAAGTTCTTCGGCATCAGCGCTGAAGGCAAGGCGGCAGAGCTGAACTACAAGCTCGGCACCCAACTGCCGGACATGATGATCGTCAACCGCCTGGCTCACTACTTGAAAGTGCTGCAGCGCGAGCAACTCGGTTCGTGGAAAGAACGTACCGACCTCGAGCTGGAACTCAACAAGTGGATCCGTCAGTACGTCGCCGACCAGGAAAACCCGAGCGCCGAAGTCCGTGGTCGTCGTCCGCTGCGTGCTGCCCAGATCATCGTCAGCGATGTTGAAGGCGAGCCTGGCTGGTACCGCGTCAGCCTGAACGTGCGCCCGCACTTCAAGTACATGGGTGCCGATTTCACCCTGTCGCTGGTTGGCAAGCTGGACAAAGAGTAAGCGGAGCTAACTCATGACTGGATACGGCAGCCTTTTCGAACGCCTGGGTGGCGACGCGGATAAACGCGTCGGCTGGAGCCGCGAGGTCTCCGCCATGGCGTCGGTGGCTGCCCATCTGGCCAAGATGCTCAGCACCCGTGCGGGCAGCGTGCAAACGCTGTCCGATTACGGGCTACCCGATCTCAACGACATGCGCCTGAGCCTGCACGACTCCCTGAGTCAGGCCCGCCTGGCCATCGAACGCTTCATCGAAGCCTACGAGCCACGCCTCACCAACGTGCGTGTCGTTTCCCTGCCGCGAGACAACGATCAACTCAGGCTGACCTTCAGTATCGAAGGCCTGCTGGAAGTTGAAGGTTTCAAGCGTCAGGTCAGTTTTGCCGCGCGCCTGGATGGCAGCGGTCAAGTCAAGGTCAACTAAGGAGACGACGATGTCCGGTAAACCCGCAGCCCGAGTCGGTGACCCTACCGCTTGCCCGCTCCCCGGCCACAGCACCAACCCGATCGCCACCGGTTCCGGCGACGTGTTCTTCGACGGCCTCGCGGCCGCCCGCCTGGACGATGTCTCGGCCTGTGGCAGTGCGATTTCCGGAGGGGTGGCGAGTACCGTTTTGATCAACGGTAAACCGGCGGCGACCGTCGACTCCGTAGGTACTCACGGCAATAAGGTTACTGCTGGGTCTTCGACGGTGATTATCGGGAACTCGCATACGCCGGCGCCGTTCTCTGGGCTCGTCGCGACCACGCTGGCCGCCGTTGTTGCACTCGATTACAAGCTCGATATGAAATCCGGCGGCAATCGGATTCTGACGCCGCTTGAGGTTCCGGACTTCGATGAGCTCAAAACGGGCGCGTCGAAAAATCGTGAGCTAGTCGATTTTGTCATCGAAAACCGCAAGGCTGCGGCTGACTCGGTGAAGCTGGAAGTACTGGATGGCGAAAAACTGATTTACGCCGAACCCAATACAGCCCCATTCCTGCCGACTGGCAAGCACCCATGGCAGTGGGATGGCTATGACGCTGCCGGGATTCTCGATACTCGCATTCTGAAAAGCCCAAACCTTAAAGTTCGTCTGACAGTGACTCAAGGCGGGGAAAAACAGGTCACTGATCTGAAGCTCAAGTGCGCGGCTGAAGAAGTGAAGTGGGTCGATGTGCGTGTCGACCGCAACGCCTTGAGCGTTGACGTCGTGTTGCGGCCGAGCTTCTCCGATGGCGGCAGCAGTGGTTCTACACCTGGCCTCGCTGCGACGCCGTTCAGCACGCTGCTGGGTTGGGCCCAGGAAGGTATCGAACTCTACTGGTCGCGTAATGGATCGCGCGGCGGTGGTATTGCGAGTGGAATAACGACGAGCAAGGGTGTTTATAAAGTAACGGTCAAGGCAGATGTTAATGCCACACCTAAAGCTGGAAATTTTCCTCTTATTGACTCGTTGTCTGCAGACTTTGGGCGCTCTACCAGTCTCGCCATCGCAAGAAAGGTTTATCACAACGCCGGCTATGCCTATAACCAGCTCGTCACTCGTCAAGGCATCAGTGCTTCCTACGCAATGAACTATGCAAAAGAAGAGTTCAAGGAAACGTCGGCGCATGAATTTGGGCACTTGATCCTGAACGAGTATGGCGGTGGTCTCATTCCTACCTATTCGTGGACCCACAAAGACTCATCCTCACTGATGCAGAACCCGAAGGAGAATCATCCAACTCCTGGCTCGGGTGAGGTGGATGTCATGCATTACTTCAGTAGCTACACAAGTTCAGCTACTGAGTTGCGAAGCCGCATGTCTGCCTCCGAACAAGACGTCAAAAGCCTGCTCTGGCTGGCCAGGGTCGAATTCGATGATTAAGTTCGCCGGCTTCATCCTGCTCTTCACATCCCTGACTAGCTGCGCGGCACAACAGGTTTACAACAACCATGTTTACGTCGAGAACCGCTGCGGCCAACCCCTGGAAATGAAGATTTCCAACAGTTCCAATCTGCATTCACTGGAGCGCAATGTGAAGGCCGAAGCAGGATCGCGCGCCTTGGTGGCGAGCTTTGCCTCTTATGGCGAAGACGTGATCGAACAAATACCGGGCAACTATTCGCTGACCATCACCGATGCCGCCGGCACCAAGGTGATTGACGGTGCCCAGCTGCGACAGCGCTTGAACGGCGTAAAAAAAATCAATGACGGCACTCAGCGTGAGTGGACGATCAACGATGCGTCGATCTGCCCATGAAGCTGCCAAGGATGAACTCGATGATTAAGTGGACCGGTCTTTTTGCGTTCTTCGTGTCATTGACTGCCTGCGCCGCGCAACAGGTCTACCGCAACGACGTGTACTTGCTGAACACCTGCGGAGTGCCGCTGGAACTGTCCCTGGCCCATGACTCCAACTACGACGATCAACCCCGCAGCTTCACGTTAAGCCCGGACGAACGCCGCTCCATTGCCAACTACACGTCGGCTGGGAAGGACGTGTCGGGCCAGATAAGCGACCAGTACAGCCTGTCAATTAAAACCGCCCGCGCCGCCAAAACCATCGATGCGCAGACGTTGCGCTCGGCTTTGACGAGGGTCGAAAAAGTCGAAGAAAAAGCCGTTCGTTCATGGACGATTGATGACCGATCTTTTTGCCCATGACGTAAGCGTTTGTTGAATGTCCCGACTCTGAAATTTTTGCGAAAACGACAAACAGGTAACCCCCCGTGTCTTTTAACCACTACTACCAAAGCGAACTCACCGCACTTCGCCAGTTGGGTCGTCGTTTCGCCGAGCGCAGTCCGGCGTTGGCGCCTTTCCTGGGGCAGGCCGGGCGTGACCCGGACGTAGAGCGGTTGCTGGAAGGTTTTGCGTTCCTCACCGGGCGTTTGCGGCAGAAGCTCGATGACGAGTTGCCGGAGCTCAGCCATTCGCTGATGCATTTGCTGTGGCCGAACTACATGCGGCCGTTGCCGGCGTTCAGCATTTTGCAGTTTGACCCGTTGAAGCGTTCCGGGCCGGCGTTGCAGGTGGAGCGTGATACGCCGGTCGAGAGTGTGCCGATCGATGACGTGCGTTGCCGGTTTCGGACCTGCTACCCGACTGAAGTCCTGCCGCTGGATCTGACCGCGCTGACGTACTCGGTGAAGGGTGACGGTTCGCTGTTGAGCCTGCGTCTGGAGATGAGTTGCGACGGGCATATCGGTGAGCTGGACTTGAGTCGTCTGCGCCTGCACCTGGCCGGCGAGCGTTACATCAGCCAGATGCTTTACCTGAGCCTGTTGCGCAACCTGGAAGGCATCGAGCTGATTCCGCTGGACTCGGCCGGCAAGCCGCTCAATGGCGCTAACGGCACGCCGATGGCCTTCAAAATGCCCGGCGACCGTGTGCAGCCGGTGGGTTTTGCCGAAGAAGAAGCGTTGATCCCGTATCCGCTGAACACCTTCCGTGGCTATCGCTACTTGCAGGAATATTTCGCCTTCCAGGACAAGTTCCTGTTCGTCGATTTGAATGGCCTGGACCTGCTCAAGTCTCTGCCCGAGGACACACTCAAGCAGATGCACGGCCTGGAGCTGCGTTTCGATATTCGCAAGAGCGGCATCCAGCGTCTGCGTCCGACGCTGGACAACGTGAAGCTCTACTGCACGCCCATCGTCAACCTGTTCAAGCACGACGCCTTGCCGATTCGCCTCGACGGTAAACAGGACGAGTACCTGCTGCTGCCGGCCGAATACGACCTGGAAAACTGCGGGGTGTTTTCGGTTGAAGGCGTTACCGGCTGGAAGCCGGGGGGCCTGGGTTATCAGGAATACGTGCCGTTCGAATCCTTCGAGCACGACCCGAGTTTCGACGTGCCGCAAAGCCGTCCGCATTACAGCATTCGCCAGCGCACCTCGTTGCTGCACGACGGCCTCGACACCTATCTGAGCTTCGGCATTCGCCACACCGAAGCCCACGAAACCCTGTCGATCGAGCTGATATGCACCAACCAGAACCTGCCACGCCGGCTCAAGCTCGGCGACATCTGCATGGCCTGCGAAGAGACCCCGGAGTTCCTCAGTTTCCGCAACATCACCCCGGCGACTTCAAGCTTCGCGCCGCCGCTGAGCCACGATTTTCTGTGGAAGCTGATCAGCAACATGTCGCTCAACTACCTGTCGCTGGCCAACGTCGACGCGCTCAAGGTGATTCTCGAAACCTACGACCTGCCGCGTTACTACGACCAGCACGCGCAGAAGGTCAGCAAACGCCTGCTGGGCGGGCTCAAGTCGATCAAGCATCAGCACGTCGACCGGCTGCACCGAGGGTTGCCGCTGCGCGGGTTGCGCACCGAGCTGACCATCGACCCGGAAGGCTATATCGGCGAAGGCGACCTGTTCGTGTTCGCTTCGGTTCTTAACGAGTTTTTCGCGCTTTACGCCAGTCTCAATTCGTACCACGAGCTGCGGGTAAAAAGCACACAGGGAGAGGTGTACCAATGGACACCACGTATGGGCCTTCAGCCTCTGCTTTAAGCGGGCTGACCCGAGGAATACGCGAGTACTCGCTGTTTCAGGCCGTGCTGCTGGTCGTCGATCGGCTGCGCGATGCCCACCCGTACCTGAGCGAAGAGGACTTGTACGACCAGCTGGAATTCCAGGCCAACCCGAGCTTGGGTTTCCCTGGCAGCGACGTCGATCGCGTGGAGTTTTTCCGCGAGCACGGGCAACTGCGCGCGCGCCTGCGTTTCAACCTGATCGGCCTGGTCGGTTCCGGTTCGCCGCTGCCGGCGTTCTACGGCGAGCAAGCCCTGGGCGACAGCGAAGACGGTAACCCGACGCGCAATTTCCTCGACCTGTTCCACCATCGTCTGCAGCGACTGATGCTGCCGATCTGGCGCAAGTACCGCTACCGCGCCAGCTTCGAGAGCGGCGCCCTCGATCCGTTTTCCTCGCAGCTGTTTGCGCTGATCGGCCTGGGTGGCGAAGACATCCGCAAGGCCCAGGAACTGAACTGGAAACGCCTGCTGCCGTACCTCGGTCTGTTGAGTTTGCGGGCGCACTCGGCGGCGTTGATCGAAGCCGTGCTGCGGTACTACTTCAAGCATGCCGAACTGACCATCGAGCAGTGCATCGAGCGCCGCGTCGAAATCCTCGACGAGCAGCGCAATCGTTTGGGCCGCGCCAATAGCGCGCTCGGTGAAGACCTGGTGCTGGGCGAGAGCGTGCGCGACCGCAGCGGCAAGTTCCGGATTCACATCCGCGAGCTCGACTGGCAACGCTTTCACGAATTCCTGCCGATCGGTTTCGGCTACCAGCCGCTGTGCGCGCTGGTGCGGTTCACCCTGCGTGACCCGCTCGATTACGACATTCGCCTGGTCCTGCGCCAGGAAGAAATCCGCGAACTGCGCATCGGTGAGCAGAACGCCTGTCGCCTTGGGTGGACCAGTTGGCTGGGCCGCGAACACGCGGACGGCGTGGTGACCCTGGGTAGCAAAATTCATTAAGGACGTGAGACCTATGATCAACGTAGACCTGCAACAACTTATCCAGGCGCTGGACGCCGAAACCCGTCGTGACCTGGAAAGTTCGGCCGAACGCTGTGTTGCCCGTGGCGGCAGCAAAATCCTCGTCGAAGACCTGCTGCTGGGCCTGCTGGAGCGCCCGCAAGGCTTGCTCGCACGCGCGTTGCAAGACGCTGAAGTCGACGCTGGTGAACTCAGCGCTGCGTTGCAATCGCGGGTCGAGCACAGCGCCTCGCGCAACCCGGTGTTCGCCCCGGAACTGGTGCAGTGGCTGCAAGATGCGTTGCTGGTGGCCAACCTCGAATTGGGTCAGAGCCAGGTCGAACAGGCCGCGTTGATCCTCGCCTTGCTGCGTAACCCGATGCGCTATGCCGGCAGCCGTTACCAGCCATTGCTGGCGAAACTGAACATTGATCGCCTGAAAGATTTTGCCCTGTCGCAGAAGGAGCAACCGGCGACCGGAAAACCGGCCGTACCGGGCGAGTCCCTGCTACAACGCTTTACCCACAACCTGACCCAGCAAGCCCGCGACGGCAAACTCGATCCGGTGCTGTGCCGCGATGGCGCGATCCGGCAGATGGTCGACATCCTCGCGCGTCGGCGCAAGAACAACCCGATTGTGGTCGGTGAAGCCGGCGTCGGTAAAACCGCGATCGTTGAAGGCCTGGCCTCGCGCATCGCGGCCGGTGAAGTGCCGCAAGTGCTCAAGGGCGTTGAACTGCTGTCGCTGGACATGGGCCTGCTGCAAGCCGGCGCCAGCGTCAAAGGTGAGTTCGAACGTCGCCTCAAAGGCGTGATCGACGAAGTCAAAGCCTCGCCGAAACCGATCATCCTGTTCATCGACGAAGCCCACACCCTGATCGGCGCGGGCGGCAATGCCGGTGGTTCGGACGCGGCCAACCTGCTCAAGCCAGCCCTGGCCCGTGGTGAATTGCGCACCATCGCCGCCACTACTTGGGCCGAGTACAAAAAATACTTCGAAAAAGACCCGGCCCTGGCCCGTCGCTTCCAGCCGGTGCAACTGCACGAACCGACAGTCAGCGAAGCAGTGACCATTTTGCGTGGGTTGGCTCAGGTTTATGAGAAGAGCCACGGCATTTACCTGCGTGATGACGCGGTGGTCGCGGCGGCGGAGTTGTCGGCACGTTACCTGGCTGGCCGGCAGCTGCCGGACAAAGCTGTCGATGTGCTCGACACCGCGTGCGCCCGCGTGCGCATCAGCCTCGCCGCCGCGCCGGAAAGCCTCGAGCGTCTGCGTGGTGAACTGGCCGAAGGCGGGCGTCAGCGTCAGGCCCTGCGCCGCGATGCCGAAGCCGGCTTGCTGATCGATCATGAAGCGCTGGACGCTCTGGAAGATCGCCTGGCCGCCGCCGAAGATGAAAGGGTCGCCCTGGAAACCCTCTGGACCGAACAAAAGGAGCTGGCCGAGCGCTTGCTGGAGCTGCGTCAGCAACTGGCCAAGGCCCGTGAAGCTGCTGCTGTCGAGCCGACCGTCACGGTTGAAGAAGACGCCGAAGGCACGGTGATCGAAACCCTCGAGGCGACCGTGGACGAAGCGCACAGCGTCGAAGCCCTGGAAGCCGCGCTGAACGAAACCCACCGCGCCCTGACCGATGCCCAGGTCAAAGAGCGGCTGGTGAGTTTTGAAGTGTGCCCGCGTCTGGTGGCTGAAGTGATCAGCGCCTGGACCGGCGTGCCGTTGGCGCAACTGGCCCGTGAGCACAACGCCAAGGTCGCAAGCTTCGCCACCGACCTGCGCACCCGCATTCGCGGTCAGGAACAAGCCGTCCACGCACTGGACCGTTCGATGCGCGCCACCGCTGCCGGCCTGAACAAACCCGATGCACCGGTGGGCGTGTTCCTGCTGGTCGGCCCGAGCGGCGTCGGCAAGACCGAAACTGCGCTGGCGCTGGCCGACTTGCTGTACGGCGGTGATCGTTTCATCACCACCATCAACATGTCCGAGTTCCAGGAGAAGCACACCGTCTCGCGCCTGATCGGCGCGCCGCCGGGCTACGTCGGTTACGGCGAAGGCGGCATGCTCACCGAAGCCGTGCGGCAGAAACCGTACTCCGTGGTGCTGCTCGACGAAGTCGAAAAGGCCGACCCGGACGTGCTCAACCTGTTCTACCAAATCTTCGACAAAGGCGTGGCCAACGATGGGGAAGGACGTGAAATCGACTTCCGCAACACGCTGATCCTGATGACCTCGAACCTGGGCAGCGACCGCATCAGCGAACTCTGCGAGAACGGTGCGCGGCCAACCGCCGAAGTCCTCGAAGAAACCATTCGCCCGGTGCTCAGCAAACACTTCAAACCGGCGTTGCTGGCGCGTATGCGCGTGGTGCCGTACTACCCGGTCGGTGGACCGGTGCTGCGCGAGCTGATCGAAATCAAACTGGGTCGTCTGGGCGAACGCCTGAACCGTCGTCAGCTGGATTTCACTTACTGCCAGAACCTCGTCGATCACCTGGCCGAGCGTTGCACCCAAAGCGACAGCGGCGCGCGGCTGATCGACCATTTGCTCGACCTGCACGTGCTGCCGCTGGTGGCGGATCGTCTGCTCGACGCGATGGCCACCGGTGAAAGCCTCAAGCGCGTTCACGCAACGCTCGACGGCGACGCTAGCGTGACCTGCGAGTTCGCCTGAGGTGGGTGTGATGTTCACTCGAGTGCCGCAACCGCTGGCCTATGCCGAAGCCTTGCTGGCGAAGTTCGCCAGCTTGTCGTGTGCGGCTGACGGTGCGGCGTTGCTGGGTGACTTCGTGCGGGCGGTGGCCGAGCTCAGTGGTTGTGAGTTGAGTCAGCTGTACTTGCTTGACGCCACCCACACCAGCCTCGGGCTGAACGCCGAGTGTTTGCAGGGCATCCTGCAACCTCGGGAAACCGCGAGCCTGCCGGCCGACTACAACGGCGAGCAACTGCTGCAATTCTCGCTGTGCCAGAACCGCGTGCTCAGCCTCACGGGGCTCAGTGGCAGCCTGCACGAAACCAGTTTCCTGCCGGATCAGGCCGTGCCGTGGCAGTCACTGCTGTGCGTGCCACTGGTCAACCCGCAAAAAGCGGTGGTTGGCTTGCTGCTGTGCGCCAGCCGCGAGCAGGTCGAGTTGCAGGGTTTCGCCGATTCGCTCGGGCAACTGGGTTCGTTCGTGCTTGGGCAATTGCACCTGCTGCAACGTCTGCGCCGGCCGGTGGGCGATGTGTCGCCGATGCCCAGCAGCGTGCCGAGTGCCAGCGGTTATGGATTGATCGGCAAGAGCTCGGCGATGCGCCAGACCTACCAACTGATCAGCAAGGTTTTGCACAGCCCGTACACCGTGTTGTTGCGCGGCGAAACCGGCACCGGCAAGGAAGTGGTGGCGCGGGCCATCCACGATTGCGGGCCGCGCCGTTCCCAGGCGTTCATCGTGCAGAACTGTGCGGCGTTCCCGGAAAACCTGTTGGAAAGCGAACTGTTCGGCTACCGCAAAGGCGCTTTCACCGGTGCCGACCGTGACCGCGCCGGGCTGTTCGATGCGGCCAACGGCGGAACCTTGTTGCTGGACGAAATCGGCGACATGCCGTTGTCCCTGCAAGCCAAGCTATTGCGGGTATTGCAGGAAGGCGAGATTCGTCCGCTGGGCTCCAACGACACCCACAAAATCGACGTGCGCATCATTGCCGCCACTCACCGGGACCTGGCGGTGTTGGTCAGTGAAGGCAAGTTCCGCGAAGACCTGTACTACCGCCTCGCGCAATTTCCGATTGAGCTGCCGGCCCTGCGTCAACGCGAAGGCGACATCCTTGATCTGGCCCGGCACTTTGCCGACAAGGCCTGCACCTTCCTGCAACGCGATGCGGTGCGTTGGTCCGATGCGGCGCTCGATCACCTGTCGAGCTACGCCTTCCCCGGCAACGTCCGTGAGCTCAAAGGCCTGGTCGAGCGCGCCGTTTTGCTCTGCGAAGGCGGCGAGTTGCTGGCCGAACATTTCTCACTGCGTATCGACGTTGCGCCGCAAGAATGCAGCCTGAACCTGCGTGAGCGTCTGGAGCAGGTCGAGCGCAGCCTGTTACTCGATTGCCTGCGCAAAAACGACGGCAACCAAACCCTCGCAGCCCGCGAACTCGGACTGCCGCGCCGCACGCTGCTGTACCGCCTCGGGCGCCTGAATATCAACCTCGGTGACTTCGATGGTTAACCTTTTTTGCGGCCGCCCAAGGATTGTGGCGAGGGAGCTTGCTCCCGCTCGGCTGCGCAGCAGTCGTAAAACAGCAGATGCGGTTTCACTGAAACACCGCAGCGCATGGTTTTGGGGTCGCTTCGCAACCCAGCGGGAGCAAGCTCCCTCGCCACGGGGGATCGGCCCTCTCGATTTCACCTCATCCACATCTATCAGCGCCGCCCTCAAGGGTTGGCGCTTTGTGCATTGTTTAGCCCTGGAGACCCTCTGATGTCTGTTCGTCACTGGCAAGCCGTCCTGCTGACCCTCGTCGTTCTATGCGGCCTCGGCGGCTGTAGCGGCAATTACAAATTCAACGACAACACCTATCGCCCATTGGGTGATCCGCAGGCGGTCAATCGCGGCAAGTGACCGCAAGGAGCGACATCATGGAACTGGTTTTCGAAATGCTGAACACCAAGCAGTTCGTGCCCACGGATTTGTGCCAAAAGACCTTCAAGCAGGCTGGCGGCGTGATCGGGCGGGGCGAGGATTGCGACTGGATCATTCCGGACCGCAAGCGTCACCTGTCCAACCATCACGCGCTGATCAGCTACCGCGACGGCACGTTTTTCCTGACCGATACCAGCAGCAACGGTATTCAGGCCAGCGAAAGCGGTGCGCGTCTGCGCAAGGGTGAAGCACAGCGCATCGAACACGGCAGCGTCTACGTGTTGGGGGATTTCGAAATCCGTGCGCGGCTGGTGCGCGATCCGGCGACTTTCGATACGGAAGTCGGTCGTCCGCAAGCGGCCGGCAGCATCATTCCAGACGATGCGTTCCTCGACCTCGATCCGCTCAACGCGCTCGATCAGCAGGAACGGGTCTACTCGGAAATCGACGAACTGAGCGCCCTCAATGCGCCGCGTCAAGAGCCGCGCCAGCGTGCCGACTACGCACGCATTGACATGGAAAGCCTGCTGGTGCCGGAACTGGTGGCCGCGCCTGTCGCGCCGGAACCTGCGCCAGCACCCAAAGCGGTCGAGCGTCAAAGCGAAGGCTTCTGGGAGCATTTCGGTGATGCGCTGGGCGTCGACCTCAAAGGCCTCGATCACGAAAGCCGCGAAGCCCTGGCGATCAACGCAGCGCGCTTGCTCAAGCAAAGCGTCGGCGGTTTGCAGCAGAGCCTGCGCACCCGTTCAGAGCTGAAAAACGAACTGCGTCTGGCGCAGACCACGGTTCAAGGCACCGGCAAAAACCCGCTGAAATTTGCCGTCGATGCCAGCGAAGCACTGGGCATTCTGTTGCAGGGCGACAAACCCGGCCAGTTGCCGGCCGGGCAGGCGATCTCGCGGGCTTTCCGTGATTTGCAGGCGCATCAGGTGGCCTTGCTCACCGCCAGCCGCGCGGCGGTACGCGGCACCCTCGAACACTTCTCGCCACAGCAACTGACCCTGCGTTTCGAGCGCGACGGCAACAAGCCGCTGCTCGCCACTTCGGGCAGCCGCTGGAGAGCCTATGGCCGTTATCACCAGGCGCTGCGTCAGGACGATGACTGGAGCGAACGTCTGCTGGCGCGGGACTTCGCCCAGGCCTACGAAGAGCAGATCCGTCTGATTTCCACCCTTCACACCGAACACCAAGGATGATGCGCATGTCTCGCTGCAAGGCCGTAATAATCAAAATGCTGACAGCGTTCACCGCCATAGTGTGGCTGGCCGGCTGCTCGTCGATTTCGCCGTATTCCACCGTCACCAAGCTCGACCTCAAGCTGACCGCCAGCGATCAGCTCAACCCGGACCTGAATGGCCGGCCGTCGCCGATTGTCGTGCGATTGATAGAGCTCAAACACCCGGTAGCCTTCGAAAACGCTGACTTCTTCAGCCTGTACGAGCACGCCAAGGAATCCCTGTCACCGGACCTGGTGGCCAGCGAAGAGCTGGAGCTGCGTCCGGGTGAAACTGTCGACTTCAAGCTCAGCGTCGAAAGTGGCAGCCGTTACGTCGGCGTGCTCGCGGCGTATCGCGACCTGCGTGAAACCCAATGGCGCTATGTGGTTCAAGTCACCCCGGCCGATCTGACCGTGGCCGAGCTGATCCTCGATCAGACCGGCGTTCATAACAAAAACGAAAAGCTCGCCAAGGCGGATGACTGAACATGAACGTGCACAAAGTCATTTGGCAGGAAGGCATGCTGCTGCGCCCGCAGCACTTCCAGCACAACGATCGTTACTACGACAACCAGATGAAAACCCGTACCCAGTTGCTGGGTAGTTACACCTGGGGTTTTCTGGGACTCGAGATCGACTTGCAGTTCCTCAACATGGGCAAGCTGGTCATCAGCCAGGCCTCGGGGATTCTCCCGGACGGCAGCCTGTTCGAACTCGGCGGCAACACCGAGCCGCTGGCCCTGGACGTACCGCCGAACACCGGCAACACGCCGATCTACCTGGCCTTGCCGCTGGTCACCGGTAACCACATCGAGTCCCGTCGCCCGGAGCAATCCGACGTGCTGGCGCGTTACACCGCGTACGAAGCAGAAGTGGCCGACTCCAACGCCGGCGATGACTCCAGCAGTCAGGTCAGCTGCGCACGCCCGGACTTCCGCTTGTTGCTCGGTGAGCAGCAGAGCGATCAGGCCTACGTGAAGCTAAAGATCTGCGAAGTCCTCGACACCACGCCCGATGGCGTGATCAGCCTCGACCCGGACTTCGTCCCGACCTTCATCCACGCTCACGCGTCCGGCTACTTGCTGTCGTGCCTCAAAGAAGTCATCAGCATGCTCGGCCATCGGGGCGACACCATTGCCGACCGGATTCGCTCCAATGGCAAGGTCGGCGGCGCGGAAGTCGGCGATTTCATGATGCTGCAACTGATCAACCGCACCGAACTGGTTCTGCGCCATTACCTGGGCCTGGAACAGGTTCACCCGGAAGAGTTGTACCGCACGCTGCTGTCGATGCTCGGCGATCTGTCGACCTTTGCCAGCGACAGCAAACGCCCGCGTCTGGACAGCCGTTATCAGCACAGCGACCAGGGCGCGAGCTTTCGCAAATTGATGGAAGCGATTCGTCAGGTGCTGTCGATGGTGCTTGAACAGCATGCCATCGAGCTGGTGCTGCAAGCGCGGCAGTACGGGATCACCGTGTCGCCGCTGCACGACCACAAACTGCTGGGCACGGCGTCGTTCGTGCTGGCGGCCAGTGCCAACTGCGACTCCGAAGAGCTGCGGCATCGCCTGCCGGCGCACCTCAAGGTCGGCCCGGTGGAGCGCATCCGTCAGCTGGTCAACCTGCACCTGCCGGGCATCAAGGTCAAACCCTTGCCAGTGGCGCCGCGGCAGATTCCGTTCCACTCGAACAAAACCTATTTCATCCTCGAACTCAGTTCCGAAGACCTGGCACAACTGGAGCGCTCCGGCGGCTTCGCGTTCCACGTGTCCGGCGAATTCGCCGAGCTTGAACTGAAATTCTGGGCCATCAGGAACTGACCGATATGATCAAGGAAATGGATCACAACCAGGACGACAAAACCGTCCTGCTCGATCGCCAGGGCCATGGCCCAGCACAGAGTCCGCTGACCGATTTCGCCGCGCCACCGCGTTTCGAGCAACTGGAAGAACGGATGATCTACGCCGCGCGCCTGCGCCCGGCGGAAGCGTTCAACATCAGCCTCAACTCGCTGGTGGCAGCATCGTCCGACCTGTTGTCGGAAGTGGTGCGGCTCAAGCACAGCGACACTCGCGAAGACATGCACGCGCTCAACGAGCGGCTCACCGCTGCGCTGAAACTCTTCGAAGTCCGTGCGCTGCACAACGGCGCCGAGAGCAGCCAGGTCATGGCTGCACGTTACGTGCTCTGCACCGTGGTCGACGAAGCGGTGGTCACCACCCCGTGGGGCAACGAAAGCGAGTGGTCGCAGATGAGCCTGCTCAGCAGCTTCCACAACGAGACCTTTGGCGGCGAGAAATTCTTCCAGCTGCTGGATCGGTTGTCGAAGAACCCGGTCAAACACCTGCCGATGCTGGAACTGATGTACCTGTGCCTGTCGCTCGGTTTCGAGGGCAAGTACCGAGTGCAGGCGCGCGGCATGCTTGAACTCGACGGCATTCGCGATGCGCTCTACCGGCAGATTCGCCAGCTGCGCGGCGACGTGCCACGTGAACTGTCGCCGCACTGGGAAGGCCTCAACGACAAGCGTCGCAGCCTGGTGCGCATCGTGCCGTGGTGGATGGTGGCGCTGTTCACGCTGGTGTGCCTGGTGGTGATGTATTCAGGTTTCGCCTGGGTACTCGGCGAGCAGCGCGACACCGTTCTGCAACCTTATCAGCCGCTTGATCCGGCTGCGGTTCAGCCGCAGTCGAAGCCGTAAAACAGGGACGTGAGATGAAAAAGTTTTTCAAAAGAGTCGGCGCGTTCCTGCGCAAGACCTGGGTCTGGACCCTGCTGCTGGTGCTGTTCGTGGCGCTGCTGGTGTGGTTCGTCGGACCGCTGCTGGCCGTCAACGATTACAAATTCTGGGAAGGCTCGACCTCGCGCCTGCTGACCATCAGCGTGCTGTTCCTGATCTGGGGCCTGACCATGGTCTTCGTCAGCTGGCGCGCCGGTGTGCGTAAAAAAGCTGTCGAAGAAACCGAAGACGGCCAGGACCGTATTCGCCGTGAAGAGCTGATCGACGAGGAACAAAAAGAGCTGCGTACGCGTTTCAAAGACGCGCTGCGCACCTTGAAAACCTCCAGCCTGTATCGCGGCCGCAGCGAACAATGGCGCAACGATCTGCCGTGGTACCTGCTCATCGGTCCGCAGGGCAGCGGCAAAACCAGCCTGCTGGACTTCTCGGGCCTTGAGTTTCCGATCAACAAAATCGACCGCAAACTCACCCGCGACACCATCGGCACCCGCCATTGCGACTGGTACTTTGCCGACCACGGCGTACTGATCGACACCGCCGGGCGTTACCTGACTCAGCCGGACGTGGATGTCGATGGTAGCGCCTGGACCACCTTGCTCGACCTGCTGCGCAAACGTCGTCGCAACCGTCCGTTGAACGGCGTGCTGGTGACCATTCCGGTGGAACTGCTGCTCGGCGGCAGCGAGCAGGACCTCGACACCCTGGCGCGTCAGGTGCGTGCGCGCCTGCAAGACGTGCATCAAAAACTGCACGTCGACCTGCCGATTTATCTGGTGCTGAGCAAGGCCGATCAGTTGCTGGGCTTCGACGAGTTCTTCGATCAGCTGACCCGCGAAGAAAGCGATCAAGTGCTTGGTACCAGTTTCCGCAAAGAGCAGAGCGGTACCGACGTGGCGGTGTTGCGTGCAGAGTTCGAAGAGCTGCTGCGTCGCCTCAACAGTCAGGTGATCATGCGCATGCACCAGGAGCGCGACACCCAGCGCCGTGGCCGCATCCTCGACTTCCCTCATCAACTGGGGCAGATCGGCGAGCGTCTGTGCCTGTTCGTTGACATGGCGTTCACCGGTAACCGTTACCAGCGCGTCAGCCAGTTGCGCGGTTTCTACCTGACCAGCGCGCCGCACCTGAACCAACAGATGGACCAAAGCACCGCCGGCATCGGCGCCAGCCTGGGCATCAACAGCGGCGTGTTGCCGACCTTGCGCAGTGGTCGCTCGCGGTTCATCCACCACTTGCTCAGCCGGGTTATTTTCCCCGAGGCCGATCTGGCCGGTCTGGACAAACGCGAACGCAGCCGCATCCATTGGGGGCAGCGTGCGTTGTACGTGGGTGCATTGGCGGCGCTGGGACTGTTCGGTCTGCTCTGGGCAACGGGTTTCTCGGCTAACTACGAACGCCTGGAACACCTGCGTTCGCTGGCACAAACCTGGAGCCAGCAGCGCTCGGCACTGACCGCTCGCGATGACGCGATGGGCGTGCTCAAAACCCTCGACACCAGCTACGAAGCGACCAAGGTTTTCCCGCCGAAAGGCGACGTGTCGATGTTCGAGCGCGGCGGTCTGTATCAGGGGCAAGAGAGCAACCCGGTGGTCAAGGACGCGTATCAGCGTGAACTTGAAGCCCAGCTGCTGCCACGCGTAGCGCAACTGCTCGAAGGGCAGATCCGCAACAACATGAAGGACCGCGATCGCCTGCTCAACAGCCTGCGCGCCTACCTGATGCTGAACATGAAGGACCGTCGCGATCCGGCGTGGTTGCAAGATTGGGTGGCGCAGGACTGGTCCGTGCGTTACGCCGGCAACACGGCAGTGCAGAACGGTCTGAACGGGCACTTCGAACGCCTGCTCAAGCAGCCGTTTATCTACCCGCTCAATGACGCATTGGTCGCCCAGGCGCGTCAGGTCCTGCGCAGCGAATCGCTGGCTACCGTGGTCTATCGGATGCTGCGCGAGCAGGCCCGCAACCTGCCGGAATACCGCTTCAGCCAACACCTCGGTCCGCAGGGCGCGCTGTTCGTCGGCACCGACTACGCGATTCCGGGGTTCTACACCCAACAGGGTTATCAGCAGTATTTCTCGGTCCAGGGCAGTGCGCTGGTCACCGACATCCTGCGTGACAACTGGGTGCTGGGCGAAGGCTCGGGCATGAGCGGCATGGACTTGCGCCGCTTGATGGTCGAACTGGAGCAACTGTATTTCCGCGACTACGCCAACTTTTGGAGCGAAGCGGTCGGTCAGGTGGCGTTGCATCCGATCAACGACGCCGGTGAAGGCGCTGAACAACTGGCCGGGCTGACGTCCGCCAACTCACCGGTCCTGCAGATGTTGGTGGAAGTGCGTGAGAACACGCGCTTCCCGGCCGCCGTCGACAACACCGAAGATGTGACAGATGCGGCTGAAAAACTGGCCGCCAAGAAGGGCGGCGCGTTGGGTAAGGTCGCCGCAGCCGTGGCAGGCAAGGCGGGCGATGCATTGGCCACCAAGAACCTGCCGGACACTGCGAAGAAATCCCTGCAACGGCGCTTCGAACCGCTGCACCGCTTGCTCGATGACAACAACGGCCCGGCCGCCGACCTGACCCCAGCGCTGCAAGCGCTGAACGACCTGCAACTGCAACTGGCCAGCCTGGCGCGCGCCAGTGCCCCGGACCAGGCCGCGTTTGAAATGGCCAAGACCCGCATGAGCGGCCAGCGCGATGCACTGAGCAACTTGCGCAACGCCTCTGGCCGCTTGCCGCGTCCGGTCAGCGTGTGGTTCAACGTACTGGCCGAAGACACCTGGCGTCTGGTGCTCAACGATTCCTACCAGTACCTCAACCAGCGCTACCAGAGCGAGCTGTACAGCTTCTATGGCAAGGCCATCAACAAGCGTTACCCGTTCAACGCCCACAGCACCAGCGATGTCGCCATCAGCGACTTCCGCGAGTTCTTCAAGGCGCAGGGCATCGCGGATCGCTTCTTCGACACTTACCTGCGGCCTTTCGTCAGCGGCGATCCGGGCAACTATCGCCTGCGCAGTGTCGATGGTCACAGCCTGCCGATCTCCAAGGTCTACCTCGACCAGATGGCCGCGGCACAAGTGATCCGCCAAAGCTTCTTTGCCGAAAACCCGGCCGAGCCGCAGGTGCAGTTCAAACTGGAGCCGTACACCTTGGACCCGGCCGTCAGCCGATCCGAGTTCCGCTTTGGCGATAAGACCATGGAATACCGTCACGGCCCGATCGTGCCGGTGTCCTTCAAATGGCCGACCGACGCGGAAGACGGTCGAACCAGCCTGGTCCTCGAAAAAATGGCCGGCCGCCCGATCGGCATCGAGAAAAACAACGGTCCGTGGTCGCTGTTCCGTCTGTTCGATTTGATGCAGACCGAATACCTGACCGGTCGCGACGTGCTGGTGCTCAAGGCTGACGTCGGTGGCTTGCGCGCCAACTACCTGCTGATGAGTCAGCGCACGCCGAATCCGTTCGACATGGGCGTGTTGCGCACCTTCCGTATGCCGGTGCAGCTCTGATGCTGGTTGCCAGCCCCTGGCGCAGCGCGGCGCGTACCGATCCGGGCAAGGTTCGGGCGCGCAACGAAGATGCTTTCCTCGACAGCCCAGAGCATGGCCTGTGGGTGGTCGCGGACGGCATGGGCGGTCATCAGGGTGGCGACATCGCCAGCCAGTTGATCGTCGCCAACCTGGCGGAATTGCCCGTCGAAGACAGCTTCGACGAGCGGCTCAAAGGCGTGCGCCAGTGCCTGCACTGGCTCAACCGCCGCTTGGGCCAGGAATTGACCGTCACCGCCGGGCGCCATGACAGCATCATGGGCAGCACGGTGGTGGCGTTGTTGGTGGAGGGCAATCGCGCGGCCTGCATCTGGGCCGGCGATAGTCGTTGTTACCTGTGGCGTGGGCAGCGCTTGTATCAGCTGTCCAAGGACCATTCGCTGATGCAGCAACTGATCGACGAACAACAGATGAGCGTCGAGCAGGCCAAGGCTCATCCGGCCGCCAGTGCCTTGACCCGTGCGGTCGGGGCCAGCGAGCAATTGACCTTGGACGTGCTCGAACTCGAGGTCTATCCCGGTGACGCGTTCCTGCTGTGCAGCGACGGTTTGTACCAAGGCTTGAGCAGCGACGCGCTGGGCAACGCCTTGAGCCTGACCGCGCCGCACGTGGCGCTGGAGCGGTTGTTCGACGGCGCGTTGCGCGGTTCGGCGCGGGACAACCTGACCGCCGTGGTGATCCGCCAATGAGTGAACTCAAACCGGTGCTCGACGAGCTGTTGGTTAGCGACGAAGAGGCCGCCAACCTGACCTACTTTGCCTTCGCCAAATCCCATGCAGCGCCGCGTGCCGTGGCGCCGACCCGGGCCAGCGTTGGCGAGTTGCCGGAGGTGCTGGCGGGGCGTTACCGCATCGAGCGTTTGCTCGGTGCCGGTGGCATGGGCGCGGTGTATCGCGCACGGGACCTGCTGCACGAACAGTTCGGTGACCCCGACCCTTATGTAGCGCTGAAAATCCTCAGCGAAGAATTTGCCGAATCGCCGGACGCCAGTGCCTTGCTCTACAGCGAGTTCGCCCTGACCCGGCGCCTGCGCCACTTGAACGTGCTGCGTTTGCACACCTTTGAAGTGGACACCGAGTGCCAGCGCGCCTTCATCACCATGGAACTGATGCGCGGGCTGACCCTGGACAAACTGCTCTGCGAACGGCCCTTGGGCCTGCCGTGGCAAGAATTGCGTGACGTCGCGCTGCCGCTGCTCGATGCGTTGGCCTATGCCCACGGTCGCGGCGTGCTGCACGGTGATTTGAAACCGAGCAACGTGATGCTCAGCGAGGAAGGCGTGCGCTTGTTCGACTTCGGCCTCGGTCAGGCCGAGGAGGGCGTATTGCCCGGCCTGCCACACTTGAGCCGCAGCCGTTTCAACGCATGGACCCCAGGCTACGCCGCGCCGGAACTGCTGGAAGGCGCACCGCTGACCGCCAGCGCCGACCTCTTCGCGGTGGCCTGCGTGATCTTTGAGCTGGCGGGCGGTAAACACCCGTTCCGCCGCTTGCCGTCGACCCAGGCCCGTGACGAACGCGTGGACCGTGAACTGCAAGCGCCCAAGCACCTTCCGAAACACTGCTGGCCGGTGCTACGAACGGCGCTGGCTTTCGATGCGGCGCAACGCACCATCACCGCCGCACAACTGCGTGACGCCCTAGGCGCCACTTCCTCCTGGCTGCAACGCTGGCTGCATCGGCGCAACGGATGACTACCGAACAGGGAGCAAGCAATGTTCAACCCTTCTAACGAAACCCATTTCAGCCTGACCGTTGCGGACTTTCAGGGTGACCTGCAAGTGCTGTCGTTCACCGGCACCGAAGGCATCAGCCAGACCTTCCGTTTTGATCTGGAACTGGTCAGCGAAAACCCGGATCTGGACCTCGAGACGCTGCTGCACAAGCAGGCATTCCTCGCGTTCGACCCCAAAGGCAGCGGCATTCACGGGCAGATCTATCGCGTCGCCCAAGGCGATGCCGGCAAGCGCCTGACCCGTTACAAAGTGTCCTTGGTGCCGCAACTCGAATACCTGCGCCACCGCACCAACCAGCGAATCTATCAGCAGATGTCGGCACCGAAAATCATCGCGCTGATCCTTGAAGAACACGGCATCAAGGGTAACGCCTACAGCTTCCAGCTGAGCCAGCCGTGCCCGGATCGCGACTACTGCGTGCAGTACGACGAAACCGACCTGCATTTCGTCCAGCGGCTGTGCGAGGAAGAGGGCATTCACTACCACTTCCAGCACGATGCCAAGGGCCACAAACTGGTGTTCGGCGATGACCAGACCGTGTTCCCGAAACTCGGCCAGCCGACGGCCTACGTGCAGGGCAGCGGCATGGTCGCCGACGAGCCGGTGATCAAAGGCTTCACGCTGCGCCTGGAAACCCGCACCAACCGCACCACGCGCCGCGACTACGATTTCGAGAAGCCGCGTCTGCAACTGGAGTCGGCCTACAAACCCGATGGCAAAAGCGACGAGCCGGACCTGGAAGACTACGAATACCCAGGCCGCTTCACCGAGCGCGCACGCGGCAAGTTCCTCAGCCAGCGGGCGCTGGAACGCCACCGCGCCGACTACCAGCAAGCCGAAGGTCATGGTGACCAGACCACGCTGGTCAGCGGCCACTTCCTGGAAATCTCCGACCACCCGCGCACCGAGTGGAACGACCTCTGGCTGCTGACCGAAGTCATCCACGAAGGCAAACAACCGCAAGTCCTCGAAGAGTCGGTGACCAGCGACACCACCGCCAACAAGGACGACTTCCACCAGGGCTACCGCAACCGTTTCCTCGCCACCCCGTGGGACGTGTTCTACCGCCCGGCGCTCAAGCACACCAAACCCCGCGTACTCGGCAGCCAGACCGCGCAAGTCACCGGCCCCAAAGGCGAAGAAATCCACTGCGACCAGTACGGCCGCGTGAAGGTGCAATTCCACTGGGACCGCGAAGGCCTGGCCGACGACAAAACCAGCTGCTGGCTGCGCGTATCAAGCAGCTGGGCCGGCGACCGCTACGGCGCCATCGCCATCCCGCGCATCGGCATGGAAGTGCTCGTCACCTTCCTCGAAGGCGACCCCGACCAACCGCTGGTGACCGGCTGCCTGTACCACAAGGAAAACCAGGTGCCGTACGCCTTGCCGGCGAACAAAACCCGCACCGTCTTCAAAACCCTCAGCTCCCCCGGTGGCGGCGGCTACAACGAACTGCGCATCGAAGACAAAAAAGGCGCCGAACAAATCTTCATCCACGCCCAGCGCGACTGGGATGAAAACATCGAACACGACCAGAAAATCCGCGTCGGCAACGAACGCCACGACACCGTGGAAAAAAACACCTACACCGAACTCAAAGCCGAAGAACACCGCACCACCATCGCCGACCGCAAAGTTGAAACGCGGATGGACGACCACCTGACCATCGGCCAGAACCAACACATCAAACTCGGCACCGCGCAGCTCACCAGCGTCGGAAGAGAAATCCACCTCAAGGCTGGCGACAAAATGGTCATCGAGGCGGGCTCGGAACTGACGATCAAGGGGGGTGGGAGTTTTATCAAGCTGGATGCGGGTGGGGTGACGGTGGTTGGGCCGGTGGTGAAGGTTAATGCGGGTGGTTCGGCGGGGAGTGGGACGGGGATTGGTATTAAGCCACCGGTGCTGCCGGGGGCTGCGGATAAGGATAAGGCGGGGAGTTTGATGGATCAGGCGGTGGGGAATGCGCCTGAGGAACAGATCAAACGCAAACCGAAACGAATGCTCAATTTTTCCGGCTAACAGACACCGACGGCACTCCAAGCCACCAGGGATCAGGATTCAGGTAATTGGTAATGACTGAAACAACCAGCAAAGTAGAGAAATGGTCGTACCCCTTCAAAGTGGGGGGTGCAGAAGCGAAGGATCCGCAGCAGTATTACAAAGCATTGGCGCAGGCCAAGGATGGTTACTACCCATTGGGCTCCAACGGCCTTTGGCATGGCGGCGTTCACTTCGACGAAGCCACGGGGCTGGTAGGAGATAAGGCCGAGGTACGCTGTATTGCGGATGGTGAGGTAGTTGCCTACCGCATTGATGAGGTTTATCCCAAATCAGATTTCGGCTCGACGCACTCAGTCTTTTCAACAGGTTTTGTGTTGGTTAAACACCGCTTGGAAGTTCCCGTGCCTCCTGCGCCAGCACCCGCCCTTGGTGCGCCAGCTGCGGCAGCGACGCCTGGGCCAAGCTTGACCTTTTTCAGTCTGTATATGCATTTGCTGGATTGGGAGGGTTATCGTTTAACCCCCGCATTAGATCGGCCCGCGTTCTGGAGTGGTGGCATATCTCAGGTCAAGGCATCAGCTAATGACAAAATTCTAGGACTGAGGGTTCGACAGGGGCCGAAGAATAATCCTGGTTACGGCACTGTCTTAACCGTGTTGCCTCGCGGCACACTCGTAGAGACGGGTGAAGAGGATCACGGTTGGCTCAAGGTGGTGAATGTCACTCCTGCGGATGCCAGTCTCCCCCCGGGAACCGGGTGGGTCTACAAAGGAGAAATGACGGATGGTCCAACACCTAACAGCTACGTCATAGGTGTTGCAGCGAAAGACGAGATGACCCCACCTCAAAAAGGCCTTGCCGTTCATGCGGGTGCTAACCAGACAAGCGCCACAACGGCCATATTGCCTATTGGGACCCAAGTAAAAATCGGGAATGACGGGGCAAACGCTGAATACCAGAAACTGATAGAAATCGTCAGCGGTAGCTCTATTCCCGCTCTGACCGCTAGCAACGGGATACTTGGTTACATTCGGAAAAGTTTGCTGGAAACGAAGAGTGAACCAGCTGAGAAGAATACGGTTCATCTGCTGGAACGACCATTTCCTATAAAAGCTGGCAGCCTGATTGGTCATGTAGGGAAATATCAGAATCACTCGGACCCCGCACCGAAGAATTTGCTGCATTTGGAAGTATTCAGTTGCGAAGACGTCAAGGCGTTTACTGAGCTGAGCAAGTCCAAGGCCTCCAGTTTACCGGCCACCGAGAAGACACTGCTCAAGATTCCCAAAGACAGCCTGTTGATCACTCACGTGCAAGGCATGAACGCTACTAACCCACCCAAAGTGACCGACGCCCACAAAAAGGTCGGCTATGATTTTTTGGTTCCTGTCAGTGTGCTGGAAGCGTTACCTGCCGAGAAGAAAATTAAGGTGCCTGTCGTCATGGGCGGAACAACCACCTACACGTTTTGGTGGCGTCTAGATGGACTGCTGGGCGACGCGGATGGCAACGAAATCAACGGCTGGTTCGCGGAGCCGGACACCACGCTGTCGCGGCATTCGCCCTTTGAGTGGGAAGGCTTCACTTTTATCGAAGAAACTATCAGCAATGTGGACCACTTGGCTGCGTTTCTTCATGCGCAGGAAAGTCTGAATGATGAGGAGCGTGCTACTTACCTGCCGAACGTCGGAAATGCTGACGATAGTCTTACGAAGAAACAGCTGTATAAAATCCTCGATAAGAATGGTGATAGCAAACTCAAACCTGAAGAAATAACAGAGGCTCTCGGTAAGCCTTGGTTCTCTCAACCTATTTCTCAAATGGTCTCACGCTACGAAAGCGAGTGGCAATACAAGTCAGAAAAATGGGATGCCTTGGATGAACTGATGGGGCATAGCGACTCGGATCCGCATAAGGGATGGGTTGAAGAGAAGGCACGGATTGAACGTTTGGGTTGGTGGGATAAATTGGCTGGGCAGAATGGGGTATCAGGCGATATTAATGTGCAACATATTCACCCTGTTGGACTAATTTCCAATTTTCTGAGGTTGGGGTCTAGCAAGTGTAAGAAGTGCGGGAAAAATATCGCTTTGTCACATGAGTTTATGAAAAGGATTTCTGCTCCGTCAGTTACTGATGGATTCGTAGATGATTTTATCAGTGCGGCGAACCTGATTTTTTCGAAGTACGAGGTAAATTCATGCTCTCAGATAATCCATCTATTGGGGCAGGGTAAGCACGAGACTGGGAGGTTTAAGAAGTTCCGAGAGAGTCTGCGGTATAGTCGACAGAGTTATACTCCAACTTCTCTATATAATATGGCGCCAACAGCTATCAATTCAGGGTTTACAAGGCTGGGGTTGAACTTAACTCAAGCAGAGAAAATTCAGTACGTTGATGATCATTTGATCGATAATGATCCGGGTTATGGTAGGCACAGCTTTGGTAGTACTCAATACCCTCAAAATGATTACCGAGGACGGGGTCTACTTCACCTGACTCACTATGCTAATTACCACTCTTGTGCTCAAGCTATTGGTGTGGCGATTGATGCAAGCCCAGAGTTGGTTGAAAGCGATACGAAAGTTATTATTGAGACCGGACTTTGGTTCTGGAAGTCGAATAGCATCGGTCCTATTGCAGATGACAGCGGTTTGTCAATGGATCAAAAAATCAGGGCGGTAACTAGAGTGATTAACCCTGGCCTAAAGGGGCTCGTTGAAAGGGTTGAGTTTACGAAAGATATTGCTAATATTTTTGAAGAGCTGTACGGAGCCTGTTCGGCATGAAAACTATTAAGCTGTTTAAGTTTTTTGTGTTTCTGTTTGTCTTTTATGCAATAAATTCTCTGGCTTGTGAGTCACCAAAAAGTGATGCGTTTCCAGCTGTTAAAACAGACGGAGGGTTTGTAGTTTTTAATAATGCGCCTTTGGCGGGTGAAGATGGTCAAGACTCCGACGATATTGCTATCGAGGTTGACTTTGTAAACTGTGCTGATGGTGTAAAAAAACGTATAGGAGGGCTTCCATTTTTAGCGGCGACAGGAAATGTTAAGGCCGCCTTCTTGGCAGATGATAAAGTCGATGCTAAACCTAAGCTGTTTGTCATTCATAGTGTCGAGATTAGAGCAGATACGGGTGTAAAATATCTAGGTGATTATTACACTGTTCACGTCTATTCTAATACGCCATCTGGCTATGTAAGGGATGAGCGGCTATCAAATTATTTCGGGGTGGGGGGGGATATCGCATCCGATGCCGATGAGTCAGTATTGGCATACAGGTATCCATATAAGACCGCTGATGAAATCATTACGAGAATCAACTCTGTAGCATATAAGAAATGGGCTGATAAGGAAGTGGTCAAGCTCACTATTAGTAAGAAGACATCGATTTATAGCTCTGCAAATTTATTTGATACGACAAAAATGTATTTGATAAAGGGAGATTCTGTCTTGCAGGAGTCGGTGGAGGCGGGGTGGATCGAAATTATGTTTAAAACATCAAAAGGGAAAGAGATTCGGGGATGGGTCCAATGTGTCAATACGGACGGATGTTAGCAGATAATCTGGCGGAATTATTCTCTGTTTTTATTTGAGGAGAAAGTACATCAAGGGCAGGCCACGATTGTGATTGAAGAGAAGTTGTGGCTTGTCTCTAGGGGCTATCGCAGGGTTGGATTAGCTTGCTAATAGGAATGCGTTTATCAAGGCGATTGCCGCGTTAATAGATAGTGATTTTTGGGGGCGGGGTGATTCTTTTTCAGCGCCTTGCGCGTTTCTTGGCTTTTGTGATTTTTTGTGGGGCTTCCTATGCTTTCGCATGTGAGGCACCTAATGAAGCACCTTATCCACCGTTAGCGGTAGAAGGGGGGATGATTGTTTTTAGCTCAATCGCAGTGCTTGAGGATGAGGGCAAGCCAAACCCGGAAATGGGGCTTGGTGTCAGCTTTCTTGATTGCTCTACCGGTATCGCAAAATTCATTTCACGGTTGCCTTATGTTGCAGGTCCTGGCGAAGTGCGAGACGTTTTTACAGAAAATGTAGTGAATGGTGATAAGGAGCTATTTGTCATTCATAGCGCACCTATTCGTGCCTTTACCGGGATAAGTTACGGAAGCGACTATTTCAGCGTTATGGTATTTCACAAAGTCGAGGGGGGATTCACCTCCGATAAAAAATTAACGGATTACTTCGGAAGTGGTGCTGACGTCCTCTCTCCAGACGACAATGACGATAAGCCGATTTACACCTATCCTTTCAAAGCCCGCGATGCTGTTGTTTCTCAACTGGCGTCTAAAAATTACCGTGGCTGGGCGAGCGGTAACCTACCTGATCTAAATGTTAATAAAAAGACGTCAATATATTCGTTGAAGTCCATGGCAAGTGATACAGATATGTATTTGATAAAGGGTGACAAGGTAAAACAGGAGGCTGTCTCAGCCGGATGGGTCTCTATTGTTTACACAACAGCGAAGAAAAAAGAAATACGTGGTTGGGTCCTCTGCGAAAATGTGGATAGGTGCTGATACTAGATATTGCATGTGATGTTAAGTTGCTAAAGAGGACGGATTTATTTGAAAGGCGTGTCGGTTTGCATTGATAAATAGAACAATCCCATTTTTCCATACTATTAACGCATCTCTCGAATGCCAGAAGCTATAAGGCAGAGCTCAAAATGAAAAAATTCTTATTGGCAGTGATGTGCTTGATTCCTCTGTCCGGTCACTGCGAAGTAGTTGCAGAGTCTTTTTGTTTTAGTTTGGCGGATAAAGGCTCGGTAAATTTTGAGCTAAGAACATACTTCGATCCATTGACTAAATGGTCAGGGGCATTTGTTAAATATTCGAAATCGAAAAGTCCAATCTCACTGGTTCTTAAGGTGGCCAACTCAGAGGAGTTAGACGCGCAAACGCCAGAGCAGACGACCCGCACTTGGTTAGAGGTGTCGGAGGGGGAAATAACAGGTCAGTACGAAATGATGAGTCAGGGGGGGAGTATTTTGTCAATGACGTACACTAAAAAAGCAAACGGAAAACAATATGCTTTTGAGGATAATCCGAATGTTAACTCCTCTTTAGAAAATGGTTGTAAGTGGTGAACATGTAGAGAGTATTGGAATGCTAAGGGTAGGTCATAATTTTGGTTGAGGAAGATCGTGCTCTAATTCTTGGCTTCTACTGCTTTAGTGTAAAAGGTGAAAGATTTATTTAAATAGTACCCTGTCATAAATAAATATATCCCTTTTGATATTTTAAGTATTTAAGTCGAGGAGAGAGTGATGAAATTATGTTTGGCGCCTTTAGTGCTGATGTTGGCTCCGATTATCTCATGGGCTGATGGCAGTAATACACCTCCATCCCTAGTTCGCGCAGCCTTGGATTCTTGTGGGTTCACGATGACTGATTTTTATGGCGGAACCTACGAGATTGTTAAGGAGGGGGATCCGCATTTATTTTTCTACTCAAAGTTAATTAACCCGAAAGCTAAGAAAGCGCTAAGCGTTAACATTACGTTTAGGTGCGTAAATCCAGCAACGCCCGAAGACTTTTTTAAGTTTTCGGGTAGCAAGTTGACGGATAAAGGCTGGGTTATGGATTTAGATCCTGACGTAGCCAACGATTCGGGGATGCACAATACGTTTTACCTATTGAAGGGCAAGGGGTGGGAGGGGACAGGGATATCACAAGATGTCACAAATGGTGATGAAGAAAACCGGACGCGTAGATTTGGCTTTTGCATTCCTCACGACGGTGCTGCACTTTGTGGTGGTGGCGACGTTGCCTATTTAAATGACCTAAAAAGCTCTTCACTAAAACAAGTAGTCAAAATGCTAGAAACTATCGAGTTTATTGAGCCAAGCACTGGTGCGCCGATGCAAAAATAATAATATTACCTTTAGAGT
This sequence comes from Pseudomonas sp. NPDC087697, assembly GCF_044743155.1. NCBI lineage: Bacteria > Pseudomonadati > Pseudomonadota > Gammaproteobacteria > Pseudomonadales > Pseudomonadaceae > Pseudomonas > Pseudomonas sp. NPDC087697. The sequence continues at coordinate 1,697 of NZ_JBIUVW010000018.1, read as the reverse complement.
GGTTTTATTGATAGGTTTGGTCTAGTGCGACCCTAAAATAAACGTGGTAAAGGGGGCTGCGGTTTTTTCAGATATCGCCGACTGGATTTTAAAGCATTAGGGATAGATCGCGATATTGGTTGAAGAAGAATCGTGGTTTGTCTCGGATGTCCTCAAATTTTTCATGAGATAAAGTCTTATCTTTCTTATGGCGCTAATATGAAAGTTATTTTTTTCGCGTTATGGTTTTTTGCTTTGAATATAGGGACCGCTTGTGCAGAGCCGATCTCTTTGCATGTAGAAGAAAGCCCGCCAACCAATATGGTCGCTTTAATTGCCAGTGAAAACCAAATGCTTCCGGTCGATATTCATGCGTTGCCGGATGGTTCTCTGAGTTGGAAGGGTGGATTCATCGGTGCAGTAGTGTTTGAAGATACGATCAAAAACTGTGCGATTTATACTTTCGAGCGCGGTTTGTTGAATCCCGTATTTGCTGATGCTCCGTGTGAGTTCAAAGGTCCTCCGAAACTGATGCGCGATAGGGGTGTTTTGGTGCCGGATGTTGTGTATGAGCTTTCGGTTTTTTGGCCTAATCGGGACGCCATGGTGGATCATCTGGTGGCGCTTTATTACGACGCTGAAAAAGACGGTTTTTGTGAAAGCCGTTCCCTTGCTGACTGGTATCAGTCAGGCAATAGAAACCTGAGCCCGAACCTTCAAGATGGCCAATGTACGGTTGGATCTGATTTGGCTGTGGATAAATAAACTCGCCCCTTTCCATTCTTTGTGAGCAGCGATGATGTGTTCAGGCTTCAAGTTGTGACGCAGAGCGTCACGGGCTGAATTCCCACGCGGAGCGTGGGAACGATCATCAGTGGCAAGGCGTGCTGAAGTGGCGCTACACCTTAACCCGATACTCCACTGGATTCGGCGTGTCGAGGTTGTCGAGTGCGCGGTCGATCAGCAGTTGTGCGCCTTCGGCCATGCGGTAGATGGCGAGGGCGACGTTGCGGCGGGAGCCTTCGATTTCGAAGGCGAGGTCGCCGGCGATGGCTTTGATGGAGGCGATGTCTTCGGAGGCGTTGGCCAGGAGGCTGTCGGTGTCGACGTCTGGGGCGACGATGAAGAGTTGGCCTTTGCGGGCGTCGGCCAGGTGGATTTTGTGGCGTGGTGGGATCAGGTGGTGGTCGAGGGCGCGTTCGGCGGCTTCGTGGAGTTTTTTCGAATCGAGAGATTCGTAGGGGGAAGTTGCTGGGTCTTCTGGTGGATTAGGTGTGGCCTTGAACATTGGTGCTGCTCCCAATTTAAGGAGCTGTCACCCGTTCGCTTGCACGTCGAAAGAGGTGGCAGCTGTGCGTAGGTGTGCAAGACCGGTAGGAGCAATCCGGCAGACCCGAAGGTCTCCGACACACAGCCGCCATAACGATTCGCGAGCATAAGAAAACGCTCGATGAATAGCCATAAACGATTGTGCTCCACACCGGACTTGCACGTCCGTGTCACCGTTTTTTGGTGACAGGGTGAGACTAGCCCTGACTCGCAGGCCGGGATAGTTACCGAACACCGCTACAACTTGAAGGAAATGTCCGAGGACGGGGGTTGCGATTGGGAGGCTTAAGATCAAAAGATCGCAGCCTTCGGCAGCTCCTTGTATCTCGACTATCGCTCCGTCAGGAGCGATAGTTCTCGACTGATCATCGAGGGAGGGACCTGGAAGC
>NZ_JBIUVW010000017.1:0-101143 GCF_044743155.1 Pseudomonas sp. NPDC087697 | reverse complement strand
CTGGCTTTCGACCGTACTCGTTCGAAAGCTATCGTTGGAAAGCTCTTCAACGACCTGGGCAAGCGTTACGCTACCCGTGAGGGTGGCTACCTGCGCATCCTCAAGTGCGGTTTCCGCACTGGCGACAACGCGCCTATGGCGTACGTCGAGTTGGTTGATCGTCCTGTCGGCGGTGAAGCTGTATCCGCTGAGTAAGACGTCAGTCTGAAACGAAGAACCGGGCACTAGGCCCGGTTTTTTGTGCCTGCAAGAAAAGTACGTTGGAGCGCTAAGCCGATACCCTTAGTATCTGCAAGGGTTGATCGTTAGTTAATTTCTATCGGCGCCCACAATTTAATGAATTTGATGGTGTCATGCTCACGGTCAATACTCCCTTCCAGCCGATTAGCCGGCAGTTCCCAAGACGGAAGAGGAAGATTGAGCATGAGCCAGAATAAAACGCTTACTACCGCCAGTGGCGCGCCAGTCGCCGACAACCAGAATTCCCGCTCCGCCGGCCCTCGTGGCCCGCTGCTGCTCGACGATTTTCACCTGATCGAGAAGCTTGCCCACTTCAACCGTGAAAACATCCCTGAGCGCCGTGTACACGCCAAAGGCTCGGGTGCTTACGGTACGTTCACCGTTACTCGCGACATTACCCGGTACACCAGCGCCAAACTGTTTGAGTCCGTTGGCAAGCAAACCCCAACCTTCCTGCGCTTTTCCACCGTTGGTGGAGAGCGCGGTTCGGCAGACACCGAACGCGACCCGCGTGGCTTTGCGCTGAAGTTCTACACCGAAGAAGGCAACTGGGACATCGTGGGCAACAACACGCCAGTGTTCTTCATTCGTGACCCGTTGAAGTTCCCGGACTTTATCCACACCCAAAAGCGTCTGCCGCAAAGCAACCTGAAAAGCGCACAGATGATGTGGGACTTCTGGTCGCATTCGCCTGAGGCACTGCACCAGGTCACCATTCTGTTTTCTGATCGTGGCATTCCTGACGGCTACCGTCATATGCACGGCTTTGGCAGCCACACCTACAGCCTGATCGACGCCAAAGGCGAGCGTCACTGGGTGAAATGGCACTACAAGACCAAGCAGGGCATCAAGAATCTGGCGCCGGCAGAGGCTGCGCGCCTGGCTGGTACTGATCCTGATTATGCTCAGCGCGACCTGTTCGGTGCGATCGAGCGCGGAGATTTCCCGAAATGGCGCGTGTGCATTCAGATCATGACCGAGGCCCAGGCTGCGGCGCATTACGAGAACCCATTCGACGTGACCAAAACCTGGTCGCAGAAAGAGTTCCCGCTGATCGAAGTCGGTGAGCTTGAGCTCAATCGCAATCCGCAGAACTACTTCGCTGAAGTTGAGCAGGCGGCGTTTGGTCCAAGCAACATGGTGCCGGGTGTGGGCCTGTCGCCGGACCGTATGCTGCAAGGTCGGGTGTTCGCCTACGCCGATGCTCACCGCTACCGTGTCGGTACCAATCACCAGCAATTGCCGGTGAATGCGCCGCGCAGCCCGGTCAACAGCTACCAGCGCGACGGCTCGATGGCATTTGGCAACAACGGCGGTGGTTCGCCGAACTACGAGCCAAACAGCTACGCTGATGCGCCAAAGCAGGCTCCACAGTATGCAGAGCCGGCGCTGGCTCTGAGCGGCGCGGCCGATCGTTACGATCACCGCGAAGACACTGACTACTACAGCCACGCCGGTGCGCTGTTCCGGTTGATGAACGATGAGCAGAAAACCCTGCTGATCAACAACATTGCCGGTGCGATGTCGGGTGTTTCCAGTGATGTGGTTCAACGTCAGTTGCAACACTTCTACAAGGCTGATACTGCTTACGGAGAAGGCATCGCAAAGGCGTTGGATGTACAGCTTAACTAAGTCTAAACGATAAGCAGAACCGCCCTCATTTGGGCGGTTTTTGCGTTATTTAAACCACTTTTCTCAGAATATCTTCGCTTTAATCGCGCTATTCGAGTGACCGATCGGACGGCGTGGTTCAAACTACAGACTTTCAAGCAGGGAGATGTAGGGCGATGCAAGGTCACCCGGACGTAATCGATTACCTCAACACGTTGCTCACGGGCGAATTGGCAGCACGTGATCAATATTTCATCCATTCGCGGATGTATGAGGACTGGGGTTTTACCGAGCTCTACGAGCGCATCAATCACGAGATGGAAGAAGAGGCCCAGCACGCCGATGCACTGATGCGTCGGATCCTCATGCTCGAAGGCACACCGCGTATGCGTCCAGACGATCTGGACATCGGCACTACGGTGCCTGAGATGCTCGCTGCCGACTTGCGCCTGGAATACAAAGTCCGTGCCGCGCTTTGCAAGGGCATCGAGCTCTGCGAGCTGCACAAGGACTACGTCAGCCGCGAGATCCTGCGGGTTCAATTGGCCGACACCGAAGAAGATCACACTTACTGGCTGGAGAAGCAGTTGGGTCTGATCAAGCTGGTCGGTCTGGAAAACTATCTGCAATCGCAGTTCTGATGCTATGCCTGACTTGTAGGAGCACGGCTTGCCGGCGATGGCGTCCTTGAAATCGCCATCGCGAGCAAGCTTGGCTCCTACAAGTCAGGCACAAAAAAGCCCCGGTCACTGATGAAGTGACCGGGGCTTTTTCATGCGTCGATGTTAAGCCCGGTCGCGCTCCAGCAACGGCTTGAGGTAGTAACCGGTATAAGACTGCTTCATCTCGGCGACTTCCTCCGGTGTACCCACGGCGATGATTTGCCCGCCCTTGGAGCCGCCTTCCGGCCCAAGGTCCACCAGCCAGTCAGCGGTCTTGATCACGTCCAGGTTGTGCTCGATTACCACGACAGTGTTGCCGTGATCGCGCAGACGATGGAGTACATCAAGCAGCTGCTGGATATCCGCAAAGTGCAGACCGGTGGTCGGCTCATCGAGGATGTACAGGGTTTTGCCGGTATCGCGTTTGGACAGCTCACGGGACAGCTTGACCCGCTGCGCTTCACCGCCCGATAGCGTGGTCGCCGATTGCCCCAGCTTGATGTACGAGAGGCCTACATCCATCAACGTCTGAAGCTTGCGCGCCAGGGCCGGAACCGCATCGAAGAACACTCGCGCTTCTTCGATAGTCATTTCCAGGGTTTCGTGGATGCTCTTGCCCTTGTACTTGATTTCCAGGGTTTCGCGGTTGTAGCGCTTGCTCTTGCAGACGTCGCACGGGACATAGATGTCCGGCAGGAAGTGCATTTCCACCTTGATCAGGCCATCGCCCTGACAGGCTTCGCAGCGTCCGCCCTTCACGTTGAAGGAGAAGCGTCCGGGACCGTAGCCGCGTGAACGGGATTCCGGCACGCCGGCAAACAGTTCGCGAATTGGTGTGAACAACCCGGTGTAGGTCGCCGGGTTGGAGCGCGGCGTACGGCCGATCGGGCTTTGGTCGATGTCGACGACTTTGTCCAGATGCTCAAGGCCCTTGATGCTGTCGTGGGCTGCGGCTTCCAGGGTGGTCGCGCCGTTCAGTGCGGTGGCGCTGAGCGGGAACAGGGTGTTGTTGATCAGTGTCGACTTGCCGGAACCGGACACGCCGGTCACGCAGGTCAGCAGGCCGAGTGGAATGTCCAGATCGACATCGCGCAGGTTGTTGCCCCGAGCGCCTTTGAGCGACAGCGAGAGCTTCTTGTTGCGCGGCGTACGTTTGGCCGGGACTTCGATCTTCACGCGGCCGGACAGGTATTTACCGGTCAGCGAGTCAGGGTGAGCCATGACTTCGGCCGGGGTGCCTTCGGCGACAATGTGACCGCCGTGCACGCCCGCGCCAGGGCCGATATCCACCACATAGTCGGCCAGACGAATCGCGTCTTCGTCGTGCTCGACCACGATCACCGTGTTGCCGATATCTCGCAGATGCTTGAGCGTCCCCAGCAGCCGATCATTGTCGCGCTGGTGCAGACCAATCGACGGTTCGTCGAGGATGTACAGCACGCCCACCAGACCAGCGCCGATCTGGCTGGCCAGACGAATACGTTGCGCTTCGCCGCCGGACAGCGTGTCGGCGCTGCGGTCCAGCGACAGGTAATCGAGGCCGACGTTGACCAGGAACTGCAAGCGCTCGCGGATTTCCTTGAGAATCTTGTCGGCAATTTCGCCGCGTCGCCCCGTCAGTTTCAGCGTGCCGAAGTACTCGGAGGCATCGCCAATCGGCAGGTTGGTCACCGCTGGCAGTGTCTTCTCGCCGACCCACACATGCCGCGCTTCACGACGCAGGCGAGTGCCGCGGCAATCCGGGCAAGGTTGGGTGCTGAGGAACTTGGCCAGTTCTTCTCGCACCGAAGCGGACTCGGTTTCGCGGTAGCGACGGTCCAGGTTCGGCACGATACCTTCGAACGGGTGCGAGCGTTTGACGATGTCGCCACGGTCGTTCAGGTACTTGAAGTCGACGTTCTGCGTGCCACTGCCATGCAGGATGACTTTCTGCAGATCAGTGGGCAGTTGATTGAACGGTACTTCCAGGCTGAAGCCGTAATGCGCGGCCAGTGAGCCGAGCATCTGGAAGTAGTAGACGTTACGCCTGTCCCAGCCGCGAATCGCGCCCTCGGCCAGGGTCAGTTCACCATTGACCAGGCGCTTGATGTCGAAGAACTGTTTGACCCCCAAACCGTCGCAGGTCGGGCAGGCACCGGCCGGGTTGTTGAAGGAAAACAGCTTGGGTTCCAGCTCGCTGATGGCGTGGCCGCAGATCGGGCAGGCGAAGCGTGCGGAGAAGATCATTTCTTCTCCCGGCTCGTCGTCCATCGGCGCGATCAGCGCAATGCCATCCGCCAGCTTCAGCGCCGTCTCGAACGACTCGGCCAGACGCTGTTGCAGATCGGCGCGGACCTTGAAGCGGTCGACCACGACATCGATCGAGTGCTTCTTCTGTTTATCCAGCTTAGGCAACTCGTCCAGTTCGAAGAGCTTGCCGTTGACCCGGGCCCGGACAAAGCCCTGCGCGCGCAGTTCTTCAAAGACTGAAAGGTGTTCACCCTTGCGCTCACGGATCACCGGCGCCAGCAGCATCAACTTGCTGCCTTCAGGCTCTGCGAGGACCAGGTCGACCATCTGGCTGACGGTCTGGGCTTCCAGTGGAATGTCGTGATCCGGGCAGCGCGGAATCCCCACGCGAGCATAAAGCAGGCGCAAGTAGTCGTAGATTTCGGTGATGGTGCCGACCGTCGAACGCGGGTTGTGCGAGGTCGACTTCTGTTCGATGGAGATGGCTGGCGACAGGCCTTCGATGGTGTCGACGTCAGGCTTTTCCATCATCGACAGGAACTGCCGGGCGTAGGCCGACAGCGACTCGACATAGCGTCGCTGACCCTCGGCATACAGGGTGTCGAATGCCAGGGAAGACTTGCCGGACCCGGACAAGCCGGTGATAACGATCAGCTTGTCCCGTGGCAGGGTCAGGTCGATGTTCTTCAGGTTGTGGGTTCGAGCCCCACGAATCAGGATCTTGTCCAAGGTGGCCTCGCTTGGCGGGCGTCGAAAACGTAGGAGTATACGGGCAAATACTGGATGGATGCACACTATCAAATGACGCTTGCTGAACGACGCCTGACAAGTGCGCGAAGCAGGCTCGCGACAAAGCGTCGCCCTATACCCCGTCAACCGATGGGACTGGTAGAATCGCCGCCGGTTCACATGAGGTAATTCCATGCACGATCCCCACAGCGAACGCATGAGTGGTGGCGAGACCCGCGCAGCAAGCGGTCTGGCCCTGGTGTTCGCCTTCCGTATGCTTGGCATGTTTATGGTGTTGCCGGTATTGGCGACCTATGGAATGGATCTCGCAGGAGCGACCCCGGCCCTCATCGGTCTGGCGATTGGCGCTTACGGCCTGACGCAGGCGATTTTTCAGATTCCGTTCGGGATCATTTCCGACCGTATCGGCCGCCGCCCGGTGATTTACCTGGGGCTGATCGTCTTTGCCCTCGGCAGCGTGCTGGCCGCCAACGCCGATTCGATCTGGGGCGTGATCGCCGGACGAATCCTGCAAGGCGCCGGGGCGATTTCCGCGGCGGTCATGGCCTTGCTGTCGGACCTGACCCGCGAACAGCATCGGACGAAAGCCATGGCCATGATCGGCATGACCATCGGTCTGTCGTTCGCTGTCGCCATGGTGGTCGGGCCATTGCTGACCCGTGCCTTCGGTCTGTCCGGGCTGTTCCTCGCCACTGGCGGCATGGCGCTGTTTGGCATCGTGATCGTGATGTTCATGGTGCCGCGTTCCACCGGTCCGTTGCAGCATCGCGAATCCGGTGTGGCACGTCAGGCGCTGATCCCAACGCTCAAACATCCCGACCTGCTGCGTCTGGATCTGGGTATTTTTGTGTTGCACGCGATGTTGATGTCGAGCTTCGTCGCGTTGCCGTTGGCGCTGGTCGAGAAAGCCGGGCTGCCCAAAGAGCAGCACTGGTGGGTGTACCTGACGGCGCTGCTGATTTCGTTCTTCGCCATGATCCCGTTCATTATCTACGGCGAGAAGAAACGCAAAATGAAACGAGTTTTACTCGGTGCGGTCAGTACGCTGATGCTCACTGAGCTATTCTTCTGGCAGTTCGGCGACAGCTTGCGGGCTCTGGTGATTGGTACGGTGGTGTTCTTCACCGCGTTCAATCTGCTGGAAGCTTCGTTGCCGTCGCTGATCAGCAAGGTTTCACCGGCAGGCGGCAAGGGCACGGCGATGGGGGTTTATTCCACCAGTCAGTTCCTCGGTTCGGCACTGGGCGGGATCATGGGCGGCTGGATGTTCCAGCATGGCGGTCTGTCGGCTGTGTTCCTTGGATGCGCAGGACTGGCTGCCCTCTGGTTGGCCTTTGCTGTTACCATGCGTGAACCTCCCTATGTGACGAGCCTGCGCTTGCCGTTATCGCCTGAAGCGATCCGCGAGGCTGGTCTGGTCGAGCGCCTGCTGGCCGTCGTTGGGGTAACAGATGCAGTGGTGGTTGCTGATGAAGCGGCCATTTACATCAAATTGGACACCGAACTATTGGATCGCACGACCCTCGAGAGCCTGGTCAACAACCCGGCCCCGACAGCGTGCGAAGCCTAGGAGAACGTTATGGCCCGTGGGGTTAACAAAGTCATATTGGTCGGCACTTGCGGCCAGGATCCCGAAGTTCGCTACTTGCCTAACGGTAACGCCGTGACCAACCTGAGTCTGGCGACCAGCGAACAATGGACCGACAAGCAAACCGGTCAGAAAGTCGAAAAGACCGAATGGCACCGTGTATCGATGTTCGGCAAGGTTGCGGAAATCGCCGGCGAATACCTGCGTAAAGGTTCGCAGGTCTACATCGAAGGCAAGCTGCAAACCCGCGAATGGGAAAAAGACGGTATCAAGCGTTACACCACTGAAATCGTGGTCGACATGCAAGGCACCATGCAACTGCTGGGCGGCCGTCCACAGGGCGACCAACAAGGCCAGGGCGGCATGTCCAACTCGGCACCGCGTCCACAGCAGTCCCGTCCACAGCCATCGCAGCAGCCACAGCGTGAGTCGCGTCCAGCGCCACAACAGCAGGCCGCTCCGCAACCGGCTCCGGATTTCGACAGCTTTGATGACGATATTCCGTTCTGATCATCAGATCTGCCGGATGTAGACAAAAGGCCCGTAGCTAACGCTGCGGGCCTTTTTCTTTGGGGGTTTTCCGTGGAGGCAGGAAGTCGTTCAGTCGAGTATCAGGTGCGGCAGGAAGCGGCTTGAGTCTTTGGTGATCAAGCTGTTGTCCTCGCGCACGCCGATGCCGGCGGCCTGGTCGCCGATCACCCAAGAGCCGATCAGCGTGTAGCTGTCGCTGAACTGCGGCAGCGGGGCGAACTCCTGAAGGATGAACGGCGCATCGGTGTACGGCCCGTCTTCCTTCACGACCAGACCATCCGGGGTGTGCAGCTCGATGTTGGCGCCTTCGCGGGAGAAGAACGGCTTGCGCACCCAGCCTTTAGGCACCGCTTTGCCGGGCTTGGGGTCCAGGTGGGAGGCGAGCAGGTTCGGGTGCCCTTTGTTGGACTCCCACAGCAGGGGAAGGATGCCCTTGTTCGAGATGATCGATTTCCAGGCAGGCTCGAAAAACTGCGTGTCACTCTGGGCGATGGCTTCACCAAACGGCTCGTGGAAAATGAATTCCCAGGCGTGCAGTTTGAACAGGTGAGGGATCCAGCGTTCTTCAAGATCGACGAACCGTCCTTCACTATTGAGGCCGATGTCTTCGATATCGATATGGCGTGACTCGATCCCGACTTTTTCCGCGATCAGGCGCAAGTAGTCGGTGGTGCCCTTGTCTTCGACCGACTGTTTCATCGAGGCGAAGTAGAAAGGCTGTTTGATCTGCAATTGCGCAAAGGCCTGGTGCAGCTTGGTATCGATGCTGTTGAACTGGTCGGCATGACTGGGCAGCAAGCCGCGTTCGATGCATTGCTCCAGCCAGCCCCATTGAAACGCCGACGCCTCGTACAGGCTGGTGGGCGTGTCATAGTTGAGTTCCAGCAATTTGGTGGGGCCGGTGCCGTTGTAGGAGAAGTCCAGGCGACCGTAAAGGTGCGGATGGCCTTCGCGCCAAGAAGTGCGAATCATGTCGAAGAAGGGCGCTGGAATGCTCAGGCGTTCCAGCAGTTCTTCGCTCTGCACCACTCGGTCGACCAGGTCCATGCACATCTCATGGATCTCGCTGGTGGGGTCTTCGAGATCATTCTCGATCTGCTTGAGCGTGAATTGGTAATACGCGCTCTCGTCCCAGTAGGGCTCGTCGTCGATGGTGTGAAACATAAAGCCGAGGTTTTCGGCGGTCTGCTTCCAGTCGTGACGTTCCTTGCAGAGGATTTTCTTCATGACGCTCGCTCCTTAACTGCTCGACCCACCGAAACTGCTCGATCCGCCCCAGCCGCTGCGTGCGCTGGCCTGGCTGCCAAAACCGCCTCGAGATGTGGACGACGCTACCGAGATCGGCTTGGTGCTGCTCGACTTGAACGTAGAGCTGCTGTAGCCCTTGCCGTATTTTGCCTGGTCGGATTTGGTGAAGCTCGATCCCGTGGCGATGCGCTGGCTGAGCGTCGAGGATGAGAAGTCACCGCGTGAATCGCGGTAGCGGTAAACCGGTTCGGAGGAGTAGCTGCCCCGGTTGCTGTTCAGCATGTTGCTGATCAGCATGCCGGCCAGAAGACCGTTCACGACGCCTCCTCCTGAGCCGCCTGAGCTGGCTTCGGAGGCGGGCAGTTGTGATTTGGCGGCGTCCAGCTGGGTTTGTGTGATCTGGCCATTGGCTGCCAGCTCGAAGCCGCCGAGCTTTGGAATGAACTTGCCGGTGGAGTCCTGCTGGCACCAGTCGGCGACAAAGTCGGCGTCGCAATCGGCCTGGCTGTCGTACAGCGGCGCGAGGCGACGGTGTTCGGCGATGGCGCCCATGTAGGCTTCGGAGCAGACATTCACCGGAAACTTCTGATCCACGCACTGCTGCACGGATTGAAAGTTGAATTTTTGATTCACTGTGTAGGTTTTTTCTGTCGGCCCGCAGCCTGATATCGCGATAGCGACCGAGGCTGCCAGGGACAGTTGAACGTACTTGCTTCGTTTCATCATTGCCTCCATGGCGCGATCAGTTCTGTGAAGGAGTCATGCACGCGGCATTGAGCAGGCCAACGCTGATGGCGACGGCTGCGACGTAGATGGCTGCGGCGATTTCACCGTTACGGATGCGTTCGGAGGTGCCATTGAGCACCAGGTTGGTCATCAGGAATGCCAGCAGTTGCACCACTGCGGCAATCAGTGCCCACACAGCGAAGTCCAGCAGGCTGACCGAGTAGGCAATCACGTTGCTCGCCGGAATCGCGAAACCGATGATGGCGCCGGACAGGGCGATGGCGGCTGCGGTGTTGCCGGAGCGAATCAGTTCGAACTCTTTGTGCGGCGTGATGCGGGTGTAGACGAACTGGAAAATCGCGAACAGCAAGGCGGCACCGATGATGTACGAAACAAATCCCAGGACGGCGGCTTTGTTCAGCGAGACGGAGAGTGCTTCTAACATTGGCTGTTCCTTTTTAAAGAGTACTGAGGTCGGTGGTGTACAGCGAGATACCCAGTGAGGTGCTCAAGCTGATGCTGCCTTCGGCGTCTTCTTCGACGGAAAACAGCAGGAATTCGCGGCGGTCGGTCAGGCCGGTTTCGCGGGCATAGAGCATCGAACGATGTTCCACGACGTAGGACTGATCCGGATTGCTGACCTGCTCACTGAAGGCCACCAGTTCGGTCTGCCCGATCTCGGTGCCCCACTCACGGGTGTATTCGACGCCGTCATGGGTGTAGGTCGGCAGGCCGATCAGGCTTTCCGGCCCCGCGAGCCTGCGCAGTTCGGCTTCACTGTTGAGGGTGACGTAGCTTTGGTAGTTGAACAGGATCACCGACTCGACCTGACCGGCGATGGCGCCGGTGGTGTGGACCTGCAGCCAGTAGTCTTCGTCGTCCATGTAGTAGCGTGAAAGCCAGGTCGACTGGCCGAGGTCGACGGTGCCGACGCTCCAGATCTGCTGGGTGCCGGGAATGACGACGCTGGTTTTTTCGTCGAGCAACAGTTTAAGGGTGGTATCGAAGATCAGTGCTTTTCCCTGGCCGAGCCCGAGAGGGCCGGCAACCGGCGCGCTGTCCTTGGGTGTCGGGGCCTCAAGGCCCATCAACTGTTTAAACCATCCCATTGGCGATTTCCTTCAGGCGGGTGGAGGCGATTTAGAAGAGTTCGCCGCCCTGGACGCGGGTGGCGCAGAGAGAAGTAACCGTGCAGCAATAAATCCGGCGAATGCGCCGCCAATATGCCCTTCAAATGAAGTGCCCTGGCGCGGAATAAAGCCGAAAATCAGACTTCCGTAGAGGAGGGCGACAATGCCGGCAATCAGTACGTTGCTCCAGCTGCGGTGGAACCAGGCGCGTCCCAGAAGGTACGCCCAGAGGCCAAAGACCCAGGCGCTGGCGCCCACATGAACGCCGTTGAAGCCGAACAGCCAGACCAGTGAGCCGCCGAGCAGAATGATGATTGCGCTGACCGCCGCAAAGCGTTTGAAACCCTCGGCAATCACCAGGGTTCCCAGCACCAGGAACGGCACCAGGTTGGCGATCAGGTGTGCGGCGGACACGTGCAGAAACGGTGAGGTCACAATCCCGACGAGGCCGTGGGCGGTTCGGGGTACCAGGCCGAACATCGTCAGGCTGTAGCCTGTCAGCACATTCAGCAGGTGTATCGCGACCATCAGCATGGCCAGGCCTGCGATGATCTTGAAGCCGGTTACCCTGTCCATCCTTGTCCTCGAATCGACAAAAAGAAGGGCACGCCGGTGCCCTTCCTTTTGAGTGCTTACGTGAGCCGGTTATTCGGCCGATTGCTTTTTCAGGCGGTCCAGAATCGCGTTCGCGCTGCCCTGGTCCGGGGTGATGCCGGCTTCGCGCAGCTTGCGCTCCAGGTCGTTACCGGTGGACGCGTCCGCCAGTTCGTCGCTCGCTTCCAGCTCGGCTGCCCGTTGCTCTTGCTTGGCTTGTAGACGGTTCAGGGTACTGACCGCAGTTTCCAGTTTGCCATTGGCGCCACCGCTGGCGATGGAGGCGCTGACCTGCGCTTTCTGTACGCTTTCACGGGCCTTGGCCATGTCCACTTGTTGACGCAGGCTCTTGATGCGGGCTTCGGCCTTGGTGATGTCCTTGCGCATTTTGTCGGCGTAAGCACCGAACTCGGTAGTTTGCTTCTGTTCGGCGTCGAGTTCGTTGGTCAGGGTCGAAATGGCTTCGGCCACTTCCAGTGCCAGGTCTTCACGGTTGGCCTGGATCGCGGCCATGGCCTTGGACTCCAGATCCTTGATCTTGGCGTTGTATTGCGCCACGCGCTCGGCCGAGAGTTTGTGCTTGGCCATGATGGTGACCAGTTCGCGCTTGGCATTTGCCAGGGCGTTGTCGGCGTCGCGGATTTCCTGATCGAGGATGCGCAGGGCCTGTTGGTCGGCGATGGCTTCGCCGACTTCGCTGGCGCCGCCGCGCAGTGCGGTGAACAACTTGCTCCAGATCGATTGGTTTTGCATGAGTCGGTACTCCCGGAAATTAGTTGAAGAAGCCTTCGAAGGCTTCGCTGGCGCGCTGAACGTTGTCGACGAGGGTTTTGATTTCGGTCACGACGTTGGTCAGGCTGGACTCGGAACTGAGTGCACCGAACATGCTGTAGACGGTCTGCCCGTTGGGCATGGATTCGATACCGATCGACGACAGCGGGAACATTTCCCGGCTGCGCAGCACGGCATCGTTGAAGCGCTGCACATCCTTGATGGATTCGAGATCGACCAACACGGTGTCGACGATGATTTGCTCGCCGACGACGGCGATGTAAATCGGCAGCCCACCAAATTCGTTCATTTCCAGCTTGATGCTTTGCTCGGAGCCTTGAATCAGCGTTGGGGTGATTTCATTTGATGTCACCTCATCGAGGGCCAGCAGGGCGCTGAAGAGGCGATCGATGTTCCAGTTGTTACCTGCGCTCATGTAATCCTCCAACATGAATGAGCCAGCCAGGATCGGCTGGCGTAGCTGTTTCTCCATTTGCTTGAGCAGGCTTCGGTTTTCGGGAAGCACCCAAGTTTCATGTTTCACATAGCCGGCGGCGCTAAGTCCTCCGCGCATCTGCTTCATGTAGAAGCTCGACGGTTTTTTTGTGGAGGGTTTCGAGCGCTCTCCCTGGCTGCTCGCGGGTTCGGTGTCTGAGGCTGATGGAGAGCGACGTTTCATAGCAGTGGCTCCGCTGTTTTTGTATCACGCGTGAGAACACTACAGATAAATTCAAATGCTCTCAACAACTCACGCGTGAGATTTTTATTCGACTGATTTTCATCACAAAAAAAGGCCCGCAGCGTGTCAGCGCTGCGGGCCTTCGGTTTTTTCAGGGGCGATCAGCCTTTGGCAAACGCCAACATATCCGCATTCACCTTCTCTTTGTGGGTGTCCGTCAGCCCGTGAGGCGCACCCGGATAAACGATCAATTTCGCATGGTCGATCAATCGCTTGCTCTCAAGCCCTGCGGCCTGAATCGGCACGATCTGGTCGTCATCGCCGTGGATGATCAGGGTCGGGATGTCGAACTTTTTCAGGTCGTCGCGAAAGTCGGTTTCCGAGAAGGCCTTGATGCTATCGAGGGTGTTTTTGTGGCCACCCATCATGCCTTGCATCCAGAACGAATCGATCAGGCCCTGGGATGATTTGGCTCCCGGACGGTTGAAACCGAAGAACGGGCCGCTCGCAATGTCTTTGTAGAGTTGCGAGCGATCGGCGATGGAGGCGGCGCGGATGCCGTCGAAGACCTCGATCGGCAAGCCTTTGGGGTTGGTTTCGGTTTTCAGCATCAGCGGCGGCACAGCAGAAATCAGTCCGGCCTTGGCCAGGCGTCTGGTGCCGTGACGGCCGATGTAGCGGGCGACTTCGCCACCACCAGTGGAGAAGCCGAAAAGGATCACATTCTTCAGGTCCAGGTGTTCGATCAGTTCGGCAAGGTCATCGGCGTAGTGATCCATGTCGTTGCCATCCCACGGCTGGCTCGAACGACCATGGCCGCGACGGTCATGAGCGATGGCGCGAAAGCCGTTGTTGGCAAAGTGCAGCATCTGCGATTCCCAGCTGTCGGCGCTCAGCGGCCAGCCGTGGCTGAACACCACAGGCTGCCCACTGCCCCAATCCTTGTAGTAAAGCGTGTTGCCTTCGCGAGTCGTGAGAGTAGCCATGTCAATCATTCTCCAATGAATGCCTGGTTAGGTGAGGCTCAGTGGCTGGCCGCCAGGTAATCGCTGGTGGACACCACCGTTGCATAGGCAAAGCCCAAGGCCGACATGAAAGCGGCGTGTACCTGGGCTGCCGGAACAACAACACCGTTGAACTCCAGATCACGGGTGGCGCAGGCGTCGTGGATCACCGTGACGGTGTAGCCAAGGTCGGCTGCGGCTCGAGTGACGCCGTCGATGCACATGTGGCTCATGCTGCCGACGATCACCAGATTCTCGATGCCGTGTTGGTCGAGGATTGACTGTAGTTCGGTTTCACGGAACGCGTTGACGAAGTGTTTGAGCACCACCGGCTCATGACTGCGGTTGAGGACTTTGCGGTGCAGCTGCGCGCCCTCCGAGCCGGGCGCGAAGAACGGCGCGGTGTCAGAGGTGAATTCATGGCGGATATGCACCACCTGATCGCCAGCGTCGCGGAAGGCCTGGATCATCCGCGCGGCGTTGTCGGCAGCCGCGTCAGCGCCGACCAACGGCCATTTGCCTTGGGGGAAGTAGTCATTCTGGATATCGACTACGATGAGTGCTTGCTTGGCCATGGGTGTTTCCTCGGATGGGTTTGTGTGGAACCCAGTATTGGGTTTCACCGGCCATTCGAGGATTGGCCGCACCGACAATAGAAGGGGGAAAACTGACAATGGGCATAGAAAGCGCAGTCGCCGAATTGGGCGTGCTGATCTATCCCGGCGCGCAGATGGCGGCGGTACATGGTTTGACGGATCTGTTCAGTGTCGCGAATCGTATCGCCGCCGAGCATCAGAGCACGCAGTTGCCATTATTGCGGGTCAGCCACTGGCAGGCTGATACCGAGCATGCGCCCCAACGCATTTACGACAGCCATCCCGCTCCCGACGGCGCACTGAAAGCGCTGTTGATCCCGCCGTCGATTGCCGGTTTCTCCGAAGGCCAGGCACCGCCGCCACTGATCCAGTGGATTCGTCAGCAACACGCGGCTGGCGCGACCCTGGGCGGGGTTTGCGTGGGGTCGATTCTGTTAGCCGAAAGCGGTTTGCTCGACGGTCGCAGCGCCACTACCCACTGGACCTCAGCGAAAAAATTCGCCGAGCGTTACCCGAAGATCACACTCAACGCCGACAAGCCCATCGTCGACGACGGTGACCTGATCACCACGGCCGGGTTGATGGCCTGGTCGGAGCTGGGTTTGCGCCTGGTCGACCGCTTACTCGGGCCGAGCATCGCCACCAGCACGGCGCGTTTTCTGGTGATCGAACACAGCGACAGTGCGAGCGAGTGCGGGAGCAACTTCGCGCCGATTCTGAGCCATGGCGATGCAGCGATTCTCAAGGTTCAGCATTGGTTGCAAGCCAACGGGGCGGTGGAGGTGTCGCTGAGCGTGATGTCTCAGCAGGCGGGGCTGGAGGAGCGCACGTTCCTGCGGCGCTTTCGAGCCGCGACCGGTTTGAAACCGACCGAGTATTGCCAGCACCTGCGAGTCGGCAAGGCCCGGGAAATGCTCGAATTCACCAACGGCACTATCGACCATATCGCCTGGAACGTGGGGTATTCGGACCCGGGTGCGTTTCGCGCCACGTTCAAAAAAATCACCGGCCTTGCACCGAGTGATTATCGAGCGCGGTTTGGGGTGACGGCCCCCGCGCGGGTATAAGCAACACTGACCCCGTAGCAGCTGGCGTAGCCTGCGTTCGGCTGCGCAGCAGTCGTGAAATCAGGCTATCCGGTCTTTCAGTTAAATCGTGCACTTAGTGTTTACGACTGCTGTGCAGCCGAACGCAGCCTCGCTGGCTCGGCAGCTGCTACGTGAAGCACACAAAAACGCAGCCCGAAGGCTGCGCTGGTGTTCAGTTCACTAAGCGTGGGAACAATCGGTCTGTAGGTCAGTGTTGTATCAGCTTTCTGCGAACTTCGGTCGCCGCGGCCTGATCCAGTTCCAGCCAGTAGTGCTGCGTGCCGGCGATCTCGGCGGCGGCCGGCAGGCCATCGCGGTACACCAGTCGGTTGTTGGCGAGCGCGGGGACTTTGTTCCCCGGCAACAGAGTGCCGGCGAGGTTCAGCGGGTCGACGCCGCAGACGCCGATCAGGCTGCCGTCATGCGGGCGGCGGCGTACTTCGCGCAGTAACGGGATCGCCTCCGGCAAAGCGAATTGCTCGCCCGCCAGACCGCTGACAAAGCGTCCGCCGCGAATCTCTCCGCGGGCCTCCAGTCGATGAAAAGTGCGCAGCAATTCGCGCCAGCTCGGCAGCCAGTCGGCTTCGCGTTCCAGCAAACGCCAGAACACCACGCCGTAACGCCTGAGCAAGGTCAGGGCGATGTGTTCCAGGGTGTCGCTCGGGGTGCCACGGTTATCCACAACCGGCGGCGTCGACTGACGGCGCAATAAGGCCCAACGCCCGGCATCGTCCATCCCGCCGACAAACGCTCCGCGTCCACGCCGGCTGCTGCGCGCTTGGCGTTTGCTCGCTGGTGTTATCAGCGCGCGCAGGCCGGCGAAGCTGTCGGCATTGACCAGTCCGGCGCCGACCAGTTCCTGCAAGGCGATCTCCAGTTCACTGCGCAGCAGATGGGCTTCGTGCAGCAGCTCATCGAAAAACAGCGCGCCGTGTTGGCTCAGCGCTTGATGGACTTTCCGGGTTTTGGGTGACAGTTCGCTGACGTCCGGCTGCTCGGTCAGGCTGCTCCAGAGCGCCACCTGCGCCCGTGGCAGCAACACAATCGGTGTGCTGCGCAGTGCCACGCCAGCGGCTTTGTTGCGGGCGGTAAGCCGGGTCCAGACCAGTTTGCCGCTGCGGCACAGCTCATCCAGCCACGTCGATGAATAGCCCTTGAGCCGCGCCGGCAGAATATCGCTGTCCCAGGCAGACGCGGCCGCCGGGTAGCCTTCGAACTGACTGACAATTGCCGGCAACACCGCGCTGCCCTGGCCTTGCGTTGCCGGCGACAGATGCTGCCAGTCAAACAGAAAACGCATGAAGTCCTGCAACGCCACCGGCTCGATCTCCCGCCGCAGGCGTTTGACCGTGTAGCGATGAATGCGCGCCAGCAAGTGCCGTTCGCACCATTCTTCTTGCGTGGCCGCAGGGCTGAAACGCCCGCGCAACACGTAACCTTCGCGCTCCAGTTGCGCGAGGGCTTGAGTGACTTGAGCCGTCGAAAGCCCCAGCGGTTCGGCAATCGCCTGAATCGGCAACGGACCAAATGCACTGAGACGCGCGCGGATCAGTTCGACCAGCGCCTCATCGACGTCCCAGGCTTCATCGAAACCCGGCAAGGCCTGCAACGGCGGCTGCAACGCGGCCTGTGGATAGATCGCTTGCAGGCAGGTCAGGCGTTCCAGCGCCAGCCATAACGCTTGATCCGCGTTGATCTGCAAACGGCTGGCGCGACCACCGTCGGTCAGGGTTTGCAGCCAGTGCGACCACTGCGGATGGGCCTGTGCTTCGGCGTCGCTGATGGCGGTCAGGCTCATCAGCGCTTCATGCATTTCATCGACGCTGGTCGGCAGCGGCCAGGCTTCTTCGCGCACCGATTGAATGGCCTCGGCATCCAGTGCGCCAAGGTCATCGGTCGATTGCGGGTCGCTCCAGCGCCGGTTGAGCACCGCTTGCGTGCGGCGTTCTTCCAATGGCGCATCGTCGAGAAAGGTGTAAGGCCGGGCGCTGAGAATTTCCGCCGCCAGTGGCGAGGGCGCCGGCAGGTCGCGGCTGATCAAACGCACTTCGCCGCGCTCCATACGCCGCAACAGCGCCAGCCAGCCATCGCAGTCCATGGCTTCGTGCAGACAATCGTCGAGGGTTTGCTCGACCAACGGGTGATCGGGAATTTCGCGCTCGCCGGCGAGGTTTTCCAGGCAGGCAATCTGGTCGGGAAACACGCTGGCGATCAGGTCCTCGCTTTTCATCCGCTGGATCTGCGGGGGTACTTTGCGTCCACCACTGTAGCGCGGCAGCGCCAGTGCGACACCGGCGTTCCAGCGCCAGCGCACGCCAAATAGCGGCGCGTCGAGTACGGCTTGAATCAGGATCTGTTCGGCGCTGTTGCTGTGCAAATAACGCCAGACCTCGTCCAGCTCGAAACTGTGGCTGGTGGACAGCGACAACACGATAGCGTCTTCGCTGGCGGCGGCCTGCAATTCGAAGTTGAAGGTCCGGCAGAAGCGCTTACGCAAGGCCAGTCCCCAGGCGCGGTTGATGCGACTGCCGAACGGTGTGTGGATGATCAACTGAGTGCCGCCGGTTTCGTCGAAAAATCGCTCCATCAGCAGCGTGTCCTGAGACGGCAGGGCGCCGAGGGTCAGGCGGGCGCGGGCGAGGTAGTCCACCAGTTGTTCGGCGCTGGCGAGGTTCAGACCGAGGGTCTCGGTCAACCAGTCGATGCTCGGCTGTACATCGCCGGGCGTGGCGCTCAGCAGCTCATCGAGGTGCGCGTGCAGGCGCGCCACGGCGAACGACAGTTCGGCACTGCGCCCCGGTGCTTCGCCGAGCCAGAAGGGGATGGTCGGCGGTTGGCCTTGAGCGTCCTCGACGCGGATCTTGCCGGTTTCGACCCGCAGGATCCGGTACGACGTGTTGCCTAGCTGAAAGACATCGCCAGCGATGCTTTCCACCGCGAAGTCTTCGTTGACGCTGCCGATGTTCAGCCCTTGGGGCTCCAGCAGCACGCTGTAATCGGCGTTGTCCGGAATCGTCCCGCCACTGGTCACCGCCGTCAGCTTGGCGCCGCGACGGCCGCGCAAGGTGCGAGTGACCGCGTCGCGGTGCAGGTAGGCGCTGCGGATTCCCTGACGGCCGTTATAGCCTTCGGCGAGCATCTGTAGCAGTGCTTGATAGTGCGCGTCGTCGAGTTCGGCATAGGGCGATGCGCGACGTAGTGTTTCGAGCAGCGCCTGCTCCTGCCATTCCTGGCAACTGACCTCGGCGATGATCTGCTGCGCCAATACGTCCAGCGGTGCGGTGGGGATCAGCAAGGTGTCGAGTTCGCCCCGGCGCACGCAGTCGAGCAGGGCAGCGCATTCGATCAGGTCGTCGCGGGTGGTGGCGAACAGACGGCCCTTGGGTGTGCCGCCGACCTGGTGCCCGGAGCGTCCGACCCGTTGCAGAAACCCGGCAATCGAACGCGGCGAAGCGATCTGGCAGACCAGATCGACATCGCCGATGTCGATGCCCAGCTCCAGCGACGCGGTGGCGATCAGCACTTGCAGTTCACCGCGCTTGAGCCGCTGCTCGGCATCGAGGCGAAACTCCTTGGCCAGGCTGCCATGGTGGGCGGCGACCGCGTCTTTGCCCAAACGCTCGCTGAGATGGCGGCTCAAACGTTCGGCCAGACGCCGGGTGTTGACGAAAATCAACGTGGTCCGGTGCTCGCGCGCCAGTGTGGCGATACGGTCGTAAACCAGCTCCCAGACATCGTTGGCCATCACCGCCGACAACGGCACCGGCGGCACTTCGATACCCAGGTCCCGTGGACGGGCGTGGCCGATATCGACGATCTCGCACGGGCGGTCGCTGCCCACCAGAAAGCGCGAAACCGCGTCGATGGGTTTTTGCGTGGCGGACAGGCCGATGCGCATCAGCGGCCCGCTGCCCGCCTTACTTAAGGTCAGCGCCTGCAAACGCTCCAGGCTCAGAGCCAGATGGCTACCGCGTTTGCTGCCGGCGATGGCGTGGATTTCGTCGACGATCACCGTGCGCGTGCTGGCGAGCATGCGCCGGCCAGAGTCGGAGCCGAGCAGCACGTAGAGCGATTCCGGGGTGGTGACCAGAATGTGCGGCGCGCTTTTGCGCATCGCCGAACGGTCCTTTTGCGGTGTATCGCCAGTGCGTACGGCGGTGTTGATCTGTAATTCGGGAAAGCCCAGGCGCTGCAGTTGCTCGGTGATGCCGGCCAGCGGGGTTTGCAGGTTGATTTGAATGTCGTTGGACAGCGCTTTGAGGGGCGAGACGTAAACCACCAGGGTTTCGTCGGGTAACTCGCCACCTTGGGCCATGCCTTGATGGACCAGATCATCGATCACCGCGAGAAACGCCGTGAGGGTTTTGCCAGAGCCGGTAGGCGCGGCGACCAGTGTCGAGCGGCGCTGGCGAATCAACGGCCACGCGCCGGCTTGAGCGGCGGTGACCGCCGGGAAGGTGCTGTTGAACCAGGCGCTGACGGCAGGGTGAAAGCCGTTCAGGACGCTGTCCGCGGATTCGGGGAGATTCATGCGGTAATTTATGCGGCTGGGGCGGTGAAGATGCAAGTACCGCTCAAGATCTCCCGTGGTCCTTAGTGCGCCTTCGCGAGCAAGCCCGCTCCCACAGGGGATGTGTGTAGATCACAAAATCCAGGCCCACCGCAGAACCCATGTGGGAGCGAGCTTGCTCGCGATGGGGCCAGTAGCAGCACCCTGTGTCCAAGGTATCTACACTTTACGGGTGACGGTTGCGCTTTAAACCCGCAAAATGCAACGATTCTGGCAATTCTCAACGGCAAAGCCCGCGGGCTCTGTCGATAACATCATCGTTCCAAACAGACTGGGCCTGCTGACTCTATGCGAATGCGCCTTATGTTACTGGGTGGCGGAAATGCCCTTGGGCAGGCGCTGATTCGCCTCGGTGCGGAGGAAGACATCGGTTTCCTCGCCCCCCGTCCACCGCAAGACGGCTGGGACGCCGCGAGCCTGACGCAACTGCTCGACGACACGCGCCCCGACGCGCTGATCAATCTTGCCTATTACTTCGACTGGTTTCAGGCGGAGAGCGTGGCCGAGGCGCGTCTGGCCGCACAGGAGCGGGCGGTCGAGCGGCTGGCCGAACTGTGCCAGCATCACAACATTGTCCTGGTGCAGCCTTCCAGCTATCGGGTGTTCGATGGCTCGCGGGCGACGGCCTACAGCGAAAAAGACGAACCTGTGCCGCTGGGTCTGCGTGGCCAGGCCTTGTGGCGTATCGAGCAAAGCGTGCGCGCCACTTGCCCGCAACACGTGATGCTGCGGTTTGGCTGGTTGCTCGATGACAGCGTCGACGGCACCCTCGGGCGTTTCCTCGCGCGGGCCGAACTGCCTGAAGAACTGCTGATGGCCGACGACCGGCGTGGCAACCCGACACCGGTGGATGATGCCGCGCGGGTGATCATTTCGGTGCTCAAGCAACTCGATTGCGCAGCGCCACTGTGGGGCACTTACCACTACGCCGGGCATGAGGCGACCACGCCGCTGGCGCTGGGGCAGGCGATCCTCACCGAAGCCCGCAATTTGCATCCGCTGGCCATCGAAGCTCCGACCGCGCAGGCCCACGCCGCACGCCCGGATGCCGCCGAAGAACCGCAACACGCGGTACTGGCCTGCAAAAAAATTCTGCACACTTTCGGGATCAAGCCACGTGCTTGGCGCGCCGCGCTCCCGGGCTTACTGGATAGGTTTTATCGTCATGGCTGATGGCCCTGTTTTGATCACCGGCGGTGCCGGTTTCATTGGTTCGCACCTTGCTGACGCCTTGCTCGCCAAAGGCCATTCGGTACGCATCCTTGACGACCTGTCCACCGGTAAGCGCAGCAACTTGCCGCTGGACAATCCACAGATCGAATTGATCGAAGGCGACGTTGCCGATGCCAAGCGGGTGGCGCAGGTGATGATCGGTTGCAGCGCCGTGGCGCATTTGGCCGCCGTGGCCTCGGTCCAGGCATCGGTAGACGATCCGGTGCGCACGCACCAGAGCAATTTCATCGGCACCTTGAACGTCTGCGAAGCGATGCGTCAGGCTGGGGTCAAGCGTGTGCTGTTCGCTTCAAGCGCTGCGGTCTACGGCAATAACGGTGAAGGCGAGTCGATCGACGAAGAGACCACCAAGGCACCGCTCACGCCGTACGCCTCAGACAAGTTGGCAGGCGAGTTCTACCTCGATTTCTACCGTCGTCAGCACGGGCTTGAACCGGCGATTTTCCGTTTCTTCAACATCTTCGGCCCACGCCAGGATCCGTCATCACCGTACTCCGGGGTGATCAGCATTTTCAGCGAGCGTGCGCAAAAAGGCCTGCCGATCACCGTATTCGGTGACGGCGAACAGACCCGCGATTTCGTCTATGTCGAAGACCTCGTGGACCTGCTGGTGCAGGCTATCGAAGTGCCGACGCTTGAAGTGGGCGCGGTCAATGTCGGCTGGAATCAGGCGACGACCCTCAAGCAAATGCTCCAGGCTTTGGGTGAAGTAGTGGGTGAGTTGCCACCGATCACCTACGCCCCGGCACGCTCCGGTGACATCCGCCATTCACGGGCGAACAACCAGCGTCTGTTGCAGCGCTTCACCTTCCCCGAGCAGACGCCGATGAGCGTCGGGTTGGCGCGGCTGTTGGGCCGTTGAGTTTTTCGCAGCCATGAAAAAGGCGCCTTTCGAGGCGCCTTTTTTGTGCCGTGGGTTTAGAACTTGTAACCCAGACCCACCATGTACACGAACGGGTCCACATCCACGTTGACCCTGGCCCGAGTGCCCGGCGCCACGGCGTCGTTTTCCACGGTTGCACGGGTGTTGATGTCGATGTAGCGCATCTGGGCGTTGAGCATGATGTTGTCGGTGATCATGTAGTCGGCACCGACCTGGAACGCCATACCCCAGGAGTTTTTCGTCTTGAAGTTGCTGAAGCCGTTGGCTTGCGCTTCGTTACTGAGCTTTTCGTCGTAGATCCAGGTGTAGTTGATACCGGCGCCCACATACGGCTGGAATGCAGACTTGTTGTTGAGCGGGTAGTAAACCACGCTCAGAGTTGGCGGCAGGTGTTTGAGGGTGCCGAGCTTACCGTTGGCCGCGCCCAGAGAGGTGCCTTTGAGGTTCACGTCATGCTCGAACGGCGAGGCGGCGAGCAGCTCGATGCCGATATTGTTGGTGAGCATGTACGCGAAGTTCAGGCCTAGCTGAGTGTCGCTGTTCATGGTGGCCTTGCCACCCAGGTTGGTGCCGGCCAGTGGGCCTTGATCGACCTTGACGCTGGAGCTGCTGGCTTTCGGGTTTACGGTGATTGCACCGGCCCGAACAATGATGTCACCGGCTTCATGGGCCTGGGCGAACGGGGCTGCAAGCGCGAATGCAATGAGGGAAGCGCTAAGCAATGACTTGTGCATGGGGGCTCCAAAGGACGATTCAAATTCTCTATGTCCAATGGTACGAAGCGTCAGGAATGGCGCTTTTGACTCAGCTCAATGAAAGTGTGATGGGGGGGGCGGGGAACCTTTTACGACCGCTTCGCGGTCGATCGCGGGCAAGCCTTGCTCCTACAGGTTTGCGCTATCCGTAGGAGCAAGGCTTGCCCGCGATGGCGTCATCATGGGCAACGAATAACTACCGGTTTCACTCCGGCAGCTCATACACATAAATCTTGTCCGCGTCCATCTGGTAACCGGCATCCGCCAATTCGCTGGTCGACGCCTTGACCTGCAGCGCACCTTCAATCCAGTACGGCTGATACAGCTCGTCGAGCTTCACCCCAACCGCGCTTTTGACGTGGACGATCTGGTTCGACGGCGGTGGTGGCACGTGGATGCACGCGCCGAAATACGGCACCAGCAGAAAGTCGGTGGTGCGACCTTCCTCGCTGACTTCCAGCGGCACGATGTAACCCGGCAGGCGAATATTCTTGCCGTCGAGGCTCTTCACCACCGGCGCATTGGGCATGTCTTGCTTGGCCGCCGGAGCAGACTCGGCGGACAGCGCGCTGCTCATCTGCGACAGGTCGTGCAGCGGTTTCATGTTTGGCACTTCTGCCGGAGCGTCCGGCGGGATCATTTCCGCCCAGGTCAGGTCTTTCGGCGCGGCCGCCCACAGGGGCAGGGCGACCAGCATCAACAGCGCAGGCAGAGCGCGGAGCATTTTGGATGTCCTCATAAACGGATCGACAGACCATCGGCCAACGATTGGCGATAGGCGCGCCAGGCCGGCACGCTGCCCATCAGCAACGCGGCGATCAGGATGCCACCGAGCAGCGTCCATTCATACTCGCTTGGCCAGGCCAGCGGCAGGTACAAGCCGTAGGTCGACTGCACGTAACCCTGGGCGGTGGCGATGCAGACATACAGCAGCGCCACGCCCGCAACCACCCCGGAAAGCGCCAATGCAAAGGCTTCCAGCACCAGCAGCGTTGCGATGTGCCACGGCCGGGCACCGACCGAACGCAGGATCGCCATCTCGCGGCGGCGTTCGTTGAGACTGGTGAGAATCGCCGTGAGCATGCCGATCAATCCCGTCAGCACGACGAACAGCGACACCACGAACAAGGCTTTTTCAGCGGTGCCCATCAGACTCCAGAGTTCCTGCAAGGCCACGCCCGGCAGGATCGCCAGCATCGGCTCGCCACGGAATTCATTGATCTCGCGTTGCACGGCGAAGGTCGAAATCTTGTTGTTGAGACCGAGCATGAACGCGGTGATGGCTTGCGGCGTGAGGTCCATGTTGCGCGCCTGATCGGCGCTGATCCGGGCGTTGCCCTGAGCCGGCACACCGTTGTGCCAGTCGATGTGGATCGCTTCCATGCCGCCGAGGCTAATGTGTAACGTGCGGTCGACCGGGGTGCCGGTGCGTTTCAGGATACCGACCACGGTGAATGGTTTGTCGTCGTGCTTGACCAGGCTGATCACCGCTACGCCGTGAGCCAGCACCAGCTTGTCGCCAAGTTTGTAATGCAGCGCATCGGCCACTTCAGCGCCGAGCACCACTTCGAACGGATCCGTGGCAAACGCCCGACCACTGGCCAGTTGCAGGCTTTGCTGATGACCATACTGGTAATGCTGGAAGTAGGCGTCGGTGGTGCCCATCACTCGATAACCGCGATGGGAGTCACCGAGGGAAATCGGGATTGCCCATTTCACTTTCGGGTTGTTGGCGAAGTGCTCGAAGCTGTCCCAACGGATGTTGTTGGTGGCGTTGCCGATGCGAAACACCGAGTACAGCAGCAGGTTCACCGAACCGGAGCGAGCACCGACGATCAGGTCGGTACCGCTGATGGTGCTGGCGAAACTGGCCTTGGCTTCGGTGCGCACGCGCTCCACCGCCAGCAACAGGCAGACCGACAGGGCGATGGCGAACGCGGTGAGGATCGCGGTAAAGCGGCGGTTAGCCAGGCTGGCCATGGCTAGACGAAACAAATACATTTCAGACCTCGAGCGGCGTGGCGGCGCGATTGAGTTCGGCCAGCGACAGGTGACGATCGAACAGCGGCGCCAGGCTCTGGTCGTGACTGACGAACAGCAGGCTGGAACCGGCTTCGCGGCACTCGGCGAACAGCAAACGGATAAACGCCTCACGGGCATCGTAGTCGAGCGCCGAGGTCGGTTCGTCGGCGATCACCAACTCTGGCTGACCGATCAGTGCGCGGGCGGCGGCGACCCGTTGCTGTTGGCCGATGGACAGCGAGTCGGCGCGGCGGCCCAGCATGTTTTCATCCGTGAGCCCCAGGTGCGCGAGCAGGGTCGCGGCGGCCTGATCGACACTGCCGTGGCGCTGGATCGCGCGGCTGGCGCGCAGTTTGGAAAAGTGACACGGCAGCTCGACGTTTTCGCGCACCGAGAGAAACGGCAGCAGGTTGAACTGCTGGAAAATGTAGCCCGTGTGGTCGACCCGAAAGTGATCGCGGGCACCGGCCGACAGCTCGGTCAGCTCCTGGCCGAGCAGGCGAATACTCCCGCGATTGGGTTTCTGCACGCCACCGAGCAGACCGAGCAGGGTGGTCTTGCCACTGCCGCTGGGACCTTTCAGAAACAGCGTTTCACCGGGCTCCAGGCGAAACGCCGGAATATCCAGTAATGGCGGATGACCGGGCCAGTTGAAGCCCAGGTCTGACAGTTCGATGAGTGCTTGGGTCATGTGGCCAGTTTCATAGGTATTGATGACCCGTAGGAGCTGCCGAAGGCTGCGATCTTTTAAAGGCGAAAGATCGCAGCCTTCGGCAGCTCCTACGGGATTTGCGGTGGATCAGAATTTCAGCGCTGCAGCCTTCGAGGTCACTTCAACCCCTTGCTGGCCGCTTGGGCTGATGAGTTGTACCTGAATTTTCTGAGTGGCGGGGAAGGTTGTGAACACCTGCGACAAATCCAGGGTTTTCAACGCGCCAGGGGCGGCGCAGGTGAATTGGTAGTGCGCGTGGATTTCACTGTGATCGTGATGATGCTCTTCGGCGGCGGCGCCTTTCCCGTCGGTGGCATGGTCGTCATCGTCGTCATGATCATCGGCGTCCGGTTTGTCACCAAACAGCGGGCTGTTCAGTTCTTGCTGGCTGACTACGCAGTTGGCCGCTTTTGGCAGGCTGAACAGCACCAGCGGTTTCTCCAGCTGCGCACGGGCGGCGGCAACTTTGGCCTTGTCTGCATCGCTGCTGGCGACGTGCTCGAAGCCCACCAGGTTCATCGCCGGGCTTTCCAGCTCCAACTCCAGCGTCTGACCATCGAGCGCCGCGTTCAAACGTCCGACACCGTGTTCGTGGGCACCCAGACTCCCATGCTCATGGTCGTGAACTTCAGCGGCCTGAGCGATGGCCAGCGGCAACAGGGCAAACGGCAAAGCGAGAAGCAGACGGCGCATGGAGAGTCTCCGGGGAGGAATATGAAAAGTTTGTTATGTAATCTTATAACAAGAGTGGCGAGAGTTTGACTGTCTGCTTGGCGTTGCGCAAGACGCGTGGGAGCATGTTCGTCATAAACCTGAGGAAACCCCAATGTTGCGCATTCGTGGAAGCATCGGCGACTGGCCGGTGGATTTGACCCTTGAACTGGACGATGGGGATTGGGCGCGGCTCGGCGCGCAGTTGCAGGTAAGCAAATCAGAGCACAGTGCGGCGGTGGCCGATCCGGTGGCCGATCCGGTGGTCAAACCGGTGAATCAGGATGAAATGCTGTGGCAGCTGGCCAAGGATCTGCTGCGCCAGTCGGGGCAACTGACAGGGCCGGATTTGCTGGAGCGGCTGGAGGGTTTGACCGGCAACACCGTCGCCGGCAAACGCTTGCTGGTGCGCTTGCGCCATAGCGCAGAGGTCAAGGTCGTGAGCGGCGGGGATACGCCGCTCTACAGCTGGCGCGAGCCAGCGTAGGAGCTGCCGAAGGCTGCGATCTTTTGATCTTCGGCCACCCTAAAAGATCGCAGCCTTCGGCAGCTCCTACGGGTCAATACAACGCTGCAAACAACTTGCGGCGATAAACGGTCACCAGCGGGTGATCGTTGCCCAGCAGTTCGAACACTTGCAGCAGGGTCTTGTGCGGCAACCCTTCGCTGTAACTGCGATTACGGATGAACAGCTTGAGCAGGGAGTCCAGCGCCGGCTCGTACTGCTGGCGGGCCAGTTGCTGGATCGCCAGTTGATAGACCGCTTCATCGTCCTGCGGGTTTTGCGCCAGACGGGATTTCAGGTCGGCGACATCCGGCAGATCAGCGGCCTGACCGAGAAACTTGATCTGCGCCTTGGCACCTGCCAGTGCGGCTTTGTGTTCATCGCTTTTCACCGCATCGAGCACGATCTGGGCCTCACCCAGTTCGCCGCGTTCGGTCAGGCAGCGGGCATAGAGGATCAGCGCACGAGCGTTGGTGTTGTCCTCACCCAGCAGCACTTTCAGCGTGGCCTCGGCGTCAGCGAAACGACCTTCGTCGAACAGCGCCTGAGCCTGTTCGAGCGGGTCGGCAGCGGCCGGGGGTGGCATCTGCACATGCGGCTCAAGCATCGCGCGGACGGCGGATTCAGGCTGTGCACCGGCAAAGCCGTCCACCGGCTGACCGTCCTTGAACAGCACCACGGTCGGCAGGCTGCGAATGCCGAAACGCGAAACGATGTCCGGCTCGGCGTCGCAGTTGACCTTGGCCAGCAGCAGTTCGCCCTGATAGCTCTCGGCGATGGTTTGCAGCATCGGCATCAGCGCCTTGCACGGCGCGCACCATTCAGCCCAGAAATCCACCAGTACCGGCTTGTGGAACGAGTTCTCGATCACCGACTGTTCGAAATCGGCAGTAGTGGCGTCGAAGATATACGGCGTGTCTTGACTCATTGGGTATCTCGAAGAAACGTGAATGGGGCAACTATAAGGCTTGGTGGGGGGCGGCCGGAAGCGGGGCGGTCATTGGAGAGCGATGTTGTCTGAGAGGGCGCCATCGCGAGCAAGCTCGCTCCCACAGGAGATCAAGGCTTACCGCAACATTTGTAGCCAACACAAAACCACTGTGGGAGCGAGCTTGCTCGCGATGCTTTTGGCTATCGCCGCGCGTGGTACAGGCTCACATGCCGAAACTCTTCCGGTTCGGCCAGGTCCGGCAGTGTCATCGCCTCAAGCATCTCCAGTCGCTGATACAACGGATGACGGAAATCCCGAACCCGCGAATCCGCTACCAGCGCTTCGCGGCCACGGCTGAGAAACTCATCGAGCAACGGCAGGTTGGCCCGGTCGTACAACACATCGGCCACCAGAATCAGATCAAAGCGATCGGCCTCGGCGAAAAAATCCGTTGAGTAGCTGAGCTCGACGTCATTGAGTTCGGCATTTGCCCGGCAGGCCGCAATCGCCAGTGGATCAAGGTCGCAGGCCACGACTTCCAGCGCTCCGGCCTTGACTGCCGCAATCCCCGCCACACCGGATCCGGCGCCGAAATCCAGCACGCGCTTGCCGGTAACCCATTGCGGATGCTCCGCCAGGTAGCGGGCCATCGCCAGGCCGCTGGCCCAGCAAAAGCTCCAGTACGGCGGCTCGTGCAGGATGCGCCGGGTTTCTTCCGGGCTGAAGGCGCGGTCCATGTTGTCGCCGTCGATCAGCCAGAGTTTCAGCGCGGTCTCAGGCAGCGGACACGGGACAAGCTGTGCATCGCCGAGCAGTTCACCTAACGCCTGTTGCAGGTCGAGCGGTGCATTCATGGCGCTTTGACGAACTGCAACTGGCCCAGGGCCTGGGTCTTCGGCTCAAAGATACGTTGCGACGGCAGGTGCAGGATCAACTGCCCGGACTGGCTGGCGCGACCCCGCAGTTCGACACGTGCGCCCACCGGGAAGGAGTCCGGATTGAACCGCAGACGGAACGGCAGAATCTTGTTGTTGCCGATCAGATTGGCGCTGGCGAGCAATTGCTGTGGCCGGGAGCGCTCGTCGATTACCAGCAGCGCCAATTCAACCTCGGCGCCGGCCGGTACGCCCTGCAAGGTACCGCTCAATTCCCGTTGAAACGCGGGCAGCGGTCCGAGGTCGGCCGAGGCCTGGGCTTTCTTCTGAGCCATCTCGGGCGCAGGGCCTGGGGTTGGTGCCGCCGGTTTTGGCGCATGACTGCTACACGCGACCAACAGGCCGACGAGACTGAGTAAAACAAGCGGTCGTAGCGGCATTTGCGGCTCCAGCAAAGTGAAATCCATTGATCACGCAGTGTAGCCGGTCTATATACCGTAAACCCTATGGCTTGTCTTGCCAGTGGGATGCGCTACCATGGCCCTCCCTTTTTTTGTTGCCTGCCACCATGCACTGTCCCTTCTGCGGTGCCAACGACACCAAGGTCATCGACTCGCGTCTGGTCGCCGAGGGCGAACAGGTGCGCCGCCGGCGCGAATGCCTGGCCTGCGGCGAACGTTTCACCACGTTCGAAACCGCCGAACTGGTGTTGCCGCGCCTGATCAAAACCGACGGCAGCCGTCAGCCGTTCGACGAAGAAAAACTTCGCGCCGGCATGCAGCGTGCCCTGGAAAAGCGCCCGGTGAGCGTCGAGCGCCTGGAAGCGGCGTTGGTGCACATCAAACACAAGCTGCGGGCGACTGGCGAGCGCGAGGTCAAATCCCTCGTGGTTGGTGAACTGGTGATGGCCGAGCTGCAAAAGCTCGATGAAGTCGCCTACATTCGTTTCGCTTCGGTGTATCGCCGCTTCCAGGACCTCAACGAGTTCCGCGAAGAGATCGATCGCCTGGCCCGTGAGCCGGTCAAACCATGACGATTTCTTCAGAACAAGCGATTCTCGACGCCCATTACATGGCGCGTGCGCTGGAACTGGCGCGCAAAGGTCACTACACCACCCATCCCAACCCTCGGGTGGGTTGCGTGATTGTGCGTGACGGGCAGATTGTCGGCGAAGGCTGGCACGTGCGCACCGGCGAACCGCATGCCGAAGTCCACGCCCTGCGCGCCGCCGGTGAAAGCGCCAGGGGCGCCACCGCCTACGTGACGCTCGAGCCGTGCAGCCATCACGGCCGCACACCGCCGTGCGCCGATGCGCTGGTGAATGCCGGTCTGGCGCGAGTCGTTGCGGCGATGCAGGACCCGAACCCGGAAGTCGCCGGTCGCGGTCTGCGACGTCTGGAGCAGGCCGGCATCGAGACCTGCAGCGGCGTACTCGAAGGCGAGGCGCGCAAGCTCAATGAAGGTTTTCTCAAACGTATGGAGCACGGTTTGCCGTTTGTGCGGGTCAAGTTGGCGATGAGCCTCGACGGCCGTACGGCCATGGCCAGCGGCGAAAGCCAATGGATCACCGGTCCTGCCGCCCGCTCGGCCGTACAGCGTCTGCGGGCTCAGGCCAGCGTCGTGTTGACCGGTGCCGACACCGTGTTGGCCGATGACGCGCGCTTGACCGTGCGCGCCGATGAGTTGGGTCTGGATGCCGAACAAACTGCGCTCGTCATGAGCCGTCCGCCGCTTCGCGTGCTGATCGACGGCCGCCTGCGCGTGCCGCTCGACGCACCGTTCTTCAAGGCCGGCCCGGCGTTGGTCGCCACCTGTGTCGCGGTGGAAGAGCAATACGCCAACGGTCCCGAATGTTTGATCGTGCCCGGCGACGATGGTCAGGTCGACCTGCGCAAACTGCTGGTCGAACTCGCAGCCCGTGGCGTCAACGAAGTGCTGGTGGAAGCCGGTCCGCGTCTGGCCGGGGCGTTTGCTCAGCAAGGGCTGGTGGACGAATACCAGATATTTATCGCTGG
This sequence comes from Pseudomonas sp. NPDC087697, assembly GCF_044743155.1. NCBI lineage: Bacteria > Pseudomonadati > Pseudomonadota > Gammaproteobacteria > Pseudomonadales > Pseudomonadaceae > Pseudomonas > Pseudomonas sp. NPDC087697. The sequence continues at coordinate 70,484 of NZ_JBIUVW010000017.1, read as the reverse complement.
CAAGTTCCTGGGCTCCACGGCGCGACCGTTGCTGGACTGGCCACTCGCGCAAATGAGTGATGCGCCACAGCTGAAAATCACTGAAATTCGCGCGGTTGGCGATGATTGGCGAGTCACCGCCATTCCTGTGCCAGCAGCGAGCGTATAATTCTCGGCCATCGCTACAGCGCTGGCCCTGTTCTCGAGGAGGACTCCATGTTTACCGGCATCATCGAATCCATCGGCAGCATCCGTGCATTGACCCCCAAGGGTGGTGATGTGCGGGTTCACGTCGAAACCGGCAAGCTCGACCTGAGCGATGTCAAACTCGGCGACAGCATCGCGGTCAACGGCGTGTGCCTGACGGCGGTTGAACTGCCGGGTAATGGCTTTGCGGCGGATGTCAGTCGCGAAACCCTCGACTGCACCGCCATGAATGACCTGAAAAGCGGTAGCCCGGTCAATCTGGAAAAAGCCCTGACCCCGACCACCCGCCTTGGTGGACACCTGGTCAGCGGTCATGTCGACGGTGTCGGCGAAGTGGTTGCCCGTACCGAGAATGCTCGCGCTGTGGAATTCCGCATCCGTGCACCGAAAGAGCTGGCCAAGTACATTGCCCATAAAGGCTCGATCACCGTCGACGGTACCAGCCTGACGGTGAATGCGGTCGATGGCGCCGAGTTCTTGCTGACGATCATTCCGCACACCCTGAGCGAAACCATCATGGCCTCTTACCAGCCAGGTCGCCGGGTGAACCTCGAGGTGGACTTGCTGGCCCGTTACCTGGAGCGTCTGTTGCTGGGTGATAAAGCCGCAGAATCCTCGAAGGGCAACATTACCGAAAGCTTTCTGGCCGCCAACGGCTACCTCAATTCCTGAAACTCAATTTTTGAAAGAAGGGGGGTGCCGCGTGGCGCTCAATAGCATCGAAGAACTGGTTGAAGACATCCGCCAAGGCAAGATGGTCATCCTCATGGATGACGAAGACCGCGAGAACGAAGGCGACCTGATCATGGCCGCCGAGTGCTGCCAGCCTGAACACATCAACTTCATGGCCAAGCACGCCCGTGGCCTGATCTGCATGCCGATGAGTCGCGAGCGCTGCGAGCTGCTCAAGCTGCCATTGATGGCGCCGCGCAACGGTTCCGGTTTTGGCACCAAGTTCACTGTGTCCATCGAAGCGGCTACTGGTGTCACCACCGGCATCTCCGCGGCTGACCGTGCGCGCACCGTGCAAGCCGCCGCCGCCAAAGACGCCAAGGCCGAAGACATCGTCAGCCCCGGCCACATCTTCCCGCTGATGGCCCAGGCCGGCGGCACCCTGGCCCGTGCCGGCCACACTGAAGCCGCGTGCGACCTGGCGCGGATGGCCGGTTTCGAGCCGAGTGGGGTGATCTGCGAAGTGATGAACGACGACGGCACCATGTCTCGTCGCGCCGAGCTGGAAACCTTCGCCGCTGAACACAACATCAAGATCGGCACCATCGCCGACCTGATTCACTACCGGATGATCCACGAACGTACCGTTCAGCGGATTGCCGAGCAGCCGCTGGACAGCGAACTGGGCCAGTTCAATCTGGTGACCTATCGTGATTCCGTGGAAGGCGACGTGCACATGGCACTGACCCTGGGCACCATTTGCGCCGAAGAGCCAACCCTGGTTCGCGTGCACAACATGGACCCGCTGCGCGACCTGTTGATGGTCAAGCAGCCAGGCCGCTGGAGCCTGCGCGCCGCCATGGCCGCGGTTGCCGAGGCCGGCAGTGGCGTGGTGCTGTTGCTCGGTCACCCGCTCGATGGCGACGTGTTGCTGGCGCATATCCGCGAAACCGCCGACCACGCGCAGCCGAAAAAACCGACCACCTACAGCATTGTCGGTGCCGGTTCGCAGATCTTGCGTGACCTGGGCGTACGCAAAATGCGCCTGATGAGTGCGCCAATGAAATTTAATGCGATATCCGGTTTCGATCTGGAAGTTGTAGAATACGTGCCCTCCAAATAAAGGCCGGTGTTTTTCACCCCTTTGTTTGCGGTTCAAATATCACTGAGGGACGCGTACTGAACGCGTCCCGGCTCTTTAAGAGATTTGTCGAATGACCCTGAAGACCATCGAAGGTACCTTCATCGCCCCCAAAGGCCGCTACGCTTTGGTTGTTGGCCGTTTCAACAGCTTCGTTGTCGAAAGCCTGGTAAGCGGTGCTGTTGATGCCCTGGTTCGCCATGGCGTGAGCGAAAGCGACATCACCCTCATCCGTGCCCCTGGCGCCTTCGAAATCCCGCTGGTTGCGCAGAAAGTCGCTCAGAAGGGCGAGTTCGCGGCAATCATCGCGCTGGGCGCGGTCATTCGTGGCGGTACTCCGCACTTCGAATACGTAGCTGGCGAGTGCACCAAGGGCCTGGCCCAGGTGTCCATGGAATTCGGCGTACCGGTCGCTTTCGGCGTCCTGACCGTCGACTCGATCGAGCAAGCCATCGAACGTTCCGGCACCAAGGCCGGCAACAAAGGTGCTGAAGCTGCCTTGTCCGCTCTGGAAATGGTCAGCCTGCTGGCGCAGTTGGAGGCCAAGTGATTAGCGACGAAAGCGATCGTTTCAACCCGCGCGATCCGAAACCTGTGGACGCTGGCAAGCCATCCAAGAGCGTCAAGCGTCGTGAAGCCCGTCAGCTCGCGACTCAGGCTCTGTACCAATGGCACATGGCCAAAACTTCGCTGAACGAGATCGAAGCGCAGTTCCGGGTCGATAACGATTTCAGCGATGTCGATGCCGCCTACTTCCACGACATCCTGCACGGTGTGCCGGCGCACAAGACCGAGATCGACTCTGCGCTCGCTCCGTGCCTGGACATCACCATTGATGAGCTCGATCCGGTTGAACTGGCGGTTCTGCGCCTGTCGACCTGGGAACTGCTCAAGCGCGTCGATGTACCGTACCGCGTGGTGATCAACGAAGGGATCGAACTGGCGAAAGTCTACGGTTCCACCGACGGTCACAAGTTCGTCAACGGTGTACTCGACAAGCTGGCCCCGCGTCTGCGTGAAGCTGAAGTGAAGGCGTTCAAGCGCTGATTCGCGCTTGCACCTGCTGCCATGGGCGAGTTTGAGCTGATCCGCAACTATTTCGCCGCCGCGCCTTGTGCGCAGGGCGGCGAAGGCGTTGCGCTGGGGATCGGCGACGACTGCGCCTTGCTCGCTGTTCCCGCAGGGGAGCAGCTGGCGATTTCCACCGACACGCTCGTGGCCGGTGTGCATTTCGCAGACCCTTGCGACCCGTTTCTGCTCGGTCAGCGTTCACTGGCTGTAGCGGTCAGCGACCTGGCTGCCATGGGCGCCACCCCGATTGCCTTTACCCTTGCCCTGACCTTGCCGACGGTAACCGCCGATTGGCTGGATGCCTTCGCCCGTGGTTTGAACGCCATGGCGCAAAACTGCGGTGTACAGCTGGTAGGTGGCGACACCACACGCGGCCCGCTGAGCCTGACCATGACCGTGTTTGGTAGCGTCCCGGCGGGCCTTGCGCTGACCCGTAGCGGTGCGCAACCCGGTGACCTGGTGTGTGTGGGCGGCGAACTGGGCAACGCGGCCGGTGCGCTGTCGTTGGTGCTGGGTGAGCGAGTCGTGGCAGCCGATGTTGCCGGGCCGTTGTTGGCGCATTATTGGTCACCACAGCCGCAGCTTGATCTGGGAATGGCGTTGCGTGGCAAGGCCACCTCGGCACTGGATATCTCTGACGGTTTGCTCGCCGATTGCGGGCATATCGCCAAGGCTTCAGCTGTCGGCTTGCTGATCGAAAGCGAAAAACTGCCAATGTCCACGGCACTGGTGAGCTTTCTCGGTGAGAATGCGGCCCGCATGGCGGCCATAAGTGGCGGCGACGACTACGTGCTGGCCTTCACTTTGCCGCCCGCGCAATTGCCGGCATTGCTCGCCGACGGTTGGCCTATCCACGTTATCGGCCAGGTCGTGGCCGGGCAGGGCGTAACGCTGCTGGACGCGAACGGGCAGGACATCACCCCGCAAACCCGGGGTTATCAACATTTTCGGGAGACACCGTGACAGATCATCCCAAACAGGTCCCGGCAGAACACGTGCCGCCATCGGTCTGGCGTAATCCCTGGCATTTCCTGGCCTTCGGCTTCGGCTCGGGCACCTTGCCCAAAGCGCCGGGCACCTGGGGTTCGTTGGTTGCGCTACCCTTTATCCCGTTATGGCAGATGTTGCCCGACTGGGGTTACTGGCTGATGCTCGGCATCACCCTGCTGTTCGGCTTCTGGCTGTGCGGCAAGGTTGCCGACGATTTGCGGGTACACGACCACGAAGGCATCGTCTGGGACGAAATGGTCGGGATGTGGATTACCCTGTGGTTGGTACCGTCGGGTTGGTACTGGTTGTTGGCGGGATTCCTGTTATTCCGCTTCTTCGACATTCTCAAGCCATGGCCGATTCGCTGGATCGACCGGCATGTGCATGGCGGCGTCGGGATCATGCTCGATGACGTGCTGGCGGGCGTGTTTGCCTGGTTGGCGCTGCAGGGGCTGGTCCGGTATTTCGCCTGATAGGCAGATTGAGGGGCTGGGGAATGGCGGGTCGCTGGTTGTGGGTTCTGGTTTTTGCGGTGTTCTGTTCGCTCGCCCGTGCGGCGGATGTCCCGGCGACCCCTGCCGTGATTCATCTGGCCAGCGAGGACTGGGAAGACTACACCGCCGCCGATGGTCATGGCCTGGCCTGGGATATTTTGCGCGCAGTGTTCGAACCGGCCGGGGTGAAACTGGATTTTCGCACCGTGCCTTACACCCGTTCGGTGGGGCTGGTGCAGCGGCGTGAGGTAGATGCGCTGGTTGGCGTCTATCGCGATGAAGTCGGTCAGGTGTTGTACCCTCACTGGAATTTCGATACCGATCATATTTATGCCTTGGGCCTTGCGAGCGACCCGGCTCCGACGCTGAAGTCCCTGGGCAGGTACCGACTGGTCTGGGTCCGTGGCTACAGCTACGAGCGTTACCTGCCGAACATCCATCGCTATAACCAGATCGAGCGCCGCACCGGGATCCTGCCGATGCTCAAGCAAGCTCGGGCGGATTTCTACATCGACGCGCTGACGGAAATCAATGCGGTGCTCGCAGCGGCTGAGGACCCGTCCCAGTACCGGCGAACGCACTTGGCCGAACTGCCGCTGTTCCTGGGGTTCGCCGATACACCACAGGCCCGTACCTTGATGGCGTTGTACGATAAACGCATGGAGTTGCTGGTGAAAAGCGGCCAGTTGAAACCAATCTTCGAGCACTGGAAACAGCCTTATCCCTTTGACACGGTAGCCTCTGGCGCCACCCCGTAGCAGCTGGCGCAGCCTGCGTTCGGTGCGGGCCGCGTTCGGACGAAGCCGTCGCAAAACCATGCTCTGCGGTGCATCATGCTGACCGAGTCGTCAGGATTTGCGTGCGCTGCGCACACGAACGCAGGCTGCGCCAGCTGCTACGGGACCGCGTATTTGCTTGGTCTCGTAGCGCAGTGATCAAACTTTTTGATCGTTATGGCCGATAATTCAGCCTAAGCGTCTGTAGGAACCTGCTGTTACAATGCCGCCTCTGCGAATCTCCAGCACATACAGATCAGGAGCACACCGGTGCCTGTCGTTTTTGTCGCCGCTTCCAAGCTGCCCACGCCTTTTGCGCAATTCACCATGCATGGCTTTCTCGATGAGGCCACTGGCCGCGAGCACGTCGTACTGAGTCTGGGTGATGTTGCCGACGGTGCCCCGGTACTCGGCCGGTTGCACTCCGAATGCCTGACCGGCGATGCCTTGTTCAGCCAGCGTTGCGACTGCGGTTCGCAACTCGAGGCGGCGTTGCAGGCGATCGCCCGCGAAGGTCGTGGCGTGTTGCTTTACCTGCGTCAGGAAGGCCGTGGCATTGGCCTGCTGAACAAGATCCGCGCCTATGAGCTGCAAGACGGCGGCGCCGACACCGTTGAAGCCAACGAACGTCTGGGCTTTGCTGCCGACCAGCGCGACTACGCCATGTGCCTGCCGATGCTTGAGCACCTGGGCGTGAAATCCCTGCGCCTGATGACCAACAACCCACGCAAGGTCAAAGCCTTGACCGACATGGGCATCGTGGTCGCCGAACGCGTGCCGCTGCACACCGGTCACAATCCGCACAACAAGCTCTACCTGGCGACCAAGGCCAGCAAGCTCGACCACATGATGGGCAACGAGCATCAGGGCGAGGCAGATCGGGCGTGACTCGCGGCCAGGTCCGGCGGCGACTGTCCGTCAACTGGTGGCAATACTTTGCGCTGGCCTTGCTGCCGTTGTTCGTGATCAACGGCGTGTTCGGCCAGAGCGAGGCGATTTTGCCCGTGCTGGCGATGCCGTTTTTCATTGCTGGCGTGGCCTCGATGTTTGTCAGCTTGCGGTTTTTCGGCGGCTACAAACATGCCTTGATCGCCACCCAGAAAGCCCTCGACACTCCGGAAGAACCCGCTGCCTGGGTTGCCCTGGCGGCTAAACGCCGTATGGCATTCCTGGTCGCGGCCTTGCCGGCCTGGATCGGCGCTCTGGCGGTGTTCGTCGGCCTCGAAGCGGTGCCTTTGGTCCTGCTGGCGCTGTCGACTACGGTGCTGTTCTACCTTTACCGTATTCCGCGTCAACTCGGCTGATGCGCAGCTGGCTGGCGGTTCTGCTGCTGGCCATCAGTGGCTCGGCGGCAGCGGTCGAACGAGTCATCAGCCTCGCGCCGTCACTCTCGGAAATCGTCGTTGAACTGGGCTCCGCCGACCTGCTGGTGGGCGTGCTCGATGCCGGCGAGCGTCCTGCGCAACTCAAATCCATCCCTTCCGTTGGCCGTTATGGTCAGTTGGATATGGAGCGCTTGCTCAGTCTCAAACCGGATTTGCTGTTGCTCTGGCCCGGCAGCGTCGGCCCGGCGCAGCGTGAGCAATTGAGTCGATTGGGGATCCCGACCTATGTCGCCGAACCCCATAACTTCAAACAACTGACCCGCCAAATCGAAGCGATAGCCAAGCAGCTCGGCCGACCCGAGCGTGGGCGCACGCTTGCGGTTGATCTGCGCAAGCAGCTCGACGAGTTACGCCAACGCTATCAACGAAAAGAACCGCTTCGGGTGTTCTATCAGGTCTGGGATCAGCCGCTCTACACCGTGGGCGGCGGGCAGATCATCAGCGATGCGCTTGAGGTGTGCGGTGCGCACAACGTGTTTGCCGACATGACCTTGCCAGCGCCGCAGGTCAGCGTGGAGTCAGTGCTTTCGCGCAATCCTCAGGTGATCCTCGCCAGCAGCCAGGCGCAGCTCGACGCCTGGAAAGCCTGGCCGCAGGTGACGGCGGTGGCTCAAGGGCAATTGCTGTTGGTGACGGATAAAGGCCTTGAGCGGCCGAGCGGGCAGATGATTGCGGCGACGGCCAAGTTGTGCCGGTTGATCGCGCCCACCCGGTGAGACCGAGGTGCCTGCTTCGCGAGCAAGCCCGCTCCCACATTGAATCGAGTTCAGACATACATTTTGTGTACGACATGGGTCCAATGTGGGAGCGGGCTTGCTCGCGAAGAGGCCAGTCCAGGCGACACAAGTCTCAGGCTAGAGCTCCGGCATCCACGTCACCCCAAACATCAACGCCCGGCCTTCTTCGCGATACCCATACTGGCTACCCTCATGCTCGTAGAGCGCGCGGCTGTAATCCTTGTTCAGCAGGTTATCGACTTTCATCTCTAGCGTGACCTGGTGATTCAGCGCCCAACTGCTGCGTAGCCCGAGCAGGGCATAACCACCCAGCGGCTGGCGGTTGTCCTTGTCGTCATAGCTGCTGCTCACCGTCTGCCAGCTGGCGCCGAGCCCAAGCCGATCGAACTGACGGTCCAGATCCAGGCTCAAAGTCCGTCGTGCACGGCGCGCCAACGTGTGGCCGCTGTCACGATCCCGCGGGTCGATGATCGCAACACCGAGGTTGCTCTGCCAGCCGAACACCTCCTGCTTAAGGGCTGCTTCGAAACCATTGATCCGCGCCGATGCGATGTTTTCCGGGCGTGAATGGCTGCCAAAGATAATCGCGTTTTCAAGGTCGGTTCGGTACAGAGAGGCTTCCAGGCGACTGGTTTCGCTCAACTGACTGCGCCACTGCACCTCGTAGCTTTTCGAGGTTTCGGGTTTCAGGTTCGGGTTGCTGAAATCCGGGTAGTAGAGGTCGTTGAACGTCGGCGCGCGGAAGCCTTCGCTGTAGCTCAGCAACACGTCGTTGTCCGGGTTCAGCGGCAGGGTGAAGGTGCCGCTCCAACTGTTTTGGCCGCCAAACTGCTGGTTTTGATCGCGACGCAGACCCAGTTCGGTGGAGAAGCTTTCAGTCTGGAAGCGATGCTGGACAAACGCCGCGCGGTTCCAGCGGCTGTCTTCGTCGAACGCTGTGCTGCTGTTGACCTGGTCTTCGTACCAATCGCCGCCAAGAATCAAGCTGTTCTGCTGGTTCAGCGTCAGGTCGTTCTGCCAATTCAGCGAGTTGCGGTAGGTATTGAAGACGCTGTGATCGTCGCTGAGTTTGTCGAAGGTTTCTTCGCGGTTTTCGCTGTGGCCCAGCTCCACGCGAGACTTCCACACGTCGTTGATGCGGGCGTCGACATAACTGCTGACGCTGCTCACGGTGAAGTCGTTGTAGGGCTTTTGCTGGACGCTGTTGCCGGTGCTCATGTCGTAGCGACCGAACGGGTTGTCGAATTCGCTCTTGCCACGGTTATCGAGGATGTTCAGGCCTGCTTCGATATCGTCATTGAAGGCATGACTCAGGCTCAGGCTGACGGATTTGTTGCGATAGGCATCGTGGTCGTCATCGCTTGGATACGACTCGTGAGTGCGGTTGATCCCGGCGGTGTCATCGAGGCTGGCGCCGAGATTGAAACGGGTTTGCGCGTCACCCCCGGACAAGCCCAGGCTGCGTTCCCAGGTTTGGTTGCTGCCAAAGCCCATGTGCAAGCGCGGTTGCAACCCTGACTCGGCGCCGCGACGGGTAAAGATCTGAATCACTCCGCCAATCGCGTCGCTGCCGTAAATCACCGAGCGCGAACCACGCAGCACTTCCACTCGCTCGATCTGCTGGATGTTCAGGTGCTGCAGATTACTGTCGCCGGACGTCGAGTTGCCGATGCGTTGGCCGTCCACCAATACCAGGCTCTGTGCCGAGCCGGTTCCACGAATGTAAATCCCCGGCAGGCTGCCGCGTCCACCGCTTTGCGAGACTTGTACGCCCGGCACCCGGCTCAGCAGGTCCGTCACGCTGCTCGGTTGCAGGCGGTCGATGTCGTCGCGGGTGAACACGGTGTTGGCGGCGCTGCTGTCGTTGCGCGCTTCGACCTGGCGGTTGGCGCTGATCAGCACATCGGGCAGTTTCAGGGCTTGCTCGCGTTCGAAGGTGTCGGCCAAAAGCTGTCCGGCAGGCAAAAGGGACAACGTCAGGGCGAGACGAGGGAGATTCATGGGCAGTCCATTGGCGGTTTGGAGCGGATACAAATTCGCGGGGTGGCGAAAACCAATGTGGGAGCGGCGGTGCGACGATTCGACTTGCTCGCGAAGACGGTGGCACATTCAACATCAATGTGACCTTCTGACCGCCTTCGCGAGCAAGCCCGCTCCCACAGGGTTTTGCATGAATCCAGAGATTTAGATGTTGAGCAGCTGCAAGCGCTCGCGAATGGACGCTTCGATACCCGCTTCATCCAGACCGCATTCGGCGAGCATTTGCGCCGGTTTGGCGTGCTCGACGTAGACGTCCGGCAGGCCCAGGTGCAGCACGGGCTTGAGCAGGTTTTCGCGGGCGAGGAACTCGCTGACCGCGCCACCGGCACCGCCCATGATGGCGTTTTCTTCGATGGTCACCAGCAGCGCGTGGCTGCCGGCGATCTCACGCACCAACGCTTCATCCAGTGGCTTGACGAAACGCATGTCGACCACGGTCGCATCGAGCTTCTCGGCGACTTTCAGTGCTTCGGCCAGTTGCACGCCGAACACCAACAGGGCAACGGTGCTGCCCTGACGACGAATCACGCCTTTGCCGATTTCAATCGGTTCGAGGTTCTTCTCGATGGTCGCGTTTGGCCCTGTGCCACGCGGGTAACGCACTGCCGCCGGGCCGTTATACAGGTGGCCGGTGCTGAGCATTTTGCGCAGTTCGTTTTCGTCGCTCGGGGTCATCACCACCATGCCGGGGATGCACCGCAGGAACGACAGGTCGAAACTGCCCGCGTGAGTCGGGCCGTCTTCGCCCACCAGACCTGCACGGTCGATGGCGAACAGCACGTCGAGGTTTTGCACCGCCACATCGTGAACCAGCTGGTCGTAGCCGCGCTGCAGGAACGTCGAGTAAATCGCCACCACCGGTTTGGCGCCTTCGCAGGCCATGCCGGCCGCGAGGGTAACGGCGTGTTGCTCGGCAATCGCCACGTCGAAATAGCGCAGCGGGAAGCGCTCGCTGAAAGCCACCAGATCGGAGCCTTCTTTCATCGCCGGGGTGATGCCGACCAGGCGCGGGTCAGCGGCGGCCATGTCGCACAGCCACTCGCCAAACACGCCAGAGTACTTCGGCCCGCCGGCTTTTTTCGGCGCAGCGGCCGGAGCGTTCAGCGGTTCTAGTTTGGTGATCGCGTGGTAACCGATCGGGTCGACTTCCGCCGGGGCGAAGCCTTTGCCTTTCTTGGTCACGACGTGCAGGAACTGCGGGCCCTTGAGGTCACGCATGTTGCGCAGAGTGGCGATCAGGGTTGGCAGGTCATGGCCGTCGATCGGGCCGATGTAATTCCAGCCCAACTCTTCAAACAGGGTGCCGGGCACCAGCATGCCTTTTGCGTATTCTTCGGTACGACGGGCGATTTCCCAGGCGCCGGGCAGGCGTGACAGGACCTTTTTGCTGCCTTCACGCATACTCGCGTAAGTGCGGCTGGAAAGGATCTTCGCCAGGTAATTCGACAGCCCGCCCACGTTGCGCGAGATCGACATGTCGTTGTCGTTGAGGATCACCAGCATGTTGGCGTCGACTTCCGGCGCGTGGTTCAGCGCTTCGAACGCCATGCCCGCGGTTAGTGCGCCGTCGCCGATCACCGCAATCGCCTTGCGATCACTGTTTTGCAGGCGGGCGGCAATCGCCATGCCCAGCGCTGCGCTGATCGAGGTGCTGGAGTGGCCGACACCAAAGGTGTCGTACTCGCTCTCGGAACGACGCGGGAAGGCCGCAAGGCCGTCCTTCTGGCGCAGGGTGCCCATGCGCTCGCGGCGACCGGTGAGGATCTTGTGCGGATACGCCTGATGACCTACGTCCCACACCAGCCGGTCGTCCGGGGTGTCGAAAACGTAATGCAACGCGATAGTCAGCTCGATGACACCCAGGCCGGCACCGAAATGCCCGCCGGTCTGACCGACCGTGTAGAGCAATTCCAGGCGCAACTCATCGGCCAGGGTTTCCAGCTCGGCTTCGCCTAACCGGCGCAGGCCGTCCGGCGTGTCGGCACGGTCGAGCAGGGGCGTGGTCGGGCGCTTGCGGGGAATCTCATGAAACGTCGTGGGCATCAGGCGAATCGTTATAGGTATAAAAGATGCGGCAGTTTACCTGATGCATCGCACGCTGCCCACGCAGAGCTTGGAACTTGGCCGATTTGCGGTGGGCAACGAGCGCCGGATCAGCTGCGGCGTTCGACGATATAACGCGCCAGATCGCGTAACGGCTCGGCCGACGCGTCAAACGGTCGCAGCGCATGCAGGGCCTGATCGCGCAGTTCCAGGGCATAAGCCTTGGCCGCGTCGAGGCCGAGCAGCGCCGGGTAAGTCGGTTTGTCCCGGGCAATATCGGCGCCCTGGCGCTTGCCGAGGGTTTCGGTATCGCTTTCGACGTCGAGAATGTCGTCCTGCACCTGAAACGCCAGGCCGATGGCCTGTGCATACGTCTGCAAGGATTTGAGTTCGTCTTTCTCGGCGCGGCCACTGGCCAAGGCACCGAGTTTGACGCTGGCTTCGATCAACGCGCCGGTCTTGTGCCGGTGCATGTATTCGAGGGCTTTTTGATCAAGCTTCAAGCCGACCGAACCCAAGTCAATGGCTTGACCGCCGACCATCCCGGCCGGGCCCGCCGCCAACGCCAGGGCGCTGACCATTTGCAGGCGGATTTCGGCGTCGGCTGAGTTCAGGCGCGGGTCGAGCAAAGCGCTGAAGGCCAGGCTTTGCAGGCCGTCACCGGCGAGAATCGCGCAGGCTTCGTCGAATTTTTTGTGAGTGGTCGGTTGGCCGCGACGCAGATCGTCGTCGTCCATCGCCGGTAAATCGTCGTGCACCAGCGAGTACGCGTGGATCAACTCCACCGCACAGGCGGCGCCGTTAGCTTGCTCGGCATCACCGCCCAGCGCTTCGCAGGCGGCGTAAGCCAGCAACGGACGAACGCGTTTGCCGCCATTCATCACGCTGTAGCGCATGGCCTCATATAAGCGTGCGAGTTCAGGGCTCGGCGCGTTGAATAGGGTTTCGAGTGCCGCGTTGACCCGGGCCTGGCTGCTGGCCGAATACGCCGCGATCATTCTGGCTGTTCCGCGTCAAAGGGAGCCTCGGTCAGCTCGCCGTCACGCTCAAGCAGTACCTGAACCTTCTGCTCGGCCTGCGCCAGCGCAGCCTGGCAATCGCGGGTCAGACCAATGCCTTGCTCGAAAGCCGTCAGCGAGTCTTCCAGCGACAGCTCGCCGTTCTCCAGTCGCTCGACCAGCGTTTGCAGGTCAGCGAGGGATTGTTCGAAATCCAGTGCAGCTTTTTTGCGGGCCATGGCGGCGATTTCCGGTAGACGTTAAACCGGCGCGACACTAGCAGATAGGGGGGAGAGGGGCAAATGGAGGGGGCTGTTCCCGTCGGGTCAGGCCCCGGTGCTGTCCGAATAATTAACCTGATATCGGGTGCTGCGGCCAGCTCCGGGGAGGCGAACCAGACAGCCTTTGTCCAGTAAGTCGGCCAGATGGCGTGTGGCAGTGGCTTTGGAGACTTTTGCCACAGCCTGATACTGGGCAGCGCTGATGCTCTCCTCAAAACCGTTCTCACCGCCATCGAGCAGTCGATTGAGCACTTTGACTTGCTCTGAAGATAGCGGCTGTTCTCGATGCTGCTGCCAGAAACGCGCCTTGCCGAGCACCCGGCCGATACGTGCCATTGCCTGTTGCAGGCTCTTCAACAGCGTTTGCAGAAACCACTCCAGCCACTCGGTGAGATCGAGCGTGGCTTTTTGAGAGGTTTCCAGAACCCGGTAATAACCGGTGCGGTCGTCCAGGATACTGGCGGACATAACGTAGAAACGGATGGCCTGGTGTTCACCCTGAGCGAGCGCCAAATCAGTGAGGGCACGGGTCAAACGACCGTTGCCATCGTCGAACGGATGGAGGGTCACAAACCAGAAGTGCGCGATACCTGCACGCAGCAAGGGATCGAGTTGCGTGTCAGCACGGCTGCTCTCGAACCAGTCTAGAAAGACATCCAGTTGCTGCTCCATGCCCTCCCGCGCAGGAGTCTCGAAGTGGACGATCGGTCGGTCCAAACGACCGGAAACCACCTGCATCGGCTCATTGCCGCGCAATGCGCCGACGCGGATATGCCTCGCGTTGAAGTCTTCTTCCTGAGCAGGGAACAACCATTCATGCCAACGGAACAGACGTGTGAGATCAAGTGGTTCAGCGAAGTGTTGAGTGGCATCCAGCATCAACTCCGCCAACCCTTCACTGCGCTTGCTGACTCGGTTGCCGTCAGTCTCTACCAGGCCTAGACGTCGGGCCAACGAAGAGCGGACCGAACCCACATTCAACTGTTCGCCTTCGATGGCGGATGAAGTCACGATGTTCTGAAGTAACGAGTCCAGTTCACTTTGTGCGGTCAGTTCCGCCCCTGCATAACTGGACATCCCAAGCAGCCGACCTTGTGCCAGCACACAGTCACGCAACAGCGGCGACAAGCGCTCGGACTGCCAGCGAAAGTGCGGCCAATCGGGCTGTTGCCAGATCCAGCGAGGGTGGTCCATGGGGTCGTGCTCTTGGGTGTGAGCCGATTGTGTGAGCTATTCGGCTCACCGTCCAGTAGCTCGTCAGCGCGCCTGGCGATTCAGAAGAAACGGTCGGCCATCGATCAGTCACTCTGATCCGCTGTGGACAGCACGTCATTGATCTTCCAGCAGCCATTGTTCTTGACCAGCAGCACATCAATGATCTGGATCGTACCGGGCGTATTGCCCAACGTGACCTGCTCCCTGGCTGAGGCTCCCTGCACGTTCGGTTCACCGACCTTGATTTGGGTGAGCCATTCTTCCATGTAGTCTTGAGCCTTGATGAAATAGTCCTCTTCCAGCCCATCCGGACTGGCCATCTGCTTTTTGATCTTGCCGATCAGTTCGTCCGAAACGTACTGCTTCATCTGCGTAATATCATCGGTCAGCGGGTCTTTTTCATCGCTGAAACTTTGCAGGTACCAGTTATAGAAAGCTTCGGTCACGGGCTTGGGGGAGCTGGCACAGTCGGCGAAGGCGACGGGGTGATGAAAAACCGCAGCGGCGAACAGCAGGGAAAGCCACTTTCTCATGGTTGTGTCCTTACAGATGCGATGGGTTTGGGCGAGGCGTGGGTCATCCGCCGAGCCCGTTCGGGCGCCCGATAGATTGGGCGCTTTGGGGAAGGGCAGTCAATGGACCGTATATGGGCTGATGCGGTGGAGTTCGGCTTCATTTCCGGCGGCGCAGGACCCGAAAATGCCATAGCGTATCGGCGTGACCAGAAGGTTAATCACCCCGAGAGCGCTCACATACACGATAATCAGCGTTCTTTCATTCGCCCAGCCCAAGGAAGCGAATAGCCCCATGAGTCGCTACCAGCCACCGTTAACCCTGACTCCCTCGATGCTCGCTTTGGTTGCCGAGATCAGCGAGCAGGTTGGACGACTGTCGGCACGACATGAGGCAACACTGACGCCACAGTTGCGTCGGGGCAATCGCATTCGCACCATCCAGGCCTCGCTGGCCATTGAGAACAATACCCTGAGTGTTGAGCAGGTCACTGCGGTGCTGGACGGCAGACGGGTATTAGGCCTGCCACGTGAGATCCAGGAAGTGCGTAATGCTTTTGCGGCCTATGAGGCGATGCCCGGTTGGCAGCCTGCGTCTCGGCAGCAGCTGTTCGAAGCCCATGGCTTGCTGATGCACGGACTGATTGACGACGCCGGGCAGTTCCGACGTGGTGGGGTAGGCATCTATCGAGGGGAGACGCTGGTGCATATGGCCCCGCCGCCCAGCCGTGTGCCAACGCTGGTGGATGATCTGCTCGGCTGGCTGTCCGGTACCGACCTGCATCCACTGATTGCCAGCTGCGTATTCCACTATGAATTCGAGTTCATCCATCCGTTCGCCGATGGCAATGGGCGAATGGGGCGCTTATGGCAAACGCTGATACTCAGCCAATGGCGTCCCGTACTGGCCTGGCTGCCGGTGGAGACAGTGATTTGCGAGCAACAGGACACCTATTACGCCGCACTGGCCGCAGCCGATCAACAGGCCGAGGCCACGCCATTTGTGGAGTTTATGTTGCAGGCGTTGCAACAGGCCTTGCTGGATACAGCGCAGGACGACCCGGCAAGCGATCAAGTAGGCGATCAAGTTAGCGACCAAGTAGCCCGACTGCTTCAAGTCATGGACGGTAGCGTTGCCCTCAAAGCGGGGGAACTGATGCAGCACTTGCGACTGGCGCACCGCCCTACCTTCCGCAACAACTACCTGAACCCCGCATTGGCTGCCGGACTGATCGAAATGACACATCCCGATTCGCCACGCAGTCCGGCACAGAAGTACCGATTGACTGCACGAGGTGCACAGTGGGTGGTCAAGGAAAGCAAGTAGACGACCAGACCTGTGAGGCTGGGTGAAATGCCTGATTGGGCAGCAGGCCGCTGACTCATTTCGAGAATTTAAAAGGGACTGATGCAGTAATGACCGAAGACCAGTTGGGACAAGAAGCCCTCGGATGGTTGGGCGAACTGGGTTACACCCACGTCTACGGACCCACGATTGCCCCCGACGGAGAAAGCCCCGAGCGTGACAGCTATCGCGAGGTGGTGCTGGTGGGGCGTCTGCGTAGTGCAATCGATCGACTCAGTGATCAGCACCTTCCAAATCCGCCGGAAGCTGCTGCGGTGATCGAGCACCGAAGAAACTGTCGGCCCAAGTGCCGCGGACACTTCACCAAAGCAGCAGCGGTGAAGCGAACAGATTTAAGCTCACCTCGGGGCTCCCCACGGGGTAAAATCTGCGACGTTGAGCGATTGGCTACCTTTAAGTCCATGGTAAAGCCACCAGTCTGACCTTTAGCGCCGTGCTAGCAAGTGCGGCCAATGGTATGTGTGTGATCGGTAATGAAAGTCTGCTATAGAAAAGATAAATGTGGGGGCGGTAGAGTGGACAAGGTTGATGAACTGATAATTGCTGCCTTGAAGGATGACTCCAGGGTCAGCCTGGCGCAGCTTGCGCGACAAGTTCACAAGTCTAGAACCGCTGTGGAGTCGCGCGTTCAAAAGCTGATCGATAAGGGCATTATCCTGGGCTTTACCATCAGTGTTGCTGAGGATGATGAAGCAGAGCAATCAGCGTTTTTGATGTTGAAGCTCAATGGCAGCAGTTGCCATCTAGTGTTTCCGAAGATCTACCAGTATCGCGAGGTGGTTCACGCTTATTCGCTGTTTGGCGATGTAGACATGATGCTCGACGTCAAATACAGGAACTTTGAAGAACTGATGGTCTTCAAGGAAAACCTGCTGAAGATCGAGCATGTGAGTGAAGTGGTGGTAAACCCAGTACTGAAGGCCTGGCGCTAGAAATGTAGCCGCAGCAGCCGAGGTACGCGGCTGCGGCTACATGATTCCTGAGGTTAGCCGTATTCCAGATCGTGTACGGTTTCGAGAAAGTGATGACTCAAGGCTGGCATTCTCTGGCGAAGGGTGTCGACCAGTTCTTCAATAACCGCCTGATTGAACTCGAACGGCGTGTCGTCATGTCCCAATACCACCACCAGCAGGCTTGACGACTCTTTCGTCAGCCTGAAGTCATGGGCATCGGCGTCGACCTTGCCGATGCTCGCCAAGGGCACGTCACCGCAGGTATAGATGATATCACCGACGGGAATCGTGACGTCCTTCTTGGCGAAAAGCGGGCGGAAAGCCCTGGGTTTCTCCGAGCGCATGACGTAAATATCATCCTGCTGATGATAGGTGTGCACGCCGATGCTGAGCCCATGCCGAATTGCCACGGCGTTATAGGCATCCACGATATTGTTGATGGGGTGGACGCCCTTGGCGATGAAGCGCCGGAGCAGTTTTTCGTTGGCACTGACGGTGTTTTCATAACCGAGCTTTTTAAGTTGCTTGGTAAAGCCGTTGTAAACGATGTTCGAGTCCAGCTCGTTCAGGTGGGACGCAACGTGATTCAAGTTGCTTTGCAGGACGCCCACGAAACTCTGATCATCAGACACTGTAATGCCTTCGATAACGGCGGCACACGCGTTATTGATGCCCAGGTCACTGGCTGACTTTCTTATGATCAAGCGACTTTTCATAAACTTAACACCATAACTTTTTGCGTAGATTGTCGGTACTGATGTCCAGTTGCGGGGCCGAGGGATGCTGCAACCAGAACAGGCCAGGGCAGGTGGCGAAGTCGATTGTGATCGGGGTGGTGTCGCCTGGGCTGATGAAGTACCGGTGACCGCAATAGGCAACATCCTCAACCGCGCTCTGCAATACCTGCGGCGATGGCGCACGGAAGGTGCGGCTTTCGTCGGAGCAGAAGAAGCCGATGCGGCCATGGCTGGTCTGGCTGACAGCATCAACCTGGGGGCGTGGGCGTTCCAGATAGCAGTCAATGGCCAGCGACAGCAAGTCGGGTTGGTACACCTGTTGAAACAGCTGCGGTGCGATGCCGCCGTGCAACCGACCACCGGCTTCAATCATCACGGGACCGGCATCGGACCAGATGATTTCCATGTGAATCGGGCCAACCTTGATGCTCAAGGCCGCTGCCGCTTGGCGGGCATAGTCGATCAGGGGTTGCAGGTCCGGTGCCTGGGGATCGAGGGTGTCCAGGCTTTCGTAGACAAACATGCTGCCGTTTTTCTGAATCTTGGTGTATTTGCACACCGAGGCAATAATGTACGTTCCAGCAAACGCGACCATATCGACGACGTACTCCGGGCCCGATACGAACGGCTGCACGATAAAGCCGAGGTTGATTTCTCCCAGGTCATTCTTTTGCTGCCAGGCCGCGTTGTTCAATGCGGCTTCTACTTCATTCTTGCCTTGGGCAAACACCACGCCCTCGGTCGCTGCCGAATTCAGCGGCTTGACCACGTAGGTGGCTGTGGGATCCAGCGAGGCCACCACCTCTGCAATGCGGGTCGGCGAACTCAACAGCTGTGAGGCAATGTTTGCCAGCTGGTGTTTTTTCAGGGCCTGCTGCATGGAAAACTTGTTGCGACGAAGGTCGCTGGTGATTCGGCTGTTGCCGGGGATGTCGAGAATTTCCGTCAGATAATCGGTGAGGTAGATCGCCGTTTCACACCCCGCGATCACCGCGCTCAGCGACAGGGTTTCCAGGGTAATCAGCAGGCTCTCTTCCCAGTAGTAAACCTCCTGGAAATTTTCCGTGATCAGGTCATTGCTGAAGTGCTCGGGCAAATTGCGCGTGGAGATCACGGCAATGCAACGCACGCCCTGAGCATTGAGCAAAGGGGCATAGAGTTTGCCCGTGGAGAACGGGTCAACAATCAGTACGGTTTTCAAGTCATGCACTCCTTATTCAGTGGTGGCGGTGGCCGAGACTGCCGGGGTGAGATTCCACGCCAGTACGGCAGCGGCCAAGAGGGCGGCGGAGACGATCATCAACAGGCGTGCCCCTTCGAGCCCCAGGAACCCTGCGGTGGTGAAGAACGTCAGGATCATCGGCGCCGAGCCACTGACCAGCAGGTAGTAGAGCGAGCTTTTGGCGGCGATCACGTCGGCTATCCGTGCGTTGGGCGCCGACTCGATCAGGGTTTTACGCAACTGGATCCGCAGGCTGTTGATGCTGAAGCCCAGCAGGAAGGCGGCCGCCATCATCACGTAGAGGTTCTGGAAGTAGACGATCGCCACGTCGGCCAGTATCACCAGCAAGATGGCGCTGTAGCTGTTGAGCTTGATACGTGGCAACACCGCCGCGCTGAATGCACCCAGGCCCGCCAGGCCGCTGGCCACGCCAAACAGGGTGGCATTCCACTCATTGAGCTTTTGAAAAACGATGGGCACCAGGCTGTTGAACGCGCCGATATGGAAACCGATCATGCTCAGCACGATGATCAGGATGTAGAGGTTTCGCGGCAGGTACAGTGGCTGAGCGGTGTTGACGTCTGCTGCGTGCTCGGGGGCATCGGCGGTGGGGGTTGCGGCCACGAAGAGCATGGCCACCAGCGAAAGGATCGCGCCCAGGCTGATGATCTGCAGGGTCTGGTTGACCGAGAACACATCCACAATCACCCCGCCCAAGAGGGCACCGCCAAAGGCGCCGATCTGGATGGAGGTTTGCATCAACCGCGCCGAGGTGTCGCTGTTGGTCAGGCCGGCCAGCACCAGCTTGGTGTTTTTCGACTCCAGGGTGCTGATGGTGAAGTAGTCGGTGACACCCACCACAAAGGCGATGGCCAGGAAGCCGATCGGCAGCAGGGCGGCGTCGGTAAACGACAGCCCCAGCACGGCGGCGAACGCTGTCAGGCGAATGTACAACAGCCGTTTCATGCTCAGTTCTATGGTGAAAAACTTGCCTATGTACTGTTCGCACAAATAAGGCACCACCGTCGCCACACATAAGGTTGCGCCGACCAGAAACGTCGAGCCGGTGGTCTCCAGGCCGAACCAGACCATGGCAATGACAATTGCCATGTCCAGGCCGGTGAAGAGGGTCACGATCGAGTAGAACGCTGCAAGTGTTGATTTATTAGTCATGGGATCCATCAATCGTAACGAGAGATTTTAAGTAAAGGCACGCACCGCTCGGTGTCACCCACGACGGTACTGATCTGGTTTCTGACGCGGACGGTGGGCAGAGACTTCTTTTCCAGGTTGCATACCTTGTAAGCGTTGTCGTGCCACGGGCAGATCACACTTTGTCCGTCGCCCGTCACTTCGCCCATGTGCAACGGGCCACCGCGATGGGGGCACGCCGTTGGCAGCAGTTGGGTCGAATAAGCGTGACGCTTGAGAAAGTAGGTTTTCTCCTCCACGGCCACATAGTTGGTGTGGGTGATGTTCAGGCTGATGGCTTTCATTGGACTACTTACTCAAATGGCCGTGACGGTGTAAGTGCAGGACTTGCTGATGATGTACGTGCCATGAATCATTCCCTTGGGGATCACGACACCTTCCCCGGCCTTGAGGCGGACGGTCAGTTCGGGGCTGGCGACAAAATCCAGTTCGCCTGATTCGACCCAGAACAGCTCATCATTGGGGTGGGTGTGTAATACCGAAAGCTCATGTTCAGACTCGGTAATCGTCAGGTCCACCGGCTTGCGGCCCTGGAGGGCAGTGGCCTGTGCACGATGTTCGTCCATCTCGTCATGCCATTTGATATGGGCATAGAGTTCTTCGTCGGCGATGTCCTGAAGTAACTTGAATTCTTCAAAACCGCGGATAAGGTCGGGGATTATCTTGTTGCCGAATTGCTTGATCATGGGAAGGATCAGGCGCTGGAGGGCCATTCTTCCGTGATGGACATCAATGTGTGAATGTTCATCGAAGTATTCGGTGGAGACAGTGCCGTCGAAGATGGTCTTGATGGCGCGTGACTGATGCTTGGTCGTCAGGGCCAGCGTGGCTTCGGTGTAGTACATAGCGCCGATATACCGGAACAGCTCACCATGGTTGGCCGAAACGTAGTGGAAATAGTTGGTGAGCGATAGCGAGCCGGCGGTGTAGAACTGCCAGTAGTAGTGCACGTGATGCGACATGCCCAGGTCCTTGAGCATGTCTTCAAAAATGGTGCTGTGCTTTTTTTTGTCGATGCCGTAGCCATACTCGTCGATCAGAATCTTGAACAGCTCGCTGGTGTAAACACCGCAGTTGCCCAGCACATTGCGCGCCATGGCCGAGGCTTCACTGAGAAAGTCGCCTGCGCATTGAGTCATGAAAAACTTGGCGGCACGTTTTGGTTGGCGGCTGGTGGTCAGCACCTCATAGAGTTTGGATTCGGACTGGGCGACGTCATCCAGTACCTTGTCGGTGTGGGCCACGAAGGAGTCCAGGCACCAGGGACCGTTGATGTGGACCTCTTCCTTGAGCCAGTTGTACAGGTAGTGCTCCAGCAGCGGACGGATCTTTTTACCGCAGGCTACTTGCTGTGGGTCGTAGAAATTCTTGAATTCCTTGAGATCCAGTTCCATCGGCGGCTTGGGTAAAAAGACCAGGTCTTGCTCATAAATATTCAATAACAACCGCTGCGCCAATAGATGTTGGCTGTTTGAAAGCTGATCGCTTGTCAGGCTGGTGCTGATGATTGAGTCGGTGACGTCCTGCGGCCTCGAAGGTCGCTGATATGGGCTATTTGTATAGAAGGTGCGAGGTTGAGCAAAGGCCTTGGCGCCACAATAGTGAGTAAGCGCTTCGGCATCCGCACTTAACAAAAAGTTTGCCGCGTCGTCTGAAAGCTTAGTTGTCCATAACATAAGTAGCGCCTTTCTATGGAGTTGTTCGATGGCCAGATGCTATAGCTTTGGTTTTTCTAAAGACAGATTAAAAATTGTGTGCGCATGTAGTGAAATTCACTAAACGCATAGGTGGAGTTTTCTTTATCGTTCGGGCCGGTTGATTTTTTTGGGTGCGGCGACTACACATGTTTGTCGGTTTTTATTGGCCGCGCTTGGCGTGCCTTTCGGCCGGCGATTGAAGGGGCGTTAGGAGAAATATGATGTCTGTCAGGGAGTTGATATCGGCTGGCTCGCTCCATCCCGGTGAGCCGCCGGCCTCTGGAACGCTATTCGCTGCGCGGCAGCATCCGGTCATGCATCGCGTCCAATCCGTCGTCCTGGCCTTTGAAAAGGTAACACTCCCAATGGCCACGAAGTCAGTGAGGATGTACCTCTAGCATTCGCGAAACGTCGATTAAATTTGAGTGCTTTAGTTGTAGCTGTCCACTCGGACAGTTTCGTGGTTTCAATGTTTTTAGTAACTCCTCCACTTGGAATGGGTGCCTGCATGCATCCAGCATAAATACTTGTTGAAAATGGCAAGTTCATTTTGCATTGCGTCTGGGTGGGTGGTGTTTCTGTTTTCTTGAAGGCGTTTTATTGATTGGTGTTGCAAGGCAGTAGTTGAGATTGCACTTTAATCTGCGTTTTTAATTCTTTCGATTAACCTCTGTCCAGGTGAAGAATGTCTAAAGTTCCATTGTTGTGTTTTCCGTTTGCCGGCGCCGGTCCCTCTGTCTTCCAGCCATGGAAAGCCTTGGCGGGTGATCGCTTTGAAATTCTTCCGGTGACTTTGCCGGGCCGGGAGCGGCGTTTCATCGAACCGGCCTATCGCTCGGTCAAGAACGCGATTGAGGGAAGCCTGGCGCAAGTTCTGGAACTCCTTGCGGGACGCACCGAAGTGGCCATTTTCGGACATAGCATGGGTGCCGTTCTCGCGTTTGAGATGGCACGCAAGCTTTGTTCCGTTCCTTCACTGAAGGTGGTGCAACTGGTGGTCAGCGGCTCGCCCGGCCCCATGTCTCCCCGTGAGGCTCGGGCGACAGGCCTGAACGATGAAATGTTCCTGGCGCAAGTGGCATCGTTCGCTGGTTATAACCATCCGGCGCTGAGTAACCCCGATATGCGCGCCATGCTGCTGCCTTCCCTGCGTGCCGACGTCGAGTTGCATGAAGGCTACCTGCCTGAGTCGGATCAGCCGTTGCACGTGCCGGTGCTGTCGATTCGTGGTGTTCAGGATGACCTGGTCACCCGTGAGCAAGCAGCAGAGTGGTCCCGCGCCACCACTGCCACCTTCACTTCTCTGGAAGTGGACGGCGGGCATATGTACCTGAGTGAAAACCCTGCCGCCGTATTGCAGGCTATCGACACGGTGCTGTCGTGCGTCGAGCCGGAGGCTGCTCATGCGGCTGGTTGATAAGACGGCGGTGATTACCGGTGCGGCTCGTGGGTTGGGACGTTCCTGCGCGGTCCATTTTGCCGAGCAGGGCGCTGACCTGGTGCTGCTGGATGTTGCCTCGGACATCGAGGGTGTCCCCTATGCGCTGGGCACCCTCAGCCAGTTGGACTACACCGCGCAGCTTTGTCGGGAGCAGGGTGTCTCGGTGCTGACTGCCCAGGTCGATGTTCGGCACGGTGCGCAAATCGATGCGGTGATTGCCACGGCCCTGGAGCGTTTTGGCCGGATCGATGTGTTGGTCAACAACGCCGGTATTGCCGCGCCTTCGGGAAAGATGATCCATGAAATCTCTGAAGAGCAATGGCAACTGATGATTGATGTCGACCTGACGGGGGCCTGGCGAATGATCAAGGCGGTAGGGCACTGCATGTTGGCCCAGCGCAGCGGAAGCATCATCAACATCGCTTCGACCGCCGGGTTGGTGGGTTACCGCAATTTCGCCGGCTACGTCAGTGCCAAGCACGGCATTGTCGGGTTGACCAAGGCGGCGGCACTGGACTTCGCCTCCTTCAAGGTTCGGGTCAATGCCCTCTGCCCAGGCTCGGTGCGAGATGACCCCAAGGTCGAAGGCCGGATGTTGTCGGAGATCGCCCGTTCACTTGAAGTTCCCACCGGCGAGCACGAGGAAATCTTCGTCCAGGCTCAACCGATGAATGCCTTGATTGAGCCAGAGAGCATTGCCACCACTGCGATATGGCTGGCGTCCGATGATGCACGCCAGGTGACAGGCAGCGTCATCACGGTCGATGGCGGCTTTACTGCCCGTTGAAGGCGGCCCGTCTTTCATAATTTTCCAGGGCTCGTGGTTGTGTATACCCAGGAGCAATAAGGCCAGGTTCAAAATGGACAATCTACTTAGCACAGCTGTATCGACTGAGCCTCGTGTTTCTCAGCGTTCCGCCGTTGTTGGCTCAAGGAGCCGCGATGGTGCTTATTGCCATGCCGTGCGCTACAGGATAAGTGGCGTTTCTTGCACTACACAGCTTCAACAACATTACTCACGAGTGGTCGCTCGCTATTTGCCCGGTGGCGATACCGCCGGTGCGCCTGTGCCCTCCATCCTCTGGCATGAAACCGTTGCCGGTCAGTCCCGGGATGCCGTGGCGGTACGCCGCTATTCAGCGCAATTGCGCAAGCCACTTTCGCCATCGAGCCCAGCTGCATTACGGGCGGTGTTGCTTGAGTACGAAGACGATGTGTGCGACTTGATCCTCGTCGGGCGTCGCAGCCAACTGGATTTGCGCTCGTTGCTGCTGCTGGGGGATGCATTGCTGAGCGGCAGCGACCTGCCTCTTCAGTTGGTCGGCGATGCTGAGGAGGGCACCTGCCTGCCCGGTGAAGAGAGCCTGGAGGATGAGCGTTTTCCTGCTCCGGAATGGGCGCTTGCGGAGCCTGATCAGGCGCCGCGGCTCAAACGCTTCCGGCTGGCATTGGCGCAGAGCGACAAGGGCAGCACAGCCAGTTGGCTGGCGGCTTTGGCGGTGACCCTGGGTAAGTACAGTGAAATGGAACCTTGTGAGGTCGCGACCCTGGTTATGGATAGCCAGCGCCCGCCTTATGCCATGGGCGTCTACGAGCGACTGGTGCATGTGCCGATAGCGCCTGAGTCACAGAGCCTGTGCGCTGCTTTGCTGGAAGATGTTAACGCTCGTCTGTCGCGTCTGGAGGATGCGCCCTCGGGCACGCTCAAATCCTTTGTAGCGGCCATGATTGTCCCGGATCCCCAGGCGGACCTGGTCCCGTTCCGTGACTATCAGTCGTCGTTGAGCCGCCTGTACTCGCTGCTGTTTCTGCGTGGCAGCGACGCTGAAGGCCAGGCCTATCTCGAATGCTCCTACCATTGCCGATCGTTTGATGGCGAGGTGATCCGGCATTTTGCCCAGTCACTGATCTTCGTTCATCAGCAATTGCTCCTGAACCCGCACAACAGCGTGAAAAGCCTGCACCTGCTCAGTGATAGTCATGCCCTGCACCTGGGGGCACTGGGTCGTACGGTTCAGAGCGCGGATCCGGCCCAGCGGATTGATCAACTGTTTGCCGAGCAAGCCCGCTCTCATCCCCATGCCCTGGCGCTGTCGTTCGAGGGCCAGAAGCTGAGCTATCAGGCACTGGACGAGCAAAGTAGCCAGTGGGCCCACGTATTGCGCGCCGAAGGCGTTGCACAAGGGGATCTGGTGGGCGTCTGTCTGGAGCGTTCCCTGGAACTGGTGGTCATGCTGCTGGCGGTGCTCAAGGCCGGGGCCACTTATGTGCCGCTTGACCCGGCGTATCCTGCCGAACGGCTGGCCTATACCGTCGAAAATGCCCGCATCGGCCTGGTCGTCGCCACCCTTGCGCAGTTCCCGAGCCCGGTCCGGTTACTGTCCCCCCAGACCATTATCGAGCGCTGCGTTGCTTATCCGTCGGTTGCGCCGGCGATTATCACGGACTCGCAAGCACCTGCCTATGTCATTTACACCTCAGGCTCCACCGGCAAGCCTAAAGGCGTGGTGGTTCGCCATTGCAACCTGCTGAGCCTGCTGGCTGGCACACAGGAGGACTTCAAATTGTCCGCGTCCGATACCTGGACGCTGTTCCACTCCAGTGCGTTTGATTTCTCGGTCTGGGAAATGTGGGGCTGCTTGTTGACCGGCGGGCATTTGGTGGTGGTTCCGTATTGGGTGTCCAGGTCGGCCCGGGAGTTTCACGAACTGCTGGTGCGTGAACGGGTCAGCGTGTTGAACCAGACACCCTCGGCTTTTTCACAGTTGATCGAGGCCGACGAGCACAGCGGCGAGCCCTTGGCATTGCGCCTGGTAGTGTTTGGCGGTGAGCCCCTGGACGCCGGGATGCTGGTGCGCTGGTTCGACCGTCACCCTGAATCCGCTTGTCGAATGGTCAACATGTTCGGCATCACCGAAACCACCGTGCATGTGACGGCACAGACCATTACTCGTCGAGAGGCCCTCAAGGCCACGCGTTCGGTCGGTCGGCCGGTGGATGGCTGGCACGTCTACATCATGGACGAGGCGGGTCAATTGCTGCCGCCAGGGGTCAGCGGCGAGATCTGTGTCGCAGGTGCCGGGGTAGCCCTTGAATACCTTAATCAACCGCAGCTGACGGCGGAGCGCTTTATCAGCGGCCCCCAGGACACCGGCCGGCTCTATCGCAGCGGCGACAAGGGTCGCCTGCGCCCCGATGGCCGGCTGGAACACCTTGGCCGTCTGGACAGCCAGGTCAAACTGCGAGGCTTTCGTATCGAGCTGGATGAAATTCGCTCGGTGCTGTTGCAGGTCAATGCCGTGGTCGCCGCAGCGGTTGTGCTCAATCAAGGTAAGACGGGGGATGCGGCATCGGCGCGACTGGATGCTTATCTCGTGCTCAATGGCGGCAGTGTCCAGGACGTTCGTCAGCATGCTGGCAAGTTTTTGCCGGATTACATGCTGCCTTCCACCTTCACCGTGCTCGACGTCTTGCCACTGACGGCCAATGGCAAGCTTGACGTGCGTGCCTTGCCGGCACCGACTTTGCAAGTGCAGGCATCCCTGCCCGGGGAAAAAACCGTGGCTGCCGGCGACGACGTGACCCAGGGCCTGGTCGCGATCTGGGAAGCCGTGCTTGGCGTGCCGGTGGGCCTGGATGACAACTTCTTTGAGCTGGGTGGCAACTCACTCTATGCCGTGCGCATCGATGCCATGTTGCGTGAGCAGCATTTACCTTCGATTCCCATGCGCGAGATCTACATTCAGCAGACGGTTCGCAACCTGGTGGGTTTTCTGCAGGCCTCTGAGGCTGAACAGTCGAGTGCGGGTCTGTGATGATGAATGCCCACTCATCACTTGATGACATCCTCGTTCGCGAGCGAACGCTGGACCTGACTGATCTTGCTTCAATCACCCTCAGCCCGGCGTTGGTCCTGGCGGGATGGTCGTGGCTGATTCAGGTCTATGCACAACAGCCCTTTATCGAGCTTGAAATAGTGGCGCCGGGCGCGCCATCGTTGGCCCTGAACCTTGATATCGAGCTATCCCATTCCTTCTCGGTCTTTGCTGATCAGATTGAACGGCGCCTGGGTCAAGTGCCCGGGACTGCGCTGTACGTCGCCTCCATCAGGGCCAGCGTGCCAGATGCCATCGACGCACTGCGCACCTGGCAGGAAATCAAGGTGGTCTGGGGTGGCGGGCAACTGCAACTGCGCAGTGACCTGACCCTGGATGAACCGGCTTTCGGGCGTTATGCCGATCAATTGGCGCATGTCTATCGACAGCTGGCGCAAGCGCCCGATCGGTTCATGAGTGAGATGGGCGCCTTGCCGGCCGAGCAGGTCGCGCAGGTGCTCGATGGGTTCAACCAGACCCGGCGTAGCTACCCGGCAGGCCAGACCATTGAACAGCGGTTTTCAGTAATTGCCTGGCAGTTTCCCGACCGGTGTGCGGTCATGTACCGCACTCACGGCTTGACCTATCAACAACTGGAGCAGCAGGCCAACGGGCTCGCCGCTCGCTTGCGGGCCGAAGGCGTTGTCGCGGGCCAGATCGTGGCGCTACTGATGTCGCGTGCGCCCGCCATGGTAGTCGCGACCTTGGCGATTCTGAAGGCCGGCGGCGTGTATCTGCCGATTGATCCAGACTATCCTGAGGACCGTATCAACTACCTGTTGCGCGACAGCGGCGCGGGCCATTTGTTGGTGGATGGCGCCCGGCAGGCGGAGAGGCGTGAGGTCTTTGCCGGCCGAGTCATGACGGTCGACGATCTTGCCTCCCAACTGCCAGCGGATCCCGCGCCATTGGCCCCTGACCGTGCCGGGACCGCGGCTTATGTCATGTACACCTCCGGCACGACAGGCCAGCCCAAGGGGGCGATCGTGACCCATAAGGGCGTGATGCGCCTGGTCTGCAACCCTGACTATGTCGAGCTAGATCAGCACACCCGCATGCTGCAGGCGGGGGCCATCGGTTTCGATGCGGCGACGTTCGAAGTCTGGGGCGCGCTGCTTAACGGTGGCTGCCTGCAAATCGTTGATCGCGACGTGTTGCTTGATGCGACGGCGCTGGGCCGGTTCCTCGCCCTCCATCAAACCACCTGTGCCCTGATCACCACATCGCTGTTCAACCAGTTGGCTGAACAGGATCCGGCGTTGTTCAAGCCATTGCATCAGTTGGTGATCGGCGGGGATGTCATTTCCCCCCTGCATGTTCAACGGGTGCTTCGCGCCTGTACGCCGTTACGCCTGATCAATGCTTACGGACCGACTGAAAATACGGTGATCTCGACGGCTTGCACCGTTACGGAGGCCGACGGTCTGCAGATTACCATCGGGCGTCCTATTGCTAATTCGACCGCCTTTATCCTCAACCGCTTCGGTTACCCCGTACCGATCGGTGTTGAAGGTGAACTGTGCGTCGGAGGAGACGGCCTGGGCTTGGGGTATCTGAATCAGCCGGACCTGACACGGGCTGCGTTCCGGCCCGAGGCGGGCATTGGTGGGCGCAAGATTTACCACACCGGTGACATGGCGCGCTGGCGGGAGGATGGTCGTATCGAGTTCCTGGGTCGACGTGACCATCAGGTGAAAATTCGTGGCTTTCGGGTGGAAACCAGCGAGATAGAGCAGCAACTGCTCGCATTGGAAAACGTTCGTGAAGCCCTGGTGCTGGTGCTCAAGCAACCAGTGACCCAAGAGCGTGTCCTGGTGGCATACGTGACCCTGGATGAAGCCGGGTCCCTTGACCGCGTGCGGCATTTGCTTGCGCAGAAGCTGGCGTGGCACATGGTGCCCGCTGCCTTTGTCAGGCTATCGGGTTTGCCTCTGGCGACCAATGGGAAGGTCGACCGTTCGGCGTTGCCGCTCCCTGAGCCTGCTGATTTTGCCTTCGGTGGGCTTGATACCACGCCGCCTTCGAATGAGACCGAACAGTCATTGGCGCGGCTATGGGCCAAGGAGCTGGGAATGGCTCAGGTGGGTATCCATGCCAGCCTGTACGAACTGGGGGCCAGTTCGTTGACAGCGACGCTGCTGGCGGGGCGTATCGAGCACGCGCTGGGTTTGCGCTGCCCGGTGGCACAGTTGCTGGCAACGCCGACCATTGCGCAGGTCGCGGTTTACCTGGATTCGACAGAGGGTCTTTCGGCGGCGCTTCCCGAAGGGATGAGCGCTGCTGGCAAACAACCGCTCTACGCGGTTTCAGCGCAACAACACCGCGTCTATATCGAGCAAATGAAGGACGATCGGGCTACCCACTACCATTTGCCGATGGTTGTGCAGCTCCCCGAGACACTGGACGCGGAGAAATTGTTGGGGGCCTTGCAAGAGGTTGTGCAACGCCACGAAATCTTGCGCACGGATTTTCTACAGGAAGGCACCTCAACCTGGCAGCGGGTCCATGAGCAAGTGCCGGTCGAACTGAACGTCCATGACTATGCCGGGACGGCCGAGGCATTTCTCTGCGAGTTTGTCCGCCCGTTCCAGTTAAGCAATGCTCCATTGTGGCGTGCGGCATTGGTGCGGCACAGCGGCGGTACCGCGCTGATGTTCGATATCCATCACATCATTACCGACGGCTTCTCCCTGGCCATGCTGTTCAGACAATGGGCCCAGGCCTATGACGCAGTGCCGGTCGCCCAGCCGGGCCTGCACTACAAGGACTATGCCCAATGGATCTCGCAGGGCGCAGCTGCACCACTGTTGGCGCAAGCCAGAGCTTATTGGCACGAGGTTTATCGTTTGCCCTTCAGGCCGCTGGATATCCCTTGTGATCATCCACGCACGGCAAAGCGTTCCAACGCCGGCGGCAGGCTTGATTTTGAGCTGGGATCTATGCGCACCGCCGCGCTGCGCGCACTGGCGCGGGAGCGAAACGTCACACTGTTCCAGGTACTGCTGGCCGGTTACGGCCTGTTTCTGGCGCGCGTCAGTATGGCGCGGGACGTTACCCTCGGGACGCCGGTCTCCGGCCGTAACCTGGCGCAAAGCCAGACTCTGCAGGGCATGTTCGTCAACACCGTGTGCCTGCGTTTACAGCTGCCGGGGCACGTACGTTTTGATCAGTTCCTCCAGGACGTTGCCGGACACGCCAACCAGGCTTTCGATCATCAGATCTACCCGTTTGACGGGCTGGTGAAAGAGTTGCCAATCGTCCGTGAGCCCAACCGCAACCCGCTGTTCGACAGCCTGTTTGCCCTGCAAAACACTGACCTTGAGTCGATTGATTTTCTTGGTGGCCAGCCACGTTGGGTACCCGAGGCGACGCAGAGCACGATTTTCGAGCTCAACTTGCAGATCAGCGAGCAGCCGCAGCAACTCACGGCCGCCTGGATGTACAGCACCGATCTGTTTCTTGCACCGACGATAGGCAGTTTTCGCGATACCTATCTGGCGTTGCTGGATGCGTTGTTGGCCGACCCTTCGCAAACCCTTGATTCGCTGATCACAGAGCCGGCCGAACAGGCCGTTGAACTGCCCACTATCGATTTCTGTTTCTGAAATTCTGGAGCTTGTCATGCAATCCATTGAAACCCTTGGCCAACTCAAGGTCGCCGCTGCCCAGCGCCCGAAACAAGCCAGTTACTGGCGCGAACTGTTCAAGCTGGACTGGAGTAAAACCGGTTTTGCCGTGGACAAGTCCGCGAGCGCTGAGCCACGCCAGGGTACGTTGAGCTTCACGTTACGCGCTGATGTCGCGGCCAATGTCATCAAGGTGGCCCGAGGCAATGAAGCCAGCCAACAAGTACTGCTGACTTCAGCGGTCATGGCGCTGTTGCATGTCTACACGCGTCACGAGGTGATTGTGGTCGGCCTGCCGGCCAGCTTTGAGGCCAGCCTGGCCGCTTCGCAAAACCTGGCATTCCCCCTGCACGCCAGCCTGGATGGTGCTACCAGCTTCAAGCAGTTGCTGGATCAGGTGCGCAGCCGGGTACTGGGTGCGATAGAGCACAGTGACTACCCGCTTGAGCTGTTTGCCGAAGAGTTTTCACTGCCTGAAACCGAGGGCCAGAGCCCGTTCTTCGAGGTGGCCGTGGAAATCGCCCACCCTGAAAAACCAAGCCTTGCGCAGTGTCTGGACATCGCGACGCTGTTCAGTTTCACCGTCACTGCTGAACAGGTCGAATTGGCCATCAGCTTTGATGAGCGCCTGTATGAGACGACGACGCTGCGCTGGCTGGCCATGCACCTGGAGGAACTGCTGGCCCAGGTCCTGCGAGCGCCTGAAGCGCCGTTGGCGGATCTGAACTTGATGACGCCCCGCGACGTGGATTTCCTTGCCACCGTCAATGCGACCGAGCAGGCCTACGACCAGAACGTGAGAATCGAAGCGTTGTTCGCCCGTCAGGTGGTCCAGCGACCCGATGCCATTGCGGTGGTCACGGACAATGGACAGATGACGTTTGCTGAACTGGACAAACGCTCCAATCAACTGGCCCGTACCCTGGCCGATAGGGGCGTATGTCGTGATCAGGTCGTGGCGGTGGTCGCCCAGCGCTCCAACGAAATGCTGGTGGCGATTCTCGCGGTCATCAAGGCCGGCGGGGCGTACTTGCCCATTGATCCGAACTACCCGCAGTCGCGCATCGACTATGTGCTCAATGACAGCGGCGCCCGTCTGATCCTGGCGCAGACGCACTTGTTGAGTGACTCCCAGGAGCGCACCCAGCAGGTCATCGACATTGACGATGCCAGCGCTTACGCCGCTGACGATCAGGCTCTGCCTGCCGTGGGCGACTCACGCAATCTCGCCTATGTCATCTACACCTCCGGCTCCACCGGGCAACCCAAGGGCGTCATGGTGGAGCACCACTCGGTCGTCAATCGCCTGGCCTGGATGCAGCGTGCTTATCCCATCGGCCCTGGCGATGTCATTTTGCAGAAGACGCCCATTGCCTTCGATGTGTCGGTATGGGAACTGTTCTGGTGGATGATCGAGGGCGCGACGGTATGTCTGCTGGCGCCGGGCGCGGAACGTGACCCGGAGGCAATGGTCAGCGCAATCGAGGCCCATCGGGTCTCAACCCTGCACTTCGTGCCTTCGATGTTGAACGCGTTCCTCGGTTATGTGCAAAGCACTCAATCAGGCGCCAGGTTGGCGAGCCTGCGCCAGGTGTTTGCCAGCGGTGAAGCGTTGGGGGTGCATCAGGTGCGGCTGTTTGAAACGCTGCTGTTCGACACTCACTCAACGGCCTTGATCAATTTGTACGGGCCGACTGAAGCCACGGTGGACGTGTCGTACTTCAACTGCTGCGGGCGCGATTTGAGCCACGTGGTACCGATCGGCAAACCCATCGATAACACTCGCCTGCACATTCTGGATGCCAACCTCAAGGCCATGCCGGTGGGCGTACCGGGTGAGTTGTGCATTGCCGGCGCCGGCCTGGCCCGTGGTTATCATAAGCGCGAGGCGTTGACTGCCGAACGCTTTGTCGAGCAGCCAATGGAAGGTGAGTCGCGCCTCTACCGCACCGGCGACCTGGCGCGCTGGTTGCCGACCGGAGAAATAGAGTACCTGGGGCGTATCGATAACCAGGTCAAGCTGCGTGGCTTGCGCATCGAACTGGGGGAAATCGAAACCCGCCTGCGGGCCTTTCCCGAGGTTCGTGAGGCGGTGGTAGTCGTTCGCCAGATCGGTGAGACCCAATCGCTGTGCGGCTACGTCGAGGCTCCGCAGACATTGGACTTGACGCACTTGCGCAGTTTTCTCGGACAATTTCTGCCGGACTACATGGTGCCGACGCACTTGACTGTCCTTGAGACCTTTGCCTTGTCCCCCAGCGGCAAACTTGATCGCAAGGCCTTGCCGGATCCGCTGTTGGCAAAAACCGACGACACCGAATATGTGGCGCCGCGTAATGCCTCCGAGGCGTTGTTGGTGACGATCTGGGAGGACGTGCTGGGCGTCCGGCCGATTGGCGTCCATCACAACTTCTTTGCGCTGGGGGGCGACTCCATCCACTTCGTGACCATTCTGGCCCGGGCTCGTACCCAAGGGCTGGACTTCACGTTCCAGGACTTCTTTGCCCGCCCGACGATCGCCAAGCTGGTGGACGGGCTGGCGTCAGGCAGTGTCGGCGAGCAGGCTCGCCATACCTTTGAGCCTTATGAGCTGCTGACCCAGTCTGATCGCGATCGCCTGCCGGACAGCGCCGAAGACGCCTACCCGTTGTCCATGCTGCAGGCGGGGCTGATCTTCCAGAACGAACTGAGTTTCGGCACGGCGCAGTATCACGACATCATCAGCTATACGATCAAAAGTGCGATTGACCTGGCGGTATTCGAGCAAGCAGTGCAGATTCTGGTGCAGCGCAATCCGATTTTCCGCACCAGCTATCACTTGTCCGGGTTTGACCAGTTCATTCAGATGGTCAATCGGGAAGTGGAGTTGCCGCTGACCATGGCGGACCTGCGTGGCATGGACGAGCGAGCGCAGGAACAGTGGTATCAGCAATGGCTCGAGGATGAAAAGGCCCACCGTTTCGTCTGGGAAAACGCCGGTCTGGTGCGCCTGCATGTGCATGTACTGAGCGACAACCTCTACCGGTATGTCCTCAGTCAGCACAATTCGGCCCTGGATGGCTGGAGCATTACGCTGGTGCACACGCAACTTTTTGAAATCTACTACAGCCTGCTCAAGGGTAATGCCTACGACAAGCCGCTGGTGGATAACCATCTGCGCAATTACATGGGCCTGGAACAGCAGTCCCTGGCCAGCGACGCCGACCGGCAGTTCTGGCGCAACCTGATGGAGAACGCGCGGTTTACCCAACTGCCGCGCTTGCAACCGGAGGTACCAACCTCGGGCTTGTCGGTGGTGTTCCATGAAGTGAAGATCGACAGCCTGCTGTCGGAGCGCATCATCGCCCTGGCCGACGCCCTGAATGTGCCGGTCAAAACCGTGCTGATGGCCGCACACTTGAAAGTCTTGAGCGAGCTGGCGGCCGATGACGACGTGTTGGTGGGCTATGAACACAGCGGCCGCCCGGAAGTGGATGGGGCGACGCGGGCGATTGGCTTGTTCCTCAACACCCTGCCGCTGCGGGTGAAGATTGCCGAGGGCTCCTGGGCGCAATTGATCCAGCAGGTGTACAACGCGGAAACGGACTTGTTGCCGCACCGTCGTTACCCGATGGCCCGGATCAAGCAAGACATGGGGACTCAGCAACCGCTGTTCGAAACCGCGTTCAACTACACGCACTTCTACCTGCTCAAGGACCTGGAAAGCCTGCCGGAGTTTGACCTGCTGGACGTGCGCGCCAACTCCGAAACCGAGTTTGTCCTGCGGGCCGAATTTTCCCGGCATTTTTCCACCGATGACGTCCGGCTCAGCCTGCACTACCACGACCATGTCTTCAGCGCGCAATACATTGAGCAGATGGGCAGTTATTACCGCCAGGCGTTCGAGTTGATGACCCGTGACATGCAAGCCCGCCATGACGCAACCCCACTGCCGACACCTGAGCAAACAGTGCAGTTGAACCTGGCACGTACCTCTGAGGCGTTGACCTTCCTGCGTGCGATTAAGCCGCAAGCCAATGAACAGGGAGCTGCGCCACTGACCCCAAGCTCACCGACGGAGCGACGCATTGCCCAAGTGTGGGCAGAGGTCCTTGGTGTGCCGGTAGAGAACATCATGCTCGAGGACAACTTCTTTGAGCTGGGGGGCACATCGTTGGCGGCGATCCGTGTTGCCCTGGTGTCTGAAGGGTTGATTTCCATTCCCAACCTGATGCGTCATTCCACGCTCAAACCCCTGGCACAGGCAATCGATGAAGGGGCGGGCAATACCCAGAGTCTTTTGCAGCGCCTGGCGCCTGCATGTGGCGATGCAACCATATCGGTGGTGTGCTTTCCCTATGCGGGGGGCAACGCCATCAACTTCCGGGACCTGGGCCAGACCCTGGCGTCTGGCGGCACTGCACGGGATATCTTTGCCGTGGAACTTCCAGGGCATGACATTACCCGTGCCGACGAATCCTTGCTGGATGTACGTGAGGCTGCGCAATGCGTCGCCCGTGCGATCGATCAAACCTCGCCGACCGTGCCGTTGCTGTTCTGGGGCCATTGCGTGGGGGCGGCGCTGATGCTGGAGACCGCGAGAATCCTGGAAGACAACGGCCGGGAGATTGTCCGGGTATTCGTGGGCGGCAAACTGCTGGACAACGCCGAGACGACTCGCCAGCGCACGGCCCAGACCCAGGCGCTTTCCCATGATCAGGTGATGAACTGGATGGTGGGCGAGACCGGTTACCAGGAGTTGGCGGATATGAGTGAGCAGCAGTCGGCAACCTTGATCCGTGCGTTTCGCCACGACGCCACGGTGGCCAATCTCTACCTGGCAGACGCGGAGCAGGAGTGGAGCGCTCGCACATTGACGGCCCCCCTGACCGTGGTGGTCACCCGGGACGACACCATGACACCCGAATATGCCAATCGCTATCAACGGTGGGGCCTGTTCAGCGAGGAGGTTTCCTTGCACATCATCGAGGACGGTGGACATTACTTCTGCCGGACTCGCCCTGAGGCGGTCGCTGCCGTGATCAAAGGGGCGATCCAGGCATGCACCCCACGTACTAATCCATAAGGAATTGACATGACCAACAAAGAGTCATTTGTGCAGGATGTGGCGGTTGCGGTTTCATCCGTCGACCTTGATGCCTCGCCCGCGCCCACCCGGCGAGAAGAGTTGATTGCCGGGGCGAGGGCCATGACGCCGTTCCTGATCTCGGCTTTCCCCATGGGCCTGCTGGGCGGTGCCTTCGGCATGACCAGCGGCCTGGGTGAAGCCAAGACCCTGGCGCTGGCCATGGTGTTGAACTCCGGAACCGTGCAATTTATTGCCATCAAGTTACTGCAACAGGATGCTGCGGCGTCGGTATTGTTATTGACCGGCCTGGTGCTCAGCCTGCGTTTGTTGATCTACAGCACAGTGCTGCGTTCAA
Source organism: Pseudomonas sp. NPDC087697 (assembly GCF_044743155.1). Classification (NCBI taxonomy): domain Bacteria; kingdom Pseudomonadati; phylum Pseudomonadota; class Gammaproteobacteria; order Pseudomonadales; family Pseudomonadaceae; genus Pseudomonas; species Pseudomonas sp. NPDC087697. The sequence continues at coordinate 34,391 of NZ_JBIUVW010000017.1, read as the reverse complement.
GCACCCGCTACCTGTCGCAGCGCTGGCGCGCTGTGTTGGCGTTCGGCATGATCGACGCGGTCTTTTTCGTGTTGCTTGAGCGCTTCAAGAAAAAGCAGGATGCCTATCTTGGTTGGCAGTGGTTCTACTGCGGCGCTTCACTTGCCATGTACCTGAACTGGATGGTGGCGACCGTTATTGGTATTGCAATCGGCGCTTCATTGCCCGACCTGATTCAACATGGATTGGATTTCCCGATGATTGCCGTTTTTGTCGCCATGTTGGCCTCTACGCTAGTCAACTGGAAAGTCTGGGCCACCGTGACCTGTGCCGGCATTATCGCACTGCTTTTTGTCGGGTTACCTTACAACCTGGGCCTGTTGGTTGCGACCGTGGGGGGCGCGGCGATGGGCGTGCTCTGTGAAATGCTGGAAAAACGTCGCGCCAAGGAGGTTTGAAATGAGTACCTGGATCTTGATTTTCGGCTTGGGTCTTTGCACCTTTCTGCCTCGTTACCTGCCTCTGGTGCTCTGGGGGCAACGAGAGCTGCCGCCGCTGGCCAGGACCGTGCTGGGCGCCGTGCCGCCGGCGGTGCTGGCGGCGCTGGTGGTTCCAGCGATGCTGGTGCCCACGGGCACAACGCTTGATACCAGCCTGGAAAATCCTTATCTGCTGGGGTCATTGGCTGTTTTTATGCTGTTCTTCCTGACTCGGCGCATGTTGTTGTCGAGTTTCATCGGTGTGCTGGTGTTTTTTGCAGCCCAATGGTTCTTTGGTGGCGTATGAATGCTTTTAAAGGGGAAAAGAAGATGGCAGTCAGCGTATTGATCTTGCCGGGATTGTTCAATTCGGGTGAAACACATTGGCAGTCACAGTGGGAGCGGCAGTTTTCAAGCTTGCGCAGGGTTGAGCAGCAGGACTGGGAAACGCCAGTCGCTGAGGATTGGATTGAGCGCCTGAATGAGGAAATAGCTGCAGCTGACGGGGAAGTCGTGCTGGTGGCCCACAGCCTGGCTTGTACCCTAATCACCCGCTGGGCGCAGCAGTATCCCAAAGCGCACAAGGTACGTGGCGCATTGCTGGTGGCTCCTAGTGATACTGAAGCGGATAGCTATCCGCCTGGTACCACAGGTTTTGTGCCGATGTCGACGCAACGCCTGCCTTTTCCAACGATCATGGTGGCGAGTACGGACGACCCGTACGTTACCCATGACCGAGCCAAGGCCTTCGCCCAGGCTTGGGGCAGTGAATTGGTCTGGGTGGAAAATGCCGGCCATATCAACGGCCAAACCGGATATGGACCCTGGCCCGAAGGCGTTGAGTTAATGTCCAAACTGACGGGCGACCCGCAGTTTCAGCTTAAGTAGCCCTCACGGGTCTGGCTATGGCAGTGGGATCACCAACGTTCGCGGTAGAGGCCCAAGACTTTGCCACTCGTGGTAGCAAACGAATCCGGTCAGATTTTCGATTTGTTCCGGATTCAGCTTAATCGTTCTTTTTCGCCAGGTGTCCGCTTTCCCCCAGCCGTCCCCCCACTCCATCGTCGATGGGGTGGAGTTTGATCGAACAGCATCAGATAGGGAAATAGCTGTAACCCCCGGAATAGCTAAGCTATCAGGTGGATTCTCGGATGGGACAGGATTATTTCGGGCATTAAAAAGCCGGCTTGTGGCCGGCTTCTCGGGGACTGGCTTGGTTTATTTTTGGTAAACCGTACCAGCCTTCAAAACGTACACCCGGATCTTGCGTCCGGCTGTGGGACTTGGCGAGAAAGTCATCTGCCTTGTCGGTGCGATCGGACCGGCGTAGGCGGGTCGATGCAAATGTGGGGCGCAGCATACTGATTTTTTTGGGGAATTCCCAGCCTGAAGTGCTGCCCAGAGCGTTGTGCTGCTTAAAAGGGCGGTGCGGTTTCAACTGAACGGCACCGGTGGCCGCTGTTTGTTCAGCGTGGACCACCAGAAAACCCAGCCGAGGATTTCGATGTTTTGTGCTTCGATCTCTTTGGCGCTGAAGATTTCGTCGGGGTAGCCACCGCTGTTGTGGCTGCGCAGTCGCAGAGCGCCGGCGGGGAGGCGGTGCAGGTATTTGATGCGCAGCATGCCGGCGTGTTCGAGGGCGTAGATCTGGCCGTCGACGACTTGGGTCAGGCTGCGGTCGATGGCCAGGGTTGAGCCGTCTTCGATTTTCTCCGACATGCTGTCGCCGACCATCGGCACGCAGATGGCCTGGGCCGGCTCGACTTCCAGGCTTTCGAGGTAGTGTCGTGGCAGGCGGATGAATTCGCCGGGTATTTCGGCGACCTGGGTGTCGCTGGCGCCGGGCGCTGTGGGGACTTCTTTATACAGCGGGATTTCTATATCGGCCGAGTCGACGTTCACGGTGTACACGCCACGTGTTTCTTGTGCGTCGAAAACATTGCCGGTCTGATCGGCAAGTTGGCTCGGACCTGGGTGCATGGGGCCTTCGCCGTTGAGCAGCCAAAGGCTGTTGACGCTCAACAGACGGGCGATTTCGTCCATTCGCGGGTAGGGGACGCCGCGGATATACCAGTTGTTCACGTGCTGGGGCTCGACGTTGCAGAAGGCTGCGAATTCCGTCGGGGTGATGTTCACCGCTTTCAGGAGCGCTTTGAAGCGTGGGCCGCATTTGTGCTTTTTCATGAATACGGAGTTTACGGGCCGGGGTGGCCGGATTAAATAAACAACCGGATCAATTTTCGCGGGAATATTCTGGTGTAGTGCAGGATATTGTTAGTTCATATTAAACATGTCTAAACGTTAGACTTTGTTTCATTAAACGCTCTGTTTATTTTGATGTTTTAACGCTCATAAAAAAACCCCGGATAACCGGGGTTTCTCTTGAAGCTTGCCGCTAGAAGCTTACCGCTGCTTCTCAGCCTTTATAGGCAGCAACCGACTTCATGATCGCGGCGCGAGCGGCATCTGCGCCGTCCCAGCCTTCGATCTTCACCCATTTGCCTTTTTCGAGATCTTTGTAGTTCGCAAAGAAGTGCTCGATCTGCTGGATCAGCAGCGGTGGCAGGTCGGTGTATTCCTTCACGTCGACGTACAGCTGGGACAGCTTGTCGTGTGGAACTGCGATGACTTTAGCGTCGCCGCCGCCGTCGTCGGTCATGTTCAGGATGCCGACTGGACGCGCGCGGATCACCGAGCCTGGAGCAACCGGGTAAGGGGTCACGACCAGCACGTCGAGGGGATCACCGTCGTCCGCCAGGGTGTTCGGGATGTAACCGTAGTTGGCCGGGTAGAACATTGGGGTGGCCATGAAACGGTCAACGAACAGGCAATCGCTGTCTTTGTCGATTTCGTATTTGATCGGCGCGTGGTTGGCCGGAATCTCGATCGCGACGTAGATGTCGTTCGGCAGGTCTTTGCCAGCCGGAATCTTGCTGTAGCTCATTGGGCGGTGCCCCCGTAAGTGGCCAAATGACTTGGCCGGATTGACCAAAAAGTGGCGGCGATTATAGGCATATTCCGTCGCCGACGCCATGTGCCAGAGGTCGTATAGACCCTAGTCGTGTGCCTGATAAGCCGGATGTTCGGCGTGCAGTCGCGTAAGCCTGGCCAGTGGGTCCTGGCGGTAAAACAGCTGCAGTTGCTGATAGACCTGTGGATAAGTTGCGTGCAGTAAATCCGGGGCGCTGAAGAAGTACTCGCTGGTGACCGCGAAGAACTCGGCCGGATTTTCCGCCGCGTAAGGGTCGATCGGAGTGTCGGTGTGCGGGTGGCGATCCAGTTGGCGATTAAGGTCGTCGTAGGCATGCTGCATGACCTTCGCCCAATCGCTGACGCGCATGTCGCCGTGGAGCGGCGGCAAACCGTTGGCATTGCCATTGAGCATGTCGAGTTTGTGCGCCAGTTCGTGGATCACCAGGTTGTAGCCTTCCCAGCCGCCACTGGCCATCACGCCCGGCCAGGCCAGAATGATCGGTCCCTGTTGCCAGGCTTCGCCGCTGTGCTCGCCCTTCCATTCATGCTCGACGCCGCTGGCATCGCGATGGCGCTGCGGGCTGAGGAAGTCGTCGGGGTAGAGCACGATTTCGTGGAAACCCTGATACCAGTTCAGGTCGCCCAGGTGCAGCAGCGGCAATTGCGCTTGCGCGGCAAGCAGCAGGCGTTGTTCCTGGTGCAGTTCAACGCCGGGCAGGCAGGTCAGGTGTTTGTCTTGCAGGAAAAGCACGGCGGCCTCGCGCAGCCACTGATCTTCGGCCTCGCTGAGGCCGTCGAGAAAACTCAGGTGTTGGCGCACCCGCTGCCAGGTTTCATCGGCAACGGGGTGCTTGGCCAGCGTGCGCTGGCGGCGCCAGGCATTCAGGAACCACATGGACGCTCAGCGCGATTCGGCTTTGGAGCTCGCGTTGGCCAGGCGATTGCGGATCAAGCTAATGATCATCGGCAGCAGTGACAGCAGGATGATGCCCACCACCAGCAGCGACAGGTTCTTCTTGATGAATGGCACGTTACCGAAGAAATAACCCAAGGTCACCAGGCCACCGACCCAGAGGATGGTGCCGAACACGCTGAAGGCGAAGAAGCGCGGGTAAGGCATTTTGCCTACGCCGGCGACGAACGGTGCGAAGGTCCGGATGATCGGCAGGAAACGCGCCAGGGTCACGGTCTTGCCGCCATGCTTGTCATAGAAGTCATGGGTTTGCTGCAGGTAATCGCGACGGAAGATCTTCGAGTTCGGATTGCTGAACAACTTTTCGCCGGCCGTTCGCCCGACGAGGTAGTTGGTGCTGTCACCGAGAATCGCCGCCAGCATCAGCAAGCCGCCCAGCAGCACCGGGTCCATGCCGCCACCAGCCGCTACTGCGCCAGCGATGAAGAGCAACGAATCGCCCGGCAGGAAAGGCATCACTACCAGGCCGGTTTCGCAGAAAATCACCATAAACAGGATGGCGTAGATCCATGGCCCGTAGTTGGTCACCAGCATGTCGAGGTAGACGTCGAGATGCAGGATTAGGTCGATCGGGTTGAAATCCATGGTGGGCACCTGTGGTAATGACCCGACTCAGCAGGCCTGTGCGAATGTATTGGAAAATTAGGCTACAGGACCGTGGAGTTATTCTTACAGCCCGTGAGGCTCTGGATTATACGGACTGAAAGGTGAAAAGCGTGTCGAGTTTGTAGCGAGGGATTTCCAAGTCGGATCGGTGGTTCCGCACTGAACCTTGTGGGAGCGAGCTTGCTCGCGATTCAGACGCCTCGGTGTGTCAGTCATACCGAGGCGATGCTATCGCGAGCAAGCTCGCTCCCACAGAGTCTGGATCAGAGCTCTTCGCTGATCGGCAAGACGTAGTTCTTGAACTCGGTGTCTTCGCGAAAACCGATGGATTCGTAGGTTTTCTGCGCCACTTTGTTGTCGCTGCTGGTGGACACGCGCATGCGGACAGCCTGGGTTTCCTTGGCCATTTTCTTTGCGGTGCGCATCAGGTTATCGGCGACCAATTGGCGGCGGGCGTCTTCGGCGACGTAGATGTCGTTGAGGATCCACACGCGCTTGAGCGACAGCGACGAAAAGCTTGGGTACAGCTGACAAAAGCCCAGCAGTTTGTTGTCGTCATCATCGGGCAGGGCCAGATAGATCACCGACTCTTTGCGCCGCAGGCGCTTTTCCAGAAAGGCCCGGGACGAGTCCGGGTAAGCCAGCGAGCCATAAAACTCGCGGTACTTGACGAACAAGGGCGTCAGAAGGTCCAGGTGCTCGAGGGTTGCTTGAGTAATCCGCATGCTAGACCTCAACTTCAAGTAGATAGGACGACAGTTTCCAGTGGATACGATGGCAATCGGTTCACTACTCGGACAGCCGTTCGTCGACTCTGCCTGAAAGCGGATCAAAAACGCAATTCGAATACGGGTCAGGCATCCGGCGGACTCAGTAGGAAATTTCCTTTCATATCAGCGTCATCTTTCGACCCAAGAGTCTGGACCTGGGCTTCGTCCTTCAGGTTGACCCCCGACAACTGCCGCCGACAGGCCTCACGCATCAAGTAAAGCAAACGGTGTGCCGCCATGCCATAGCTCAAACCTTCGAGCCGGACATTGGAAATACAGTTGCGATAGGCGTCCGTCAGGCCGACCTTTGGATTATAGGTGAAATACAAGCCGAGACTGTCTGGCGAGCTGAGGCCAGGGCGTTCGCCGATCAGGATCACGACCATTTTTGCGCCGAGCAATTCGCCGATTTCGTCAGCCACGGCGACACGGCCCTGTTCCACCAGAATCACTGGCGACAGCGACCAGCCTTCGGCCTGGGTCTGTTCCTCCATGCGCGCCAGAAACGGCAAGGTGTGCCGATGCACCGCCAGCGCCGACAGGCCGTCTGCCACGACTACCGCCAGATCAACGCCGCCCGGGTTGGCCGAAGCGTGTTCGCGCAGCTTTTGCGCGGACTCGTCACTCAGCTTGCGGCCCAGGTCTGGCCGTTGCAGATAACTGTGGCGATCAGTGGCGGCGCTGTGCAGCAGCAGACTGTCGCGCCCGCGCTCAGCCAATTGCGCGTTCAGCCCGACGTGATCGAAGGGCAGGTGCACGGCATCGCGGGCCTCGGCGTGGGCGTATTGGAAATCCAGTTGCGCGCTGGTCGGCATACTGGTGCCGGTACGACCCAGAGCGATGCGTGCCGGGGTCAGGCGGCGCAGTCCCAGCCAGGGGTTTTGCGGGTCGACAGTTGGTTTATCCATCAGCAGATTGCTCATCCCAGTTGCGCCATGGCCTGGCGGAAGGCCGGCGGCAGGTTGTTGCCGAAATGCACTTTGCCATCACCTTGGGTGAAGATGCCCATTTTCGCCAGCCACCTCTCGAACTCCGGCGCCGGTTTCAGGCCCAGGGTCTGGCGTGCGTAGAGCGCGTCGTGGAACGAGGTGGTCTGGTAGTTGAGCATGATGTCGTCGGAGCCGGGAATGCCCATGATGAAGTTGATCCCGGCCACGCCCAGCAGCGTCAGCAGGGTGTCCATGTCGTCCTGATCGGCTTCGGCGTGGTTGGTGTAGCAGATGTCGCAGCCCATCGGTACGCCAAGCAATTTGCCGCAGAAGTGGTCTTCGAGGCCGGCGCGGATGATCTGTTTGCCGTTGTAGAGGTATTCCGGGCCGATGAAACCGACCACGGTGTTTACCAGAAACGGCTTGAAGTGCCGTGCCACGGCATAGGCGCGGGTTTCACAGGTTTGCTGGTCGATGCCGTGGTGGGCGTTGGCTGACAGCGCGCTGCCCTGGCCTGTTTCGAAGTACATCAGGTTTTGCCCCAGCGTGCCGCGATTGAGGCTCAAACCGGCGTCGTAACCTTCCTGCAGCACGCTCAGGCTGATGCCGAAACTGGCGTTGGCCGCTTCGGTTCCGGCGATCGACTGGAACACCAGATCCAACGGCACGCCACGGTTGATCGCCTCGATGGAGGTGGTGACGTGGGTCAGTACGCAGGCTTGGGTCGGGATTTCGTAGCGCTGGATCACCGCGTCGAGCATTTCCAGCATGGCGCAGATCGAGGCGATGCTGTCGGTGGCCGGGTTGATGCCGATCATCGCGTCACCGTTGCCGTAGAGCAGGCCGTCGAGAATGCTCGCGGCGATGCCGGCCGGTTCGTCGGTGGGGTGGTTGGGTTGCAGGCGGGTCGACAGGCGGCCGCGCAGACCCATGGTGCCGCGAAACTGTGTCACCACGCGGATTTTCTGTGCCACCAGCACCAGGTCCTGCACGCGCATGATCTTCGACACGGCGGCAGCCATTTCCGGGGTCAGGCCGGGGGCGAGGGCACGCAGGCTGTGTTCGTCGGCCGCATCGCTGAGCAGCCAGTCGCGAAAACCGCCGACGGTCAGGTGGCTGACAGGCGCAAAGGCGCTGGCGTTGTGGGTGTCGATGATCAGTCGGGTGACTTCATCGGATTCGTAAGGGATCAGTACTTCTTGCAGGAAATGCTTGAGCGGGATGTCAGCCAAGGTCATTTGCGCGGCAACCCGTTCGCCATCATTCAGGGCGGCGACGCCGGCCAGAAAATCCCCGGAGCGCGCCGGGCTGGCCTTGGCCATGACTTCCTTGAGGCCGTCGAAACGGTAGGTCCGGGCGCCGACGGTATGGGCAAATGCAGCCATGAGCGGTGTCCTCCTGGTTCAATAAATGACTCAAATGCACCTCTGAACCCATGTGGGAGCGGGCTTGCTCGCTCCCACACTGGGTCTCAGTGCACTTCAATAATGCATGCGCCGGGCCATTCGCCCGGCGCAGGTGCACGTTATATACCGGTGAGCATCGCGTCCGCCGGTGCGTCGAAGCGCTGTTTGGCGGTCAGTTGGAAGTAGATGAAGCCTGCCACCATGAAGCCGAGGAAAATCATCCCGATCAAGGCGTTGAACCAGGCCATCGCCACCAGGCAGACCACCGCCAGGAACAGCGCAATGCCCGGCACGATCGGATAACCCGGGGCGCGGAAGGTGCGCTCCAGGTTCGGCTCGGTTTTACGCAGTTTGAACAGGCTGAGCATACTGATGATGTACATCACGATGGCGCCGAACACCGACATGGTGATCATCGCCGCCGTCAGGGTCATGCCTTGCAGATTCACCAGGCCGTCGCTGTAGATTGCCGCGATACCGATCACGCCGCCGGCGAGAATCGCCCGGTGCGGGGTCTGGAAACGCGAGAGCTTGGCCAGGCTGCGAGGCAGATAACCGGCGCGAGCGAGGGCGAAGAACTGTCGCGAGTAACCCAGGATGATCCCGTGGAAGCTTGCTACCAGACCGAACAGGCCGATCCACACCAGCATGTGCATCCAGCTGGAGTTATTGCCGACCACGGCTTTCATCGCCTGAGGCAGCGGGTCGTTGATGTTCGCCAGTTGACGCCAGTCGCCCACGCCGCCGGCCATGACCATCACGCCCATCGCCAGGAACACCAGGGTCAGGATGCCGCTGACATAGGCCTTGGGAATCGTACGTTTCGGATCCTTGGCTTCTTCGGCAGCCATGGCCGCGCCTTCGATGGCGAGGAAGAACCAGATAGCAAACGGTATCGCCGCAAACATCCCGGGAATCGAGCCCATCGTAAACTCGCTTGAACCCGACCAGCCATTGAGCACGAAGTTGCTGAAGCTGAAGCCCGGTGCAACCACGCCCATGAACACCAGCAACTCGGCCACCGCCAGAACGGTCACCACCAGTTCGAAGGTCGCGGCAATGCTGACGCCGAGGATGTTCAGGCCCATGAACACGAAGTAGGCGCCGACCGCGGCGATTTTCGGGTCCAGATCCGGGTATTGCACGTTCAGGTAGGCGCCGATGGCCATTGCAATGGCCGGTGGTGCAAAGACGAACTCGATCAGCGTGGCGATCCCGGCGATCAAGCCGCCTTTCTCACCGAAGGCCCGTCGGCTGTAGGCAAAAGGCCCACCAGCGTGGGGAATCGCGGTGGTGAGTTCAGTGAAACTGAAGATGAAGCAGGTGTACATCGTTGCCACCATCAACGAGGTGACGAGAAACCCCAGGGTGCCTGCGGTGCCCCAGCCGTAACTCCAGCCGAAGTATTCGCCGGAAATCACCAGGCCGACGGCAATGCCCCACAGGTGCAGGGTGCCGAGTGTGGGTTTGAGCGTGGTTGTCGAAGTCATAAGTCCTCTCTGCTTTTTATTGTTTGATCTGTTGGACTTTCGGGTACGGCGGTTTGGGTGGACGCTGTTCACGCAGCGGTTTATCTGTCGAGCGGGCACGCAAAGCCCGTGCCAGAGCGGCGGGGCGATGTTCTGTGTGTCATTTAGGACGCCATCGCGAGCAAGCTCGCTCCCACAGGGTTATGTGGTGAATACACTTTTGGGACTGACCCAAATCCAATGTGGGAGCGAGCTTGCTCGCGATAGCCATTTGAAGGGCGACACAGAAATACCTGTATCGCCCCCGGTTTTTAGAAGAAGCCCAATGGATTAATGTCGTAGCTCACCAGCAGGTTTTTGGTCTGCTGGTAGTGGTCGAGCATCATTTTGTGGGTTTCACGACCGACACCGGACTTCTTGTAACCACCGAATGCGGCGTGGGCCGGGTACAGGTGGTAGCAGTTGGTCCAAACACGACCGGCCTTGATCGCCCGGCCCATGCGGTAGGCGCGGTTGATGTCGCGGGTCCAGAGGCCGGCGCCCAGGCCGAACTCGGTATCGTTGGCAATCGCCAGGGCTTCGGCTTCGTCCTTGAAGGTGGTGATGCTCACCACCGGGCCAAAGATTTCTTCCTGGAACACGCGCATTTTGTTGGTGCCCTTGAGCAGGGTCGGCTGGATGTAATACCCGGTCGCCAGGTTGCCCTCGAGTTTTTCCACCTTGCCGCCAGTCAGCAGTTCGGCGCCTTCGCCTTTGGCGATTTCCAGATAGGAGAGGATTTTGTCGAATTGCTGCTCGGATGCCTGGGCGCCGACCATGGTGTCGGTGTCCAGAGGGTCGCCACGTTTGATTTGCAGAACTTTCTTCATCACCACTTTCATGAAGTCGTCGTAGATCGACTCTTGCACCAGTGCGCGGGACGGGCAGGTGCAGACTTCGCCCTGGTTGAAGAACGCCAGCACCAGGCCTTCAGCGGCTTTCTCGATGAAGGTCGGTTCGGCTTGCATGATGTCGGCGAAGAAGATGTTCGGCGATTTACCGCCCAGTTCCACGGTGGACGGAATGATGTTTTCGGCAGCACATTTCATGATGTGCGAGCCGACCGGAGTCGAGCCGGTGAAAGCGATTTTGGCGATGCGTTTGCTGGTGGCCAGGGCTTCACCGGCTTCTTTGCCGAAACCTTGCACCACGTTCAGTACGCCGGGCGGCAGCAGGTCACCGATCAGTTCCAGCAGTACGGTAATGCCCAGCGGGGTTTGCTCGGCGGGCTTGAGCACCACGCAGTTACCGGCGGCCAGCGCTGGAGCGAGTTTCCAGGCCGCCATCAGGATCGGGAAGTTCCACGGGATGATCTGCGCGACCACGCCCAGTGGTTCGTGAATGTGATAAGCCACGGTGTTGCCGTCGATTTCGGCGGCGCTGCCTTCCTGAGCACGCAGGCAACCGGCGAAGTAGCGGAAATGGTCAGCGGCCAGCGGGATGTCGGCGTTGAGGGTTTCACGTACGGCTTTGCCGTTGTCCCAGCTTTCGGTAATCGCCAGGACTTCCAGGTTTTGTTCGATGCGGTCGGCGATTTTCAGCAGCACCAGCGAGCGTGCCTGAGCAGACGTGCTGCCCCAGGCATCGGCGGCGGCGTGGGCAGCGTCCAGGGCTTTTTCGATGTCTTCGGCCGTGGAACGGGGGAATTCGGCAATCGGTTGGCCGTTGACCGGCGAGGTGTTGGTGAAGTACTGACCTTTGACAGGCGCGACGAATTCGCCGCCGATGTAGTTGCCGTATTTACTCTTGAACGAAACGATAGCGCCTTCAGTACCTGGGTGAGCGTAACGCATGGTGAGTATCTCCTTGGCTTTTGTGCTTATAAGGGAGTACGCGCGGTGAGCGCTTGAGAAGCGTAGAGCAAAGGTCGGGCCAGTGCTTTGCAGGTCAGGTAAATCAATGGCTTACGGACTTTTTGAGCGTTGCCGGAACAGGGCGTGTGACAGATTCGGTACAGGTGCTGTGACAGTTTGTACCGCTTGTGGCACAGCCTGTGACCTGGCGGTCAGGCCGACATTGCAATACTCGCGGAGCTGGAGGATGCTCGGCCTCACGCGATTGCTTTGCTTCGCTTTTGTAGCAGCTGCCGAAGGCTGCGTTCGAGGGCGAAGCGCTCGCAATCTGGTTGGTCGCGGTTGTTCAGTGAGAGGCGGGATTCAGATTTACGACCGCTTCGCGGCCGGACGCAGCCTGCGGCAGCTGCTACGGGAACGAGCCAGGCCCTACGGGGAGAATAATAAGAAATGCACAGCAACCATTTGAGTCGCCATGCCCAGCAAGTCTTGACCGTGACCCAAGGCAAATCCCATTTGCACGGTCCGGGCAGCGATCCGTCCATCGCCCGTTCCTGGCTGCGTTGCCTTGAGGACTATCACCTCGACCCGGCCCTGACCATGGCGCCGACGGTGCTTGAACACGGTCGTGTGCTGGAGAGTCGCGAGCGTTTGCAGCAAGTCCTGCACATCGCCGGCGGCGAAATGACCAGCCTGCATCAACAACTCTCCGGTGCCGGCCACGCGGTGCTGTTGACCGACGCCCGCGGGGTGATCCTCAACTGCGTCACCGCGCCCGCCGAACGGAAGATTTTCGAGCGCGCCGGTCTCTGGCTCGGTGCCGACTGGAGTGAAGCCTGCGAAGGCACCAACGGCATCGGCACCTGCCTGGTGGAACGTCAGTCGCTGACCATCCACCAGGACGAGCATTTTCGGGGGCGTCATACAGGCCTGACCTGTTCGGCGAGCCCGGTGTTCGACCCGCACGGCGAACTGCTGGCGGTACTCGACGTTTCGTCGGCGCGCCACGATGTCTCGCGCCAGAGCCAGTTCCACACCATGGCGCTGGTCAACCTCTCGGCGAAGATGATCGAGAGCTGCTATTTCCTGCGTTACTTCGACAATCAATGGCTGTTGCGCTTTCACTTGCAGGCCGAGTCGGTCGGGCTGTTCAGCGAGGGGCTGCTGGCGTTCGACGGAGACGGACGCATAAGTGCGGTCAATCAGAGTGCTCTGAACCTGCTGGGGCATATTCGTGGCGGGTTGTTGGGCAAACCGGTCGAGGCATTTTTCGATTGCTCGCTGGACGAACTGCTGGGGCGCGCGAGCGTCAATGCCAGCGCCAGTTGGCCGCTGCGCACTCATGACGGACGGGTGTTGTTTGCGCTGTTGCGCGGCCAGCCGCGCAGCGTGCCGACCCCGGTGGTGCAAACTCCTATGCTTGCCGAGCGCCCAGTGCTTGCGGGCATTTGTCTGGGGGATGAAGGGCTGCAGGCTGATTTTCGTAAAGCCTTGCGGGTCTTCGAGCGTGATGTGCCACTGTTGATCAACGGTGAAACCGGCTCGGGTAAAGAGGCCTTCGCCAAAGCGGTGCATCAGGCCAGTCAGCGCGCAGAAAAAGCCTTCGTCGCGCTCAATTGTGCGGCGATCCCGGAAAGCCTGATCGAGAGCGAACTGTTCGGTTATCGCGGCGGCAGTTTCACCGGTGCGCGCAAAGAGGGCATGCGCGGCAAGTTGCAGCAGGCCGATGGCGGCACGCTGTTCCTCGACGAGATTGGTGACATGCCGCTGGCCTTGCAGACGCGGCTATTGAGGGTGCTGGAAGATCGACTGGTGGTGCCGATCGGTGGCGAGCCGCAGGCGGTCAATGTGCGGATCATCAGCGCCACTCACCGCAATTTGCTGGAGCGCGTGCAGGACGGCAGTTTCCGCGAGGATTTGTACTACCGCCTCAATGGCCTGGAAATCGCCTTGCCGGCATTGCGCGAACGCAGCGACAAGTCCCAGTTACTCGATTTTTTACTGGCTGAAGAGTCGGGCGGGGAGGCGGTACTGATTGACGCTGCGGCGCGACAGGCGCTGCTCGACTTCGCCTGGCCGGGCAACGTGCGGCAGTTGCGCAACGTGTTGCGGACTTTGGCGGCGTTGTGTGAAGACGGGCGGATCGGGGTTGAGGATTTGCCGGTGATGATTCGCCAGGGGCGGCCGGTACTTGCGCTGGTGCAGGCGGACGAGGTGTCCGAATATCCTCTGGACGATGCCGAACGTCTGGCCTTGCTCAATGCCCTAGAGCAGCAACGTTGGCACATGACCCATACCGCTGAGCAGTTGGGTGTCAGCCGTAATACGCTTTATAGAAAGCTGCGCAAACACGGAATAGCGCGGTAGAGCTGCACCACAAAACCGTAGGAGCAAGGCTTGCCCGCGATGGCCACGACGCGGTCCTTCTGGCATACCGCGTTATCGTTCATCGCGGGCAAGCCTTGCTCCTACAGGGTTTAGATCGTCAGCTAAAGAGTGCGATTTTTCCCACCCTACGCTAACCTGCCTCGATGTTTTACGAGGTTGACTATGCACATTCATATTCTGGGTATTTGCGGCACTTTCATGGGTTCGATGGCAGTCCTGGCCAAAGAACTGGGCCATCACGTGACCGGCTCCGATGCCAACGTCTACCCGCCGATGAGTACGCAGTTACAGGCGCAGGGCATCGAGCTGACGCAAGGCTATGATCCCGCACAACTCGATCCGGCCCCGGATCTGGTGGTGATCGGCAATGCCATGTCGCGCGGCAACCCTGCGGTCGAATACGTCTTGAACAAAGGCCTGCCGTACGTCTCCGGTCCGCAATGGCTGGCCGATCACGTGCTGCAAGGTCGCTGGGTGTTGGCCGTTGCCGGCACCCACGGCAAAACCACCACCAGCAGCATGCTTGCCTGGGTACTGGAGCACGCGGGCATGAGCCCGGGCTTTTTGATTGGTGGTGTGCCGCAGAACTTCTCGGTGTCGGCGCGTCTGGGCGACACGCCGTTCTTTGTCATCGAAGCCGATGAATATGACAGCGCCTTCTTCGACAAGCGTTCGAAATTCGTTCACTACCGTCCGCGTACCGCGATCCTCAATAACCTTGAGTTCGATCACGCCGACATCTTCCCCGATCTGCCGGCCATCGAGCGGCAGTTCCACCATTTGGTGCGGACCATTCCGAGTGAAGGCCTGGTGATTCACCCAACCACCGAACCTGCGTTGCAGCGCGTTATCGACATGGGCTGCTGGACCCCGGTGCAAACCACCGGTGCGGGCGGGCAGTGGCAGGTCAAGTTGCTTAGCGAAGACGGCTCGAAGTTTGAAGTGATGTTCGAAGGTGTTGCCCAAGGCGTGGTCGAGTGGGACATGACCGGCCAGCACAACGTTGCCAACGCCTTGGCCACTCTGGCTGCTGCACGGCATGTGGGCGTGGTTCCGAGTATGGGCATTGCTGCGTTGAGCGCGTTCAAGAGCGTCAAGCGTCGCATGGAAAAAGTCGCTGAAGTTCACGGCGTCACCATCTATGACGACTTCGCTCACCACCCGACTGCCATTGCGGCCACCCTCGACGGTCTGCGCAAACGGATCGGCGACGCGCCGTTGATCGCGATCATCGAACCGCGCTCCAACTCGATGAAGCTCGGCGCGCACCGTGACGGTTTGCCACAAAGCGTGGTCGATGCCGATCAGGTGATCTGGTACGCGCCGGCCAATCTCGGCTGGGACTTGCCCGCCGTTGCTGCGCTGTGCACCGTGCCGTCGATTGTCTGTGATTCGCTGGACGGCATCATCGAGCACGTGAAGCACCAGGCCAAACCCGGCACTCACGTGGTGATCATGAGTAACGGCGGCTTCGGCGGCCTGCACGGCAAACTGGCCGAGGCGCTTAAATGAGTAACGGTCCGGATCGCATCACGCTGGCCATGACCGGCGCTTCCGGCGCCCAGTACGGTTTGCGCCTGCTCGATTGTCTGGTGCGCGAAGACCGTGAGGTGCACTTCCTGATTTCCAAGGCGGCGCAACTGGTGATGGCGACCGAGACCGACGTCACGCTGCCGTCGAAGCCGCAGCTGATGCAGGCTTTCCTCACCGAATACACCGGCGCTGCTGCCGGGCAGATTCGGGTGTACGGCAAGGAAGACTGGATGTCGCCAGTGGCCTCGGGCTCCGGCTCGCCGGCCGCGATGGTGGTGGTGCCGTGCTCGACCGGGACCTTGTCGGCGATCGCCACGGGCGCTTGCAACAACCTGATCGAACGCGCCGCCGATGTGACGTTGAAAGAGCGTCGGCAATTGATCCTGGTGCCACGTGAGGCGCCGTATTCAAGCATTCACCTGGAAAACATGCTCAAGCTGTCGAACATGGGCGTGACCATTCTGCCGGCCTCGCCGGGCTTCTATCACCAGCCGCAGACCATCGATGATCTGGTGGATTTCGTTGTGGCGCGGATTCTCAATCTGTTGAACATCCCGCAAGACATGCTGCCGCGTTGGGGCGAGCACCACTTGAGCAGCGATGAATAAGTTATTGAGTCTGCTGCTCGCCCTGCAATTGGGCGGCTGTGCCACCGCGCGCACATTGGACGCTGCCAAGCCCGGTGCACCGGTGGTGTATTCGGGAATGCGCCTTGATCTGTATGCGCTGGACGGTGGTTGCTGCGCCAAGGATCGTTTTGGCGCCGAAGCACCGAGTTACCCCGGCATCGACCTGCCAGCCAGTGCACTGCTCGACACGCTGCTGTTGCCGCTGTCGGTGTTGACGGTGTTGGGTGTGGGGTTTCAGGCGACGGGCGGGTTGTAGCGCTCGGCTTTGAATCGGTGTTGCGCCCTTCGCGAGCAAGCCCGCTCCCACATTGGATCTTCAGCGAATGCAAATTATGTGTACGCCGCCGATCAAATGTGGGAGCGGGCTTGCTCCGGGCGGCGTTCCGACGAAGGCGTCCTGTCAGACGCCGCAATATTATTTGCCGAGCTTGCGCAACTCGTCGGACTCGACAATCCGCACGCCATCCTGTTCTTCCAGCGCCAGGCGCCACATGGCACGGGCCAGTTGGCAGGCTTCGATGCCGCGGTATTTGCCGGGAATCAGTTTGGACAGTGGCCCCGCCAGTTGTTCGGCGAGTCGCGGCTCAAGGCGATCGCCCAGCAGCAGGGAAGGCCGGCAGATGGTCAGTTGCGGC
The DNA here is from genome assembly GCF_044743155.1 of Pseudomonas sp. NPDC087697. Taxonomy (NCBI): domain Bacteria; kingdom Pseudomonadati; phylum Pseudomonadota; class Gammaproteobacteria; order Pseudomonadales; family Pseudomonadaceae; genus Pseudomonas; species Pseudomonas sp. NPDC087697. Next base: position 17,790 of record NZ_JBIUVW010000017.1, on the reverse strand, counting down.
CAGTTCTGGGCCTTCAAGGCATATTCCATTTCGCCTTTGACTCTGTTGTAGAGCACCGAGGATCTCCGATCGGCGCCGATGGCGCTAATCACGATCAGATGCCGTGCACCCATCTCCCGGGCGCGTTTGCCGAGGGCCACGACCAAGTCTAAGTCCACCGCCCGAAAGGCTTGCTCGGAACCGGCCTTTTTGATGGTAGTGCCCAGACAGCAGAAAGCGAGATCGACGCGGCCGCTGAGTTGTGGGAGAAACACAGCCGGATCGCCGACCGGGTTTTCCAGATGAGGATGTTCAGCCAGTGGTCGGCGTGACGGTGCCAGTACGCGGCTGATGGTCGGCTCGTTGAGCAGCCGATCGAGTAAGTGTTCACCGGTCAGACCGGTGGCTCCAGCGAGCAATACATGCTGAGGCGTCAAGTACATAATGTTTCCCCCTTGATACTGTTCAGCTTAGTTGCTCTTTGCTTCCTTGCTGGTTAAAGCGGCACTTTGTAGTGCCTTGCGTGCTTGCTGCTTGCGCAGTAATTGCCAATGCGCCAACACCCCTTTAGGCGCCCAGATCTGTGGTTCGGATGCCTCGAAGTTGTCTGCCAGTTCGCGCTCGGCGACGATGCCCTTGGCCAGTTTGAACGCCTGCTCGAGATCGTCGGTCTGGTTCAGTGCCTGGACGAACAACGCATCGCCAAAGTAGGTGAAGTCAGCTTCTTCCGAGCAACCGAACGACACTCGGTCGGCGCGCGATGCGGTCATGATCAGCGTGCGTTCGTCTTTGAGTGCCGGGATAAAACCACCGGAGTAGCAGGCAGAAATCACGATGATCTTGTCGCGGTTTTTCAGCGGCGCGAGGACTGCGGCCAATTCGTCGGCCGGCAAATCGGCCAGCTCCATGCGCGGTTGGTCGAGTACCAGTTCATGTTCACGGGTGCCGTGGCTGGTCAGGTAGATGAACACCAGATCTTCCGGTCCGCTGCGTTCGGCCAGGGTCAGGGCGGCACGGCGCAGGTTCTCGCGCGTGGCCATTGGCCGGTCGCCGAGATGATCGCGATGGTTGACCAGGCGGATCTGGCCGTAGGCGCCGAAGCGGCTGGCGAGCATGTTGCTGACGTAGTCGGACTCGCGCAGAAACACACTCTGTTTACCGTCGCCGCCCACTGTCAGGGTGTATAGCTCGATCGCCGGGGTCGAGGCGGGCACATTGGCCAGCGCTTCTTCGAGCAAACGCCCTTGCGCCAGCAAGCCCAGCTCGAGGGTGTCCGGCAGCAACTTGCCATTGGCATCGCGTACACGCTGACCGTTGATCCAGTCGCCGCTTTGCACCGTGCCATCGGTCAGCACCAGCGTGCCGTGCCCCTGATAGCTGTCGTTGTCGAACTCGCCAATGTAAAAGCTGCCGTCAGCCAGGTTCAAACGGCCTTGACCTGTGAAGCGCCAATCACTGAACTGGCCGATGTAGTGGCTGTTATCGGCGCCAATCAATTCGCCTTTGCCGTTCAGCGCGCCTTCCTTGAACTGGCCGACCCACACGTCGCCGTCGGCGTTCTCGTAGCGGCCCTTGCCGTTTAGCTGATTCTGTTTGAAACCACCGACGTAGCTGTCGCCCTCGGCACTGCTGAAGGTGCCGTTGCCTTCCAGCTGGCCGTCGACGAAATTCCCGGTGAACTGGTTGCCGCTGGCATCGCCGCGTTGGCCTTCACCGTTGGGTTTGCCATTGGTGAACTGACCCTGATACTGGCTACCGTCTTCAAGTTCGAGGCGACCCAGGCCGGAATATTGATCGGCCTTGAACTCGCCGCGGTAGGTCATGCCGTCTTCTTTGAGGGTGCCTTCACCGTCGCGCCGACCGAGTTTGAAACTGCCGGTGTAGCTGTTGCCATTGGTTGTCAGCGTGCCTTGGCCATGGAACAGCCCCTGCTGGAATTCACCGCGGTAGACCTCGCCGTTGCTGCCGTGCCATTCGCCCTGACCGTGCCACTGGCCCTTATCGAACTGACCGGCGTACCAGCTGCCGTTCGGGTAGTCGATCCGGCCCTGTCCTTGCAGTAACCCATTGACCAGATCCCCCCGATAGCGGCCGCCATCGGGCAGGCGTGCGTCAGGCGGCAACAGCGATTCGCCGTCACCACACGCGGTGAGCAACAGGGTCAGAACAAGAGGTACAAGTGAGCGCATAGCGGGATCCGGGCAATTAGGCGAGGGAGTATGCCGCAGCTATGTGTCTGATATATAGAGACGCGGTGCGAAACAGCACGAACTGCTTCGCATCCGGCAGGGGTTACACGAATGCCAGCGACAGCGGTTCAGCGATGTACGCAGGTTTATCCGAGCCTTCGATTTCCAGCGTGGCGGTGGCCTTGAGCAGCCATTGGCCGGGTTTCTTTTCGGTGACTTCAGACAGTTCGACCTTGAGCCGGACTCTGGAGTCGACCTTCACCGGTTGAATGAAACGCACGCTGTCCAGGCCGTAATTGACCACCATCTTCAAACCTTGCGGCAGGACCAGGATGTCTTCCATCAGTTTCGGGATCAGTGACAGCGACAGGAAGCCGTGGGCGATCGTGCTGCCAAACGGGGTTTGTGCGGCTTTTACCGGGTCAACGTGGATGAACTGATAATCACCTGTGGCTTCAGCGAACAGGTTGATGCGGTCCTGATCGATAGTGAGCCATTCGGAACGTCCGAGTTCCTTGCCGACATAATCTTTGAGCTCTGCAACTGGAACATAGGGCATTGAGACTCTCCTTGGGTTCATCGGTTTTATAGTTTTTTAGGGTAGGGATTTGGCCCCGAACCAACCACTTTAGATCAACATGGCGATTAGATCCGGTCAAGCATCCATACCTTTGGCGAATACCCATGCATAGCAGGTGCCATGCTTATAATGTCCGGCCCGCTTGTGGGGGACGAGTTTTGCTGGAGATCACGGATGTTGTTACGCGGCCTGACCTGGCTGGTGCTGTTTCAATTGCTTGGCACGGCCATCAACCATTTGTTTCTGCCGGTGCTGCCGGGGCCGATTATTGGCCTGCTGTTGCTGCTGGGGTTTCTGGTTATTCGCGGCGAAGTAGCTGAACCCCTGAACCTGGCGGCTGGCAGCCTGCTGCGTTATTTGCCATTGCTGCTGGTGCCACCGGCGGTGGGCGTGATGGTTTACGCCGCTGATATCGCCGCGGACTTCTGGGCCATCGTTGGCGCACTTGTATTGTCGTTGCTGCTGTCCTTGGCCTTCGCCGGGGTATTGATGCAACGGTTGGTCAAGCGCCACGCGGCTCGCTCGGAGGAGTCGTTATGATCTTCGATTGGCAAGGTGCATTGGCGGCAGTGATTCATCATCCGTTGTTCGGCATCGGCATTACCTTGGGCGCGTATCAACTGGTGCTGGCGGCGTTCGAGAAAACCCGCTGGATTTTTCTGCAGCCAGTACTGGTATCAATGCTGCTGGTGATTGGCGTGTTGCTCGCGTGTGGACTGACGTACGCCGAGTACCGCAAAAGCACCGAGATCCTCAGTATTTTGTTGGGGCCGGCAACTGTTGCGCTGGCGGTGCCGCTGTACCTGAACCTGCGGCGGATTCGGCAGCTGTTCTGGCCGATTTTTACTACGCTGGTGATAGGGGGAGTGGTTGCCACCGGGATGGGCGTGTTGCTCGGTTGGTGGTTTGGTGCCGAGCACATGATTCTGATGACCATGGCACCCAAATCGGTCACCTCGCCGATTGCTATGCTGGTGGCCGAGCAGATCGGCGGGGTGGCGGCGCTGGCGGCGGTGTTCGTGTTGATCACCGGAGTAATTGGAGCGATTTTCGGCCCGAGTCTTTTGACACGCCTGGGGGTCCATAGCCCTGAAGCCCGGGGCATGGCGCTGGGCATGACGGCTCACGCCGTCGGCACGGCGGTGGCGATGCAGGAAAATGAAGAGTGCGGTGCATTTGCCGCGTTGGCGATGAGCCTGATGGGTGTGGCCACGGCGGTATTCCTGCCGTTGGCGGTGTCGATGGTGGTTTAAGGAAATCTCTATGAGCCTGGCGCTTTTCCCGCTGAACACAGTGTTGTTTCCCGGTTGCATCCTCGATTTGCAGATATTCGAGGCGCGCTACCTGGACATGATCGGCCGCTGCATGAAACAGGGCACAGGCTTTGGTGTGGTGTGCATTCTGGATGGCGATGAAGTGGGTGTCGCGCCCGAGGGGTATGCATTGGTCGGCTGCGAAGCATTGATCACCGATTTCAAGCAGCAGGACAACGGCCTGTTGGGCATTCGGGTTCAGGGTGGGCGACGCTTTCATGTGCTGCGCACCGAGATCCAGCGCGATCAACTGACCGTCGCCGATGTCGAGTGGCTGGATGATCTGCCTGAGCAGCCCTTGCAGGATGAAGACGCCGACCTCATTGCCTTGCTCAAGGCGCTGGCCGAACACCCGATGGTCGAGGCACTGAACATGGGCACCGAAGCCACGGGCCAGCAATCGTTGGCGAATCAGTTGGCGTATCTGCTGCCATTTTCCGAGCTGGACAAGATCGACCTGCTGCAACTCGACGACCCGCAACAACGCCTGGATGCGATTCAGGCGTTGCTGGATGAGTTGCAGGGTGAGTTGTTTGCCTGACGTCCGCTAAAAGATCGCAGCCTGCGGCAGCTCCTACAGGACGCACACCGAATCCATGTAGGAGCTGCCGCAGGCTGCGATCTTTTGCTTTAACTAATACGCATACCTCAACATCATATGCGGCAAATGCCACAGCGCGAAGAACCCGAACATTGCCACCAACACTGGCAAGACCAGCCACCAGACCTTGGCCGGCATCGGGTTCAGGAGTGTCTGGCGCTGGGTCAGGTTCAGGCTGGCGGCACACACGCAGGCGGCCAGCATGGCGCCGGCCAGTACATCGGTTGGCCAGTGCGCGCCGAGATAAACCCGCGACCCCGCAATGGCTGCTGCCGGCAAGCAACCGAGCAGCAGCCAGGTCAGGCGCATGCGCGTTGGCTGGCCTCGACCGGCCAGTACCGCCAGGGTCAGGAACAACGCAAACGAACCTGACGAATGACCACTGGGCATGCTGTAGCTAGTCAGTGGGTCGGTCAGTACTTCCGGGCGCATCCGGGCGAACAGGTTCTTGGTTCCGGTGTTCGCCAGCGCGGTGATCAGCAGCGTGCTGCCCGCGAAGAGCATGTGTCGCCATTGCCGCGTGACCAGCAGCAGGATCGTCAGCGCGGCGCTGATCACCAACATGTTTTTGAATTCGCCGAGCTGGGTGAACATCACCGCGACTTCATCCAACAGCGGGCTGCGGTGTTCCTGAACCAGCGTCATCAGGCCCTGATCGATGGCGTTCAGATGCGGGTAACCAATAAACAGTCCACCGAGTATCACCAGACTGAGGCCGGCGATCAGTGCGGTGGCCTGGCGATGACCGCGCAAGCTGCTATTGATGCTCAGGCCCACCAGCACCGCGATACTGCCGACTACCAGCCCGGCCTGTGGCCAGAAACCTTCGGGCAGCGGCAGGCGAATCGCCGCTCCCGTGGCCCAGCCCGGCAGCAGATAGGCCACCGACCAGCCTGCACCCGCCAGCAAGCTGACGGCCAAGAAGCGCGGGAACGGCATGTCGAACATCCCGGCCACCATCGGCAGCATCGGGCGCAACGGGCCGATGAAGCGCCCGACCAATAAGCTCGCGATGCCATAGCGCTGGAAATAGCTTTCGGCGCCGCTGATCCATTCCGGATGGTGGCGTAGCCCCGGCAAGCGCCGAATGTTCTGGTGGAAGTGTCTGCCCAGGAAATACGACAGCAGATCGCCGAACACGCCGCCGAGGAAGCCCAACAGCAGCGTTTCACCCAGCGACAGCGCGCCGCTGCCGGCCAATACGGCGATGGCAAACAGCAAGACCGTGCCAGGCACGATCAACCCGACAATTGCCAGGCACTCAACGCAGGCCACTATGAATACCGCCACCGCCAGCCATTGCGGATTTACCGTCAACCAGACGGTCAGGCTATCGAGCCATGGGCCCATACATACAACTCCATTTCATTTATTGGCCCCGTAGGAGCTGCCGCAGGCTGCGATCTTTCAAGATCAAAAGATCGCAGCCTGCGGCAGCTCCTACGGGGGATAGTGTTTCAGATCAGAAAATCGTCGCGGTTTGATTGTGTTTCAGAGCAGGAAATAGTCGCGGTCTTCGACCTGACCACGTCGCAGAGGGTTCCGGGTGCAGTAGGGCGCGTAGGCGCTGTCGACGAAGCGGTACATCAAGTGTTCGTCGCGGCCGTGGGGAATGCCCAGGCGCGTGGTCTGGATGACATGCGCGGGTGGTGTGCCGACGTCTTCGACAAACAGCACTTCATGATCGAAGCGCTTGGCATCCCAGGTCGGCACCTTCAGGCCCAGCGCCTTGCACAGCAAGGTCTGGCCGGCACAGAGCTTCTGCGAGGGGCGAGGTCGACCGTTGGCGTCGGGGTTGTTGAGCAGCATCTGCGCCAGGCTTGCCGGACCGGAGATTTCATCGACCCAGGGATAAGCCGATTTGATCAGTACCGCATTACCCGGCCCGCGGGCACTGAAGTTCAGCGAATCGCCACCGCGGGCGTAATACATATAGATGTGGCCGCCATCCAGAAACAAAGCCTTACGCTTTTCTGTATAGCCGAGGGAGGCGTGGCTGCCTTTTTCTTCGCAGTAATAGGCTTCGGTCTCGATAATCCGCGCCGAAAGCCACAGATCACCGACTCGATGGCGGATCACTTTGCCCAGCAATTCACAGGCAAGCAGCTGAGCATCGCGGTTGAAAAAGCTGTCAGGCAGGGCTTTTGGCAGTCTCGCAGTGGTCAGAATGGACATAGCGGCCGAATTGATCAGGCTAAATGTGACGGAATGATAACAACTCCTGACTTAATCGAGGCTGAACACTGCCCATTTCGACCATCCGCCCGTCACTGCTGTTAGTAGGAGCGCGCGACAGCTATAATCTGCCGCTTTCCTCTTTGCCAAGACCACAGAGACCATGACTGAGTCCGTTCTTGACTACATGACCCGTTTGGGTCGCGCTGCCCGCGACGCTTCCCGCGTGATCGGCCGTGCCAGTACCGGGCAGAAAAACCGCGCCCTGCTGGCTGCCGCCAACGCTTTGGATAACGCTCGCGCCGAGTTGACCGCCGCCAATGAACTTGACCTGGCCGCTGGCCGGGCCAATGGACTTGAGCCGGCCATGCTCGAACGTCTGGCCCTGACCCCCGCACGCATCGACGGCATGATCGTCGGTTTGCGTCAGGTGGCGGCGCTGCCCGACCCGGTCGGCTCGATCCGCGACATGAGTTACCGGCCGTCGGGTATCCAGGTTGGCAAGATGCGCGTGCCTCTGGGCGTGGTCGGGATCATCTATGAGTCGCGGCCGAACGTGACCATCGATGCCGCGAGCCTGTGCCTGAAGTCGGGCAACGCAACCATCCTGCGCGGTGGTTCCGAGGCCATTCACTCCAACCGTGCCATTGCCGCCTGCATCCAGCGCGGTCTGGCTGAAGCCGGTTTGCCGGCGGCCGTGGTGCAAGTGGTCGAAACCACCGACCGTGCCGCCGTCGGCGCGCTGATCACCATGCCCGAGTACGTCGACGTGATCGTACCGCGTGGCGGCAAGGGCCTGATCGAACGGGTCAGCCGCGACGCTCGCGTGCCGGTGATCAAGCACCTGGACGGCATCTGTCACGTATATGTCAGTGCCCACGCCGAGTTGCCGAAGGCCCAGCGCATTGCGTTCAACGCCAAGACTTACCGTTACGGCATCTGCGGCGCCATGGAAACCCTGCTGGTCGATCAAGCGGTCGCCAAGGACTTTTTGCCGGCGATGGCTGCACAGTTCCGCGAAAAAGGCGTCGAACTGCGCGGTTGCGAGCGCACCCGAGCGATCATCGACGCCGTGGCCGCCACTGAAGAAGACTGGAGCACCGAATACCTGGCGCCGATTCTGTCGATCCTGGTGGTTGACGGCCTGGACCAGGCGATCGAGCACATCAACCATTACGGCTCGCACCACACCGACTCGATCGTCAGCGAACACCAGGGCGAAGCCCGGCGTTTCGTGGCTGAAGTCGATTCGGCCTCGGTGATGATCAACACCCCAACCTGCTTTGCCGATGGCTTCGAATACGGATTGGGTGCCGAGATTGGCATTTCTACTGATAAGCTGCACGCCCGCGGCCCGGTGGGCCTCGAAGGTCTGACCTGCGAGAAGTACATCGTGGTCGGTGATGGCCAGTTGCGCGGCCAGGAGCCGGTCTGACTTGGGCGATCTCGGCCAGAGCGCCGCAGTGACGGCCAGCGAACCCCTGCCTCGGCGCATTGGCGTCCTGGGCGGGACCTTCGATCCGGTGCACATCGGCCATTTGCGCAGTGCACTGGAAGTGGCTGAATCACTGGCCCTCGATGAGTTGCGCCTGACGCCCAGCGCCAGGCCGCCCCATCGGGATACGCCGCAGGTCTCGGCGCAGGACCGCCTGGCGATGGTCGAATGTGCGGTGGTCGGTGTGGCCCCGTTGGTGGTGGACGACCGCGAGCTCAAGCGCGACAAGCCGTCCTACACTATCGACACCCTGGAGCTGATGCGCGCGGAACTCGCCGCTGACGACCAGTTGTTTCTACTTTTGGGCTGGGACGCATTTTGCGGCCTGCCCACTTGGCACCGCTGGGAAGAGTTGCTCCAGCATTGCCACATCCTGGTGCTGCAACGCCCGGATGCCGACAGCGAACCGCCGGATGCCTTGCGCAACCTGCTGGCAGCGCGCTCGGTGAGCGACCCGCTGGCCCTCAAAGGGTCGAGCGGACAGATTGCATTCGTCTGGCAGACGCCGCTCGCGGTATCCGCCACCCAGATCCGTCAACTGCTGGCCAGCGGTAAGTCGGTACGTTTCCTGGTGCCCGACGCGGTCCTGGCCTACATCGATGCGCACGGACTTTACCGTGCGTCGAACTGAATAGGAGTGCTTTGAGGCACGTGGCAACAACGTGTATTGAAGCGCCCGAACATACGAGCAAAACGAGTTTTATATGACTGACAAAGACGTAACTAAAGTAAAGCGCAAAGGTTCGTTCAAGAGCGCCCCGCTGCCAGTAACGGCTGAAACCGGCCCGGCACTCGTCGGCGAAGAGCTGGTCAAGGTCGCCGTAGCGGCCCTGGAAGACGTCAAGGCCCAGGACATTCTGGTGATCGACGTTCGTGAAAAGCAGAGCATCACTGACTTCATGATCATCGCTACAGGTACTTCCAACCGCCAGATCGGCGCGATGCTGGATAAGGTCCGCGAGGCGGTCAAGGCCCAAGGCGTCAAGCCGCTGGGTGAAGAAGGCAAGGGCGACAGCGACTGGGTGTTGCTGGACATGGACGATGTCATCGTACACATGATGACCGCCTCTGCTCGCCAGTTCTACGACCTGGAGCGTCTGTGGGAAGGTGCCGAGCTGAGCCGTGCCACCGATGGCAAGCACCACAGCCCTGAAGTCGGTCACGAGCATTTCACCAAGCTCAACAAAGACCAGCAATAAGGGTTCGCTGTGCGACTGCGTCTGATCGCCGTCGGTTCACGCATGCCCAAATGGGTGGAAGAAGGCTGGCATGAATATGCCAAGCGTCTTCCGTCCGAGCTGGCGCTGGAACTGGTGGAAATACCGCTCAACACCCGTGGCAAGAACGCTGACGTGGCGCGCTTCATCCGCCAGGAAGGCGAAGCCATGCTGGCCAAGGTCGGCCCGAACGAGCGCATCGTTACCCTCGAACTTCATGGCAAGCCCTGGAGCACCGAGCAACTGGCGGTCGAACTGGACCGCTGGCGACTGGATTCGCGCACGGTGAACTTCATGGTCGGCGGCCCCGAAGGGCTCGCACCGGAAGTCTGTGCGCGGGCTGATCAGCGCTGGTCGCTGTCGCCACTGACCTTGCCGCACCCGCTGGTGCGGATTCTGATTGGTGAACAGCTGTATCGCGCCTGGACAGTGCTGTCCGGGCACCCTTACCACAAGTAGTTCAGCGCCCTCATGTCTCAGCCGATCCGCATCAAGGACCACGAGAAAGACGCCCGTCTGGTGCGCGGCCGGGTCGTGTTCGGGGCAATTGCGGTGGTCACGCTGATCGGCGTGCTGATCGCGCGGTTGTATTTTCTGCAAGTGATTCAGTACGAGTACCACTCAACGCTGTCGGAAAACAACCGCGTCCACGTTCAGCCTATTCCGCCGACTCGCGGCTTGATCTACGACCGTAATGGTGTGGTGGTGGCCGATAACCGGCCCAGCTTCAGCCTGAGCATGACCCGCGAGCGTTCGGGTGACTGGAAGCAAGTGCTCGATGTGATCGTTGAAGTGCTGCAACTGACGCCTGAAGACCGGGTGGTCTTCGAAAAGCGCATGAAGCAGGGGCGCCGACCGTTTGAGCCGGTGCCGATCCTGTTCGAGCTGACGGAAGAGCAGATCGCCCGGATCGCGGTGAATCAGTTCCGCCTGCCGGGCGTTGAAGTGGTTGCGCAGCTGGTGCGTCATTATCCGCAGGGCGCGCATTTCGCGCACTCGGTCGGTTATATGGGGCGGATCAACGAGAAAGAGCTCAAGACTCTGGATCCGGTGGGCTACAGCGGCACCCATCAAATTGGCAAAACCGGCATCGAGCGCTTCTACGAGCCGGAGCTGCACGGTCAGGTCGGTTACGAAGAAGTCGAGACCAACGCCCGTGGCCGCGTGCTGCGGGTGCTCAAACGCACCGATCCGATTCCCGGCAAGGACATCGTCCTGAGCCTGGACATCAAGTTGCAGGAAGCCGCCGAAGCTGCATTGGGCGGACGCCGTGGTGCGGTGGTGGCGCTGGACCCGAACACCGGCGAAGTCCTGGCGATGGTCAGTCAGCCGAGTTTCGACCCGAACCTGTTCGTGACCGGCATCAGCTTCAAGGCCTATGCCGAGTTGCGTGACTCCATCGACCGGCCACTGTTCAACCGCGTGCTGCGCGGTCTGTATCCGCCGGGTTCGACCATCAAGCCGGCCGTGGCGATTGCCGGGCTGGACTCCGGTGTGGTGACCGCTTCGACCCGGGTATTCGACCCCGGTTACTACATGCTGCCCAACTACGATCACAAATACCGTAACTGGAACCGCACCGGCGACGGCTATGTGGATCTGGACACGGCGATCATGCGTTCCAACGATACCTATTTCTACGACCTGGCCCACAAGCTGGGGATTGATCGGTTGTCGGCGTACATGGGCAAGTTCGGCATCGGCCAGAAGGTCTCGCTGGACATGTTCGAAGAGTCGCCGGGGCTGATGCCGTCCCGTGAATGGAAACGCGTGACCCGACGCCAGGCCTGGTTCCCGGGTGAAACGCTGATTCTGGGGATTGGCCAGGGTTATATGCAGTCCACCCCGTTGCAACTGGCTCAGGCCACCGCGCTGGTCGCCAACAAGGGCAAGTGGAACCGTCCGCACCTGGCCAAAACCATTGAAGGCGAGAAGCCGTTGGACCCGAACCCGATGCCGGACATCGTTCTGCGTGATGCGTCGGACTGGACCAAGGTCAACCACGGTATGCAGCAAGTGATGCACGGTGCCCGCGGCACTGCACGTAAAGCGGCGATCGGCTCGCAATACCGGATTGCCGGTAAGTCGGGTACCGCCCAGGTGGTCGCGATCAAGCAGGGCGAGAAGTACGACCGCTCCAAGGTTCAGGAACGTCACCGCGACCACGCCCTGTTCGTCGGCTTTGCGCCGGCCGACAACCCGAAAATCACCGTGGCGGTAATGGTCGAGAACGGTGAGTCCGGCTCCGGCGTCGCGGCGCCAGTGGTGCGGCAAGTCATGGATGCCTGGCTCCTGGGCCCGGATGGCCGACTCAAACCCGAGTTCGACAGCCCTATCAGCGCGGAGGCTACGGCCCGTGAAGAGTAATTTTGATCGCATCCTCTCCAGTGAGGATGTGATGCGTCGCCGCGCGACGCTGTTGCAACGCCTGCACATCGACGGTCCCTTGCTGATCCTGCTGCTGATCCTCGCTGCCGGCAGCTTGTTCGTGCTGTATTCGGCCAGCGGCAAGAGCTGGGACCTGTTGGCCAAACAAGCGACGTCGTTTGGCATCGGCCTGGTGTCGATGATCGTCATCGCTCAGTTCGAGCCGCGTTTCATGGCGCGTTGGGTGCCGCTGGGCTATGTGCTCGGGGTGATCTTGCTGGTGGTGGTGGACGTGATGGGCCACAACGCCATGGGCGCCACGCGCTGGATCAATATTCCCGGGGTGATCCGCTTCCAGCCCTCGGAATTCATGAAGATCCTGATGCCGGCGACCATTGCCTGGTACCTGTCCAAGCGCACCTTGCCGCCGCAACTCAAGCACGTCGGGGTCAGTCTGTTCCTGATTGGGTTGCCGTTCATATTGATCGTCCGTCAGCCGGACCTCGGCACATCGCTGCTGATCCTTGCCGGCGGTGCTTTCGTGTTGTTCATGGGGGGGCTGCGCTGGCGCTGGATCCTCAGCGTGGTCGCGGCAGCCGTGCCGGTGGCCGTCGCCATGTGGTTCTTCATCATGCACGACTACCAGAAGCAGCGGATCCTGACCTTCCTCGACCCGGAGAGCGATCCGCTTGGCACTGGCTGGAACATCATTCAGTCCAAGGCCGCCATCGGTTCCGGCGGTGTGTTTGGCAAGGGCTGGCTGCTGGGCACGCAGTCGCACCTGGACTTCCTGCCGGAAAGCCATACCGACTTCATCATCGCGGTGATGGGCGAAGAGTTCGGTCTGGTGGGCATATGCGCCTTGCTGCTGATTTACCTGCTGTTGATTGGCCGTGGCCTGGTGATTACCGCCCAGGCGCAGACATTGTTCGGCAAATTGCTTGCCGGCAGCCTGACCATGACGTTTTTTGTTTATGTTTTCGTCAACATCGGTATGGTCAGTGGCCTGCTGCCGGTGGTGGGGGTGCCGTTGCCGTTCATTAGCTATGGCGGAACTTCGCTGGTGACGCTGCTGTCAGCGTTTGGGGTTTTGATGTCGATCCATACCCATCGTAAGTGGATCGCACAGGTTTGAATAAGGTGAAGATTTCAATGCAAGTAATGCGTGGCTGGGCGACTCGATACGCTCCGTGGGTCGGCCTGGTAAGCATCCTTGGTGCAGCGCAGGAAGCGCTGGCCGGCGATTATGAAGGCTCACCCCAAGTGGCCGAATTCGTCGGTGAGATGACCCGCGACTACGGTTTCGCTGGCGAACAGCTGATGGGCGTGTTCCGCGAAGCCGAGCGCAAACAATCGATTCTCGACGCAATCTCCCGACCGGCCGAGCGGGTCAAGCAATGGAAGGAATATCGCCCGATGTTCCTGACCGATGCACGGATCGCCCGGGGCGTGGACTTCTGGCGTCAGCACGAAGCGGCTTTGGCCCGCGCCGAGCAGGAATACGGTGTTCCGGCCCAGGTAATCGTCTCGATCATCGGCGTTGAAACCTTTTTCGGCCGAAATACCGGTAATTATCGGGTGATCGACGCCTTGTCGACCCTCAGTTTCGACTACCCTCCACGTGCTGAGTTTTTCCGTAAGGAATTGCGCGAGTTCTTGCTGCTGGCCCGCGAAGAGCAGCTCGACCCGCTCACGCTTAAAGGCTCGTACGCCGGTGCAATGGGCTTGCCGCAGTTCATGCCGAGCAGCTTTCGCGCGTATGCGGTGGATTTCGACGGTAATGGTCACATCAATATCTGGACCAATCCGGACGATGCCATCGGCAGCGTTGCCAGCTATTTCAAGCGTCATGGCTGGGAGGCTGGTCAGCCGGTGGTCAGTCGGGCCGATGTGCGCGGCGATCAGGTCGACGAAGGCTTGACCATCGGCATCGAGCCGACGAAAACCGTCGGGGAGTTGCGGGCGTTGGGCTGGTCGAGTCATGATGCGCTGCGCGATGATATGCCGGTCACGGCTTTCAGGCTGGAAGGTGATAATGGCCCTGAATACTGGATGGGTCTGAAGAATTTTTACGCGATTACGCGTTATAACCGCAGCGTGATGTACGCCATGGCTGTACATCAGTTGTCTGAAATGCTGGTCCAAGCACGGGGCGTCAAGTAATGCTGGCATCGCCAATCCGCAAACCCCTGAAGCTGGTGGCTTTCGCCGCGTTGACGTTGCTCGTGGTCAGTTGTTCGACCAGCCGTGCGCCGCAACAAAAATACACGACCGCCGTACGCGCAACACCCGGGCTGGATATCAACCGTGCCCACAAGGACGGTGCGCCGTGGTGGGATGTGGACATCTCGCGCATTCCCGACGCCACACCGACCCTGCACTCCGGCCCGTACAAGGCCAACCCGTATACCGTGCTGGGCAAGACCTACTTCCCGCTGGCCGACTCCAAGCGCTATGTTGCCTCGGGCACGGCGTCCTGGTACGGCACCAAGTTTCACGGGCAGAACACCGCCAACGGCGAAGTGTATGACCTGTACGGCATGAGTGCCGCACACAAGACTCTACCTTTACCGAGTTACGTTCGGGTGACCAACCTGGACAACAACAAGAGCGTAATCCTGCGGGTCAACGACCGTGGGCCGTTCTATTCGGACCGCATCATCGACTTGTCCTACGCTGCGGCCAAGAAACTCGGGTATGCCGAGATTGGTACTGCACGGGTCAAGGTTGAAGGTATCGACCCACAAGAGTGGTGGGCGGCAAAAGGCCGACCAGCGCCGTTGATGCTTAACGAGCCGCAAGTCGCGCAAAATAGCGCACCGGTGATTACGGCTTCGGCCGGCACCGTCGAGCAATGGACGCCACCGCCGCAGCAACACGCCGCGGCCGTTGTGCCCGTGCAGCTCGATGCAAAAAAAAACGCTTCTGTACCAGCCTCTGGCCAGTATCTGCAGGTGGGCGCGTTCGCCAACCCGGACGCTGCAGAACTCCTGAGATCGAAGTTGAGCGGGATGGTGAGCGCTCCGGTGTTCATCAGCTCGATCGTACGCAATCAACAGACGCTGCATCGGGTTCGCCTGGGGCCAATCGGTTCGCAGGGTGAAATCACGCAAGTGCAAAACAGCGTGCGTCTGGCCAATCTCGGTTCGCCGAGCCTGGTGACTGCCGAATAAGTAATTCCTGATTCAAGGTTCGCTTGCGGTTTGGGGGGCGAACCTGAGTTGTTGGCTCGTCGAACAACAAAAGCCCGGCAAGGGTTAGAGAGTGAACAACTGAACACGCGACAATCGTCAGGTTCTGCCTGAATGATTGTCTGATTAGTTTTGCCCATAGGGCAGTTTCCATTAGCGATTTCGAGAGACGGATGAACATCACCACCTTTGCCAAACGCCTGTGCCTGCTAGTCCCGCTGCTCCTCTCGCCCGCCGCTTTTGCGGCCGAGATGATGCCGTCGCCACCGCAACTGGCCGCTAAAGCCTACGTGCTCATGGACGCCAGCAGCGGCAACGTGCTGGTCGAGAACAATGGTGACCAGCGTCTGCCGCCAGCCAGCCTGACCAAGCTGATGACGGCGTACATTGCGACCCTGGAAATCCGTCGCGGCCAGATCGGTGAAAACGATCCGGTTACCGTCAGCGAAAACGCCTGGCGTACCGGCGGTTCGCGGATGTTCATCAAGGTTGGCTCGCAGGTTACTGTCAGCGACCTGCTGCACGGCATCATCATCCAGTCGGGCAACGACGCCAGCGTCGCGCTCTCCGAGCACATCGCCGGTAGCGAAGACGCGTTCGCCGACATCATGAACAAAACCGTTGCCGACCTGGGCATGTCCAACAGTCACTTCATGAACCCGACCGGCCTGCCGAACCCGGAGCACTATTCCACGGCTCACGACATGGCCGTTCTGGCGCGCGCGATCATCCACGAAGACCCGGCTCACTATGCGATCTACTCGCAGAAAGAGTTCTTCTGGAACGGCATCAAGCAACCGAACCGCAACCTGCTGCTGTGGCGTGACAAGACCGTTGACGGTCTGAAAACCGGTCACACTGAAGAAGCCGGCTACTGCATGGTGTCCTCGGCGGTACGTGACGGCATGCGTCTGATCGCCGTGGTATTCGGTACCAACAGCGAAACCGCTCGCGCCGCTGAAACCCAGAAGCTGCTGACTTACGGTTTCCGCTTCTTCGAAACCCAGACCTTCTATCAGAAAGGCGCCGAGCTGGCTCAGGCTCCAGTCTGGAAGGGCGCCACCCACCAGGTCAAAGCAGGCCTGGCTGAAGACCTGACCATGACCCTGCCAAAAGGCCAGCTGAAAAAGCTCGCTGCCAGCATGACCATGAACCCGCAACTGGTTGCGCCGATCGCCAAGGGCGACGTGATTGGTAAAGTCGAAGTGAAACTGGACGACAAGGTGGTGCACAGCGCCAACCTGATCGCTCTGGACGCGGTCGACGAAGGTGGTATCTTCCGCCGCATGTGGGATAGCATCCGTCTATTCTTCTACGGCTTGTTCAACTGAATTTAGTGTGGACCTGCATGGCCCCGTTCCGATCCGGAGCGGGGCCATGTCCGTTGCCACGGCTTACGAGGCCGTTACGCCATGACAGACACCGAAGTAAAGGCGCCAAAGATCGAATTCCCCTGCGCGGATTACCCGATCAAGGTAATCGGCGATACCGGTGTGGGCTTCAAGGACAAGATCATCGCGATTCTTGAGAAGCACGCCACCGTAGACCACAAGACCCTGGCCGAGCGCCAGAGTACCAATGGCAAGTACACGACCATCCAGTTGCACATCATCGCTACCGGTCAAGAACAGCTGTACGACATCAACAGCGAGTTGCGGGCTACCGGTTTCGTGCACATGGTGTTGTGATGTCCGAACCGCTGGGTTTTCGCGAGCTCGGCCAGCTGGCTTACGAGCCGGTCTGGCATGCTATGCAACGGTTCACCAACGAGCGTGGCAGCGAGCGCGCCGATGAGATCTGGCTGGTCGAGCACCCGCCGGTTTTCACTCAGGGCCAGGCCGGCAAGGCCGAGCATCTGCTGCTTCCCGGCGATATTCCGGTGGTGCAGGTCGACCGTGGTGGTCAAGTGACTTACCACGGCCCGGGTCAGTTGGTGGCTTATCTGCTGCTGGACGTGCGCAAGCTGGGTTTCGGCGTGCGCGATCTGGTCAGCCGGATGGAGCAGTGCCTGATCGAGCTGCTGGCCAGCTACGGCGTAACCGCCGTGGCCAAGGCCGATGCACCGGGCGTCTACGTCAACGGTGCAAAAATCGCTTCTCTGGGTCTACGGATCCGCCACGGTTGCTCCTTTCATGGCCTGGCCCTGAACGTGGATATGGACCTGGAGCCGTTTCGCCGGATTAACCCCTGTGGATACGCCGGGCTGGCCATGACCCAGCTGCGCGATCACACCGGGCCGATTGAATTTGCCGAGGTAAGTGCCCGGCTGCGTGCGCAGCTCGTCAAACACCTCGACTATGCTGAGCAGACGACCCTAACGGGCGGAATCGACTGATATGACTACTGCGCAAGACGCTGTGCAAACCATGATCCCGACGCTGGATGTTACCGAGCGCCCGGCCCCGCGTGCCAAAGTGGAAGCTGGCGTAAAGCTGCGCGGCGCCGAAAAGGTTGCGCGCATCCCGGTGAAGATCATTCCGACCACCGAATTGCCGAAAAAGCCTGACTGGATTCGCGTGCGCATCCCGGTTTCCCCGGAAGTCGACCGCATCAAGGCCTTGCTACGCAAACACAAGCTGCACAGCGTCTGCGAAGAAGCCTCCTGCCCGAACCTGGGCGAGTGCTTCTCCGGTGGCACCGCGACCTTCATGATCATGGGTGACATCTGCACCCGTCGCTGCCC
>NZ_JBIUVW010000016.1:0-101762 GCF_044743155.1 Pseudomonas sp. NPDC087697 | reverse complement strand
AAGGGCATCCTGACCGTGCGTGGGCGCCAAAGCGTGAGAAAGGCCCTGGATTTGAAGGTGAAAGCCTCATCCAGCGTTTTTACACACTCTGGGCCAAAAGCGGACAGATAGTGAGACTCAACTGGGGACCTAAATACCTCTAGAGAGGCAGGCTTATTCAGTCGATTTCTAACTCGCCCTCTAATTCGTCCTCCAACTCAGGTACGGCTACACCAGCGCCGAGTCGTGCCTTTGCGGCTTTCCAATTTTTCCAATTATAGATAGATACTCTGGCAGCATCCTCGAAGATCGCGATATGCAGGCTTAGAGCTACGAAGTTTTGCTCAACGCTATCGTCCATTTTACATAGTGTATCGATCGCATCAGTCAAGCTATCAAAGGAAATTGGCTTCAGAGCGAACAAATTGTGGCGGCGTTGCCAATGCCCCATCTGAGCAAAATAACGCGCCAGCGAACTGTAGAAATATTTTGAATAGGCTACGTCTTGCAGCGCATTCAGTTCATATTGAATGATTGAAGGGTCTACAGGTTTTTCGTGGCGTCGTAAAACTGACTCTATATTATCCCGCATTGTACCCAGATCAACATTTTTGTAGGCATGCTCCGGAGTGGTGTAAAGCATACGGTCTACCTGCACAACTTGGTTGGTGTCCATTAACTCTTTGAGATAAACCTTTGCATGTCGCGAACTACGACTTTTCAATAGCTGTGCCACCTCGTTATTGGTCAACGGACCTCGTCCTTGTTGCATTGACTGCAAAATTACACTTTTTTGCGAGAATAAATCGAACGCCGGACTCAAGCCGATGGAGTCGGTTTGTGACTTACCGTTGAAGTAAATTCCGTGGTCTTCTCCGCGCATCTTCACTACATAGCGAAGGATGTAGTAGTCATGCTTACGCAGCTCAGGTAAGCCTGCGTGAGCCTCACTTAAGTGCGCCACCTCCCGTGCAGCAGTAGCGAAGTAGGTACGGAGGGTGTGGAAAATGGCGGGCTCGTCGAGGATAGAAAAATCGATGAAGCGGGTGTGCCGATACACACCTTTGCCGGCGACATACATCAGTGCGGAGTCCTGCAGCCCATGGCCAATGGTCTGTTCAGAAAATGGGCTGCTGGAGATACCACGTCTGTTCGCGTGCCGTGCAATATCCAGCCACGGCAGGCCATTCGGATGCTCAGTAAGCACCGCCGCCGCAGCCTCGCGCTGTCCTAGATTCAATGGGCGTACTAGCCCGCATTCGATTGCAACTTGACCTTCGGCGTCAAGGAATTGCAGCGCACTAGATGCATACTTTTCATCCCCGCCCAGCTCCTGTTGTAGGTATTGAAGGACAAGCGACTGTTCAATAGCTGTACCAAACAGGGCGAAGTAGCCGTCAAGTATTGCCAGTGGCGGGCGTGCCGAAGAGACCGTAGAGGCGATACGGCCATGACTAACGAATGCTAAAAACTCATGGAAATGGGCCAGTTCCGCGAAGCATTCGAACAGATCTGCCATCTCTATGCATAGCGCTTCCGGCGATAGACTTTTGGCGGCGTGCCAAATCTCGGCAGAATCCAATGCGAGATAATTATTGAGCCGCTCGTTAATCTTGCTCTCCAATTGGCGGATGCGTTCACGAGAGACGTCATATTTTTTGCCTATCTCTGAAAGCGTCAGGCGCTCGTCCACGAATCCCCATCGATGCTGGAAGATCAGCTGGCTTTTCTCATCAAGGGTCGCCAGAAAATTATCCACCCGGTCGAGAAGAAATCCCCCTAATGTCGCCACTGACGCAAACGATTGCACCGTGGCGGTAATCAACGAGGATGGGGCCGTATAGTAGTCCAGAGTGCCAGCCGTAATGAGCTGGAGCTCAGCAACAAGCCGTGCCCGCACCAGCAATAACTGGCTTCTCGTGCGACCTACCAGCGAGCCTGCCGCCCCTTGCTCCAATGAGTCGAAGCTCAAAATAGCCCGGATGTCAGCGCGGCCCATTACGCGCTCTAACTTGGCGACAACTTTTAGGTCCGCAGCGTCTAACTGCGTCAGATTGAGTCGCATGTCATCCCGAACGAGCTCAAGTGGTTCAACGACGTCTGACAAATCTGGTGGCATAGGCAGAAACTCGGTTGCCTGGAAATACAGGTCCTTTAGCTCCTGCCAGTTTTCCCTGTAGGACTTACCCACTCCGTTGAGCTTGAACAGACTTTCAGCCGGCAGATTCAAAATATCCTCAAGTCGATCGAAAGTAACCGTGATTCCGGCGCTATTACTCGCACTCCGACACAGTCGGGTAATCAATTTGTCAAAGCGGCCACCTAGTTGCACCTCACCGATCAGAGTCTGAGGATGTGGGAGACGAAGAGGAGCGACAGTTGCTGTAGGCCCCGCCTTCACGTCCGCGTGAGTGCTTAGGTGGGGGGCGCAGGGCGTAAGGTCTTTCTGTTCGTTTGCCTGCGTAAGCACTTCCTGTTCCTTCTGCGACATAGCCGTTTGCTCGATGTCAGTCGGCATCTGCCAAAGAGCAAGCAACTCCCAGAAAGCTGGCAGCGCGCGCAAACTAAGGAAGTCTTCAACATCCAGTTTGGCGATCAGGATGTCCAATCGCCCTGATGTTTCGCTGGCGGAGAGCAGACCTGCTGCGATCATCTGCGCTTTCAGCGAACGGGCAGTTGTCCTTATTTCGGATACATCGTGCATTTTCTACTAACCTCTCAAGCGCACTAAAAATACCGACGTGGAACGAAATACGGCGTTTATCTGGTCGAGTTGCTCTTTGGGTAGCGTCAGCAGATCCGCGCGACTGCTGATAATTCCGCGATATTTTGCGAGCAGCTCGAGCTGTGCTCGATCCTCGACTAGCGCAGGTGCTGAGACAGACTGAACGACTGGCTTAACCTGCGCTGTAATTGTCTCTGGATCAGCGGCCGCTAGCCGGCCATGAGCAATGGTATCCAGCCCCTGTGTAGGTATTAGTATGGCGGCGATCAAGCGCGCTGTTTCCGCTGTGGTGAACCACGGCAGCGCCTTGTACTGAAACTCCAACGACAATGCCTTGGGGCTGGGGGCAACCCCGTGCTTGTCCTGATAAATTCTGTAGGATTGAGCGACTTCGCTAGTGATGGCTGCGGCATTAATGTCCCAGCCGAACGCCGCCTGAAGATACCCATTATAGGAATCAAAGTGCGTGGCTACCTGGTCCAAAGAAAGGTCTTCCAGACTACTTTCTAGTGCCTCAATTGACGGTACGGTGCCGGTGACGTTCTGGTAGCGCCTAAGCTGCTCGACCATTTCCTCACGGCTATTGAGCCGATATTTCAGGCGCTCAATAAGCTCCAGCACACGCGCAGCCGACTGACTGTAAGTCACTTCAATAGTGTCGTCGTGCAGATCGTGTTGATCATCGCAAAGCTCATCCAGATCGCTTTCAGTCAGCTTTTTTCTTGGTTTGCTGCGCACAACAGCGTTGACCAACTGTTGAACATCCTTGAGGCGATCCAGAGATCCCACAAAGTCGAGAACATGAACACAATCTTTGTTGTTCGTTTTACGTAAGCCACGGCCCAGCTGTTGTAGCCATACGGTTTTCGAACCCGTATAGCGCATGAACACCAGCAGATTGGTTTCAGGGATATCGATCCCCTCATTGAACAGGTCGCACACCAAGATGTACTTGAGATCGCCTTCGCGGAACTGGCGGATATTTTCCCGCCGCTCACCATCCTGCATCCGTGAATGCACACTGGTAGCGGTGCCAGGTTGGAAGAAACCAAGCAGGTGCCGCAGATGTCGGATGTTCCGACAGAAGACGATTCCCTTTACGTTACTCAACTGCTTTTGCTCGATCGTGGCCTCGATCAGGCGGACGACTTCCTGATCCTTCTTATGCAGGAACAGGCGTTTATCCAGATCCGAAATCGACAGGCCACTCTCCAGTTGGTCAATACGATCTTGATCAATGTCGTCGAGCAGAACTAGGTACTTGGGAAACGCCAGTTTCTTATGCTGCAGTCCCCAGATCAGGTCATAGCGGCCAATATGGCTGTCCGCACCGCCGAAGAAGCCGCTAACGCTTTTGTTGTCGGTGCGCCAAGGCGTTGCGGTAAGGCCAATTAGCAGACGGGGTTGGAAGTGCTCCACAACGCTCGCATATGTCCTGGCCGGGGTATGGTGTGCTTCGTCGACGATTACATAATCGAAGCTACTCGCCGCCAATTCGGTCAGTTGGCCATACAGAGTGTCAAAGCTGGCAAAGACCAGGTCAGTATTTTCGGGTCGAGAACCTGCGAAGCAGGCAGAAAAGCTGTAGCTCCCCAAACCCAGCACGTTCTTAAAGGCAGTCACGGACTGCAACAGAATCTCAATCTGGTGAGCGATAAAGAGGACGCGCTGCCTACCTCCGGCACGCTCGAGTAACTGTTTTATCAACAACGCAACGGTGTAGGTTTTGCCCAGGCCGGTTGCCATCTCAATCAGCAGTTTTCGTTTGCCTGTGTCGAATTGCTCCAGTGCCTGTTGAATGACCTCAACCTGATATTCGCGCGGTTTGATCCTTCGGCCGATCTCCGAGCCGCGAACCACAAACAAGTTCTTCAGGGCGTCCCGGTCAATCAGTTCAACGCCTAGGCGCAAGGCGCGTACTTTGACCTCGGAGGTGAAGTACGAGTTGGTGACCAAGATCATCTGCTTCACATCTGCGAGCCGAGCCCCGGTGACCAATTGGTTTAGTGCGCTGACGTCCACCGTAGTGTCCCGCTGGCGCTGTTTGACCTCTACGGCAAACTTACGTCCTTCGCGGTAGGCAAAGATGTCTACCCCACCATCACCATAGCGATATTCGCTGCCAGTCTCTGTGACTACCGCGTCCTGCCAGCCTGAGGCAAGCAGCAGATCCTTCACAAAATGCTCGAAATCTTTATGGCTCAGGTCGTCCACCAGCCTGAAATCTGCAACTTGCATCGCTTCCCCTAGCTATCCATATCAGTACGTAATGCGAGCATTGCCCTATGCGTGTCGGAGCAGATTATTAAGTCCCAAGGGCAAAGGGGACAGATTTATTTATCTGTATTATAAACATCATGCTTTAAAACAGCCGACGCTGCGTTGATTCCTCCCGCTCCGGTAGACATCCTTGTCCTCTACTTAACTGATTTTGCCTGTCGGCAGTGGCCACTTACTGCCCGGCACGACACCGCTCTCGGCCAATCACCAAAACTGACTCTGATCATGGATGGCAATCGCCCCTAAGCTTGGTCACCATACTGGGGCTAGTCCAGAGCGAGCCGCCCACCTACGTCCGATAGTTCGAAAGATACCCCTGACTCACCCCCTATATGGGTAATTCGAAGTCCGGCGCAGGGCCGCATACGGCAGGGCGTGGCGGATTGGTTGTTGATCCGTAACTCGTCACAGGGCAACGTAACCTGGACAATTGATGCTGCTCTATAAAGCTATTAGGGAGGGGGAGGTCAAAAGTCTGGAGCCTTCGCCTCAAAGACCGGTCCCTGTCCGTTTCAACCATAAATTCGTAGTTTTTTTGGAAAATCGCCGTCTTGGGCGAGCATTAGGGGGCGCTGGGAGGTGCTGCGTCAAAAGTCTGAGCGTTCGCAATATCGGCCCGCGCGCCCAAACTATTATTCAATCTCTTCAAAATTCGCATTCCTAACCACCATCCCAAGACGGGGAGAACGCTGATGATCACAAGTAGTGCCACCTGGCGACTGCGAAACGGGGGGAGGGCGTCGGCACGATAACCGACCGGCTGGAGGCGGAGAAGACGAGGGTACTTCCCGTTTTAGGTATACGTTTAGGTATACGTGACGAACTTAAGAATAGAGTAATCCAGTAATTTAGCGGTCTTTAGATGGTATGTTCGACCCCGGCTTCGGCACCATCTAAAATCAAGGGTTTGCGGGCGAAAGCTGATGCAAACCCTTGTTTGTTTCTGGTCCGCAATTTTAGAGTTGGTCCGCAATTCACTTAGTTGGCGAGACTTTCTTGCCTTTCCGATTGCGGATGTACTGCTCGGTCATAACAACGGTGGTATGCCCAAGTTGATCTTTGGCCTGCATGATGTCGCCACTCGATTCAGCCTTGTCCGTACCGGCCTTTGCGCGCAAATCGCGCATTTGAAACTCTGGTTTTGAAACACCAGCGGCTTCCCTGGCCACATCAAATCTTCTGCGCAACATCGCCACCGTCATAGGTGTGCCGTCCTCTGTAACGATCAGCCGCGTCGAGCGGACCTTATGGCCTGACTTTCGGGCTGTGATTCGATCAATCAAAACCTTCAGTTCACCGGTCACTTCGATTCGTCGCTTGGCCTTCGTCTTACCTTGCAACACCCAAATTTGCCCATCGCGGATATCACGTTCGTCCATCAGGCGCGTGTCGGTCACGCGCTGGCCGGTCAAATAGGCCAAATCCATGGCATCGCGCAGGCCGACATCAGCCTTATCGTGCACGCGCTTGAACAGTTCGTCCTCGATGTACGCGTCCCGGCCGGTCTCTTTATTACCCTTGATTCCCGCGCAGGGGTTGGCCAATGAGGTGTAGCCGGTATTCCGGGAGAAGTTCCAGATTGCACTCAGCAGCGCTTTTCCCCTGTTGGCTCTCACTGGCGCCGACTTTCGCCAGGTCAGGTACTGGCGGACGTGTAATGGCTCAATCGTTTCCAGTGGCGCAGGTGGATCATCGAAGAACGCCATCAGGTTTTTCAGTTCGCGTTTATTGTCGAACTGGGTGGCGGCGCCTTTAGTCGGCACGACATCGATCATGTATTTCTCAGCCACGTAGCGAAAGGTGATCACCTTGGCGACCGGGTCGGTCGCGGTGCGATCTCGCTCCAGCTTCGCGTACTCCATGATTGCCAGGCCATAGTCGCTCTGCCCAGCGGGATCTCCTTGCGGTCCTTTCCGCCTGTATCGTAGTAGTAGAAAACTCGGCCGCTAGCTTTCTTGCGCTCTCGCAGCCGGGCTATTGAACCGGGTTTACTCGGTCGTCGCCCCATTTCAGCTTGCCTTACGTGGTATCCATACGGATTTTTCTGTTTCGAACATGCTAACTGCCGTGACGGCCATGGCTGTCACGCTTGGCCAGCCGTTCATTTTGATGGTGTGCCTGACACCGTTTTTCTTGAGGTTCAGAATCTGTCCTGCCTTGGTGCGCGCGCCGGTCAGCTTGCAAACCTCTTCATGCGATAAAAATTGAATGCTCATGAGCTGTTCCATGCCGCGCGTGGCGGCAGAAGGTGGGGGTTAGATGATTGCGGTCAGCGTCTGACTGCCGTCTGCATGAGTGGTGGTGATATGCATGGAGCGTCGAGGCGGCCTGATGATGTTCAGTGCCTGGATAAACTTCTCGTCAGACGTGTCGTCATCGCCAGGGAGAATGGTTGTGCAATACAGCCTGTCACCGTGCTCATCTTCCAGCTGAGCCGAGAGCAGCAAAGCGATGTTGTGCTCTTTGCAGATGTCGATGATCTGGTGCACCAGTGGGCTGATTCGTTCGTCGTAGATATTTTCTTTGGTCATGAGTGTTCCTCGCCGTTCACCGGCAGCCTGTTCAGTTGTGAATAATTCAGAATTGCGCGGGGGACGCCGGGATGGGGGAGGCGTAAGGTTTCCCTGTTCGCCCTGCCAGGTGCTTCAGGAAATATGCTGAGTGGCCGCAGCTGGTTAGGGCGAACTCTTACTTATTTTGGCGTTAGCGACCGTTATTGTTTGCCCATCCTGTAGCCGTACACGTAGGCGAACCAGCAGGGGGCGATCATGGCGTCACCCGCCGACCCCAGATGCAGACTGGCCCGTCCTCGGCGTCATGAATCGACAGGATGAACCAGCCCGGTTCGGTGGGGTGTTGAATCTCCCACGCCGAGCAATCAACCTGGCCGTCTTCCATGTAGACGTTGAACACATCAGTCGATACGTCGCTCTCCATGTAGGTGATCTTCGTTTCCACCTGGTGGCGCTTGCACCAGTCATTGAACTGTTCTTCGGTGATTTCGTCGTCGCATTCCGACAGGTAATCAGGGTGGGACCACCAGCCGTCTGAATCGCGCACGACTGGCAACGGTTGAATCAAAACAGTTTCTTCAGGCATGACTGTTCCTTTGCCGCTATAGCGGCTGACTTTGAAGGGGGGTACTGCGAGGTGTGTTGATCGCGAGATGGATGATGCGTTTTGCGATGGCCTATCATATTTTTTGTAATGATGAGGGAGAGGCCTCTAGAAAGAGATCTCCTCGCATCCATCAGTTACAACGGTATTGATTGCAGGTGTATCGTAAGCGTCCGCCCAGCACCCACTCCTGACGGCCTCCAAAATTAGTGAGAATAGTGTCCACCATTCGAAATGCCCCCGCGCCACTAAACGCCCTCAAGCGAAAGCGTGGCGCGCACGAAAAAGAACTGGACCGTTACCACGCCCGGCTATCGGCCGTTTCCTATGGTCTTGCTGGAAGAGGTGATTAGCCATGCGCGCGCATTGGCCTTGGTGCGCTGAATTTGGCCTTTAGCAACAATCGAATGATGGGTGCCTGTCAAAATGTGCACCAGTTATAGGGCTTGGTCTAGGGCCTCCATGAAACTGGGAGTCCTAGCAGATGCGACTGCATCTCGCCTTGTATTTAGCCTCCAGTCTTGCACTCCGACTGCTGTCTCAACACCGGTCAAAGCAACCTGAATATTGGTAATCGCCATCGTGCTAGCATCTTCAGGTCGGTGCAGGGATTGAAACGCGGTCATCGCTTGAGTTTGTTCAAGTCTAAGCCTGTCAACTAGTACCTGGATGCGCTGGCCGTCGCCTTCGTAAAAATCTCTTTGAGCATGGTCGTTCACTGCAATCACAGGGACTGTGGCCGCCAGGTACCCGGTCACCTGGGCTCTCAGTTGAACAACGCTCTGATTCAATCTGGCAACAACAGGTTCGAATCGCTCGCGGATTAGCTGAGTGGGGTCGTGTCGGGCGCGTCTTTCAGTGAGTTGTAAACACGATCTGTCGGACGTGCTTAGAAAAGACCCTATGCACCTTAATGAGTTGATATCTACAGTTCCCCACGGCATAGCTCAATCTCCATTTAGTAGATGTGACTCGTGAGTATAGTCAGTGATTTCCGCGACGCTTGTAAGAGCCCTTGAGGATGTACTTGCGTGCCAAGGTTTCCAGCGCTTGACCGGTGAACTGCGTTTCGCTGATCCCGCGATCCAAGCAGTTCAGGACGTAATGCCAATCGCAGTCGGCGACGAACTCGGCAACGGTGTGCGGCCCCATGCCACCCCAATAGGCGTTCCAACTCTTGTCCCAGCAGTTGATGGTGATCTTGCCCTGGGCGGTCTGGTAGTTCGGATTCTGCTCGGTCGGGCAGTCGCGCTGGCCGAAGTTCTCGAGGAACGCGGTGATCGGATCAAGTCGTGGCGCGCCGGTGATGACCAGCTTCGTCACTGTCGAGCGCTCAACCTTCAGCGGATCAGCGATTTTGTTTTCTGTGGGCATGGGGCGTCTTACGCTCAGCTGACACACCAATGGAGCGGCGGCCATGAATGTTGATGAGTTTGTGGAAAAGGTCTTCGAAATTGCGGAGGAAGTAGGGTGTAGCGTTGAGCTGCGCCTCCCAGGAATGAGCATTTGTTTCAATAAAACCAGTGACAAGTGGCTGAGTGAGCACCATCTCAGGGCGCTGTTTCCGGCGATTCTTGATCCCGATTTGTCTGATCGGGACATTAATACCCAGATTGAGGAAGTGGCTCCTGGTCGACCCTGTACGCATGTGAAGATGCGGAAGATTTTGGAGCGACTACGTGCTCGGCAGCTAATTGCTAGCTAGCTGTTTCAGAATCCGCATTCCAATCCAGCGAACGACGGTGACCGCCTTGCTATTCCCGATCGCCTTATAACGTGGTCCGTCAGCGTCGCGGACATACCAAATTTTGCTTTTCTTCGCCTGGCGAACTTCCATGCCGTCGGTGGTGCATTGCTCTGGCGTTTCGCTGGAGTCGAGCTTTCGCCAACCGTCCCATGGGATCAGCGTGTAGTCGTCGGGCATCCCTTGCAGGCGTTCGCACTCGCGTGGGGTCAGTCGTCGTACGGATGACCCGATCTGCGCCGATGGCATTCCCTGTCCTGCCTTGCCGCCGCCACCGCTCAATGAGCCGGCTATGCCACCATCGCCATCTTCGTATCGCAGCTCAGCTCAGCTCGGGAGTTCTCGGCAAACGCAGCGACAATCGGCTGACCGCGCCCGGTGTCATCTTCGCTGCCGTCGAATCCGTCGGCCTTCAGCGTGTGGGTGATGTCGCCCGTGATGCACACAGCAACCTGTCCGCCAGCGTTGGCGTGACTACCTGAATGGTTCATGGCTCGAAGCGTTGGCGATACCGATCCAGCGTCGGCGCCATGATCTTTGCAAGAGAAGGCGAGCACTGCGTTTTCTTGGCCATTATTCCGTCCAAGCGCGAATGCGGTGGAGCTACTGACGCCCGGGTCTTGCGTGCCGTGTACCACTAGCAGGCCTGATTCCGCATCCTGCTGAGTGTCCCGGCCACGATGAATGCTTCGGAGTCAGCGCGATGGCTACACTGTGCCTGGGCTCGAAGTGCTGGAGCAGTTATAGGGATATCGTCGAGCGAGTACCCTCCGGATTTGCGGCCGCCGCCGGCGAGCGTCGGCGCAACTAAGAACGTCTCGCTTTCAAAGTCCTGCCGGCCTCCGTGATGGGTGAGGGTGCCTGACCGCTCAATCGAGCCTGTCGCATAGCCCGCACCGAACGCCGGTATCCCGCCGAACATCGAAACTGCCGGCCCTTCATCACCCTCACAGTTCATGCAGCCGTACGGTCCGAGCTCTTCACCAAACACGCTTCCGCATCCGCACTGGAGCGCAGGGCCGAAAGGAGCTGTACCGGTAACGTCTTGCCCCTCGCCTCGGCGCGGCGCAGTATCCCGGCGCACGCCTTCTCGCTCAAAAAGTACCTCGGTGGGATCGAATCCGTCTCGAGCACTTGCGACAACGAACACACGACGGCGTCGTTGGGCCAGGCCGAAATATTGGGCGTCCAGGACCCGCCACGCGATTGTTCTTTTGGGTCCATACACACAACCAGCGTCCGGCCATTTCTTCCCTGAAGGCTGCAACTCGCAGTCTTCCCCAGCAAGCGCGCCAAGAAAACATCCGAAGGCGTTCCCTTTGTCACTAAGGACACCGGGGACGTTTTCCCAAACGACAACGGAGGCGGGCTCGCCTCGGCTGGCGCGAACATAGTCAGTTGCATCTGCAAGCTCCACGTATTTGATGGTGAGGGTGCCGCGGGGATCGAGCATCCCCTGGCGCATACCGGCGACGCTGAAGGCCTGGCACGGGGTTCCGCCAACTAGAATGTCTGGCGCCGTGATCTTGCCAGCCAACACTTGGGCACCGAGTCGGGTCATGTCGCCAAGGTTCGGTGTGCCCGGGTAGTGGTGGGCCAGCACCGCACTGGGGAAGGGCTCAATCTCGGCGAACCAAGTGGCGCGCATGCCCAGTGGATGCCAGGCCATGGTTGCAGCCTCGATGCCCGAGCACACGGAGCCATAGGTGATCTGTTTCGGTGCCTGGCTCTGGAAAGCGGACATAGGGGGGGGCTCGCCGGCTGGCGTGATTCGAGTTTGTGGGCTATTTGTTGATGATTCGGCACGCCGCCGAACCAAGGAGGCAGCGGATGAAAAGCAAGCCTACGATTAAGGAAATTGCTGAAGCCACTGGACTTACAGAGAATGAAGTAGGGGCCTACTTTGCCGACTCGGAGCTAAGGCCTGATGGCACGTGGCTCATCTACTTTGACCCTCGCATATTTGATGACCCTCTCATTTCAGAACGCCTGCGCGATGACCTGAAAGGATTCTTTACTTACGTGATGCCATTTAAGGCTGTTTCGAAATAGGTGAGGGTCGGTCAGGGGGCCGCAGTCGACTCAGGTGAGTAGTCCATCCATGAAAGCTTCGTCGGTGACTTCCGTCTCAGGTCGTCCTGCGGCAGCTTCACCTTCGCCCTGATGATGACGTCGCGGCAGCGCCCCAGCTTGCGAATGCGATCCGCGTAGTCGGCGGCGTACTGTGGGGCGTCGAACATGCGGCTGAGCTGAGCGATGCGCTTACCGTCCATGATCTTGATGACGCGAACCTTGCGCTTCGCCTCTTCGCGGGCGAAGTGCTCAGTCATTCCGAATACGGCAAATGTGCTCATGGCATCACTCCAGGCAGTCGAGCGCCTTCTGCAAAAACTCGTTAAAGGTCATCGATTGATCTTCCGGATTCATCGCTCGCTTGATCCACATGCAGGCTTCCGCTGCGTCATCACGCAGATCGCTGAGCTCGTCAGAGACTTCATCGGCCTCGCTTTCAATTCGGCGGATATCCTCACGCAGCTCCTCGCGCTCAGCGCTTGGATCAATGCTCTGCGCGGTGAGACGGCGGGTCAGCTCGGCGGCGGCCGCCGGATCTAGCGCCGCGTAGTGCAGGCACTCTTCGTCGCTCAAAGCATTTGCTGGAATGCTCATCGGTTATCTCCAGTCAGGCGCCGGCCTCCGAGATCGGATGCGGTGGCGAGATGTGAGTTTGTGAGCTATTGGTTGATGACCCGGCATGAGCCAGGAAGACGGGGAGCTACTAATGAAAACGCTGATAGTTGATCACTCTTGGACCAAAATCATCGAACGAGATGAATTCGCCAAGGCCGCGCTGGCGGCAAAGATTGAGCAGATCGAAGAAATCGAAGCTGCCATTCGAGCGGTTGAAGGTGAAGAGGCAGCCCGTAATACTTTAAATGATGGCTTGATAAAGCATGCATTAACGCGCTGCCTGGAGAACTTGCAGGGATCTGCATCCGTAACAGAGCAGGACTACCGGATCTGTTACGAGTTTGCGACAACCGCTGCGAAGAATGCTGAGCGAATCATTGACGAAGAGCTTTCGCACGTAGGGTCGTGATCGTAACCACCTGAACCTTCTGGACATTGGGTGTAGCGATCAGGCGTTGAATGCGCCGACCAACGAGCTCATAGCAGTTTCTGGCTTGTGGCGTGGCTAGTGCGACTTGTGGCATTTGGTGCTCCTTGCTTTGCTGTATGCATGTACAGTATTTATTTTGTCATGTTTCGGCAGATTGGAGTGCGAATTTGGTTGTTATATGGGTGAGAGTTACACGGCGACTGATGAGCAGGCGCAAAAAAGCCCGCAGGTGGCGGGCTGTCCGGGAGAGTTAACCTAGGATGCGGGTCTGGTGGTGAGGCCATAAACAATGGCTTTTGGCTAGCGACTATTCCGAGACTCAATACAGCAGCAGGCGACTGTGACCAAACAGAAGATAACAATCAGCATCCCAAAAAAATCACCCATAGAAAAATTCGCTCATCACATAAAAAACCAGAAGGAGCTCGCTCGGCCCCGAGGCTTATCAGTCCGATCCGAAAACGGTAAACCAAGCAAGAACCCCAAGGTAGAGCGGCAGCAGCAGTCCTGTCTTTCGGACTAATCTGAGAGATGGCTCGAAAGCTCTGCTATAGAGGAAAAAAACCTGCTAATTGGATGCCTACGGTTTCAGGCTGGGCAGATCGGGTGCGCGGGCTGACGGTGCGTTAGCCTCATTTTTCCCCGGAAAACAAAGAATCGCACGTGGCGGGCTCTCGGCCGGCGAGGGGCTTATTGCTGCTGGGCGACCTTCAACCTGGCCAGTCCCTGTTTGATGTATCCGGCGTTCTCATCGATCGCTTGCAGCGCGCCGCGAATGTACTCGCCGACTTCTGCCGATCCGCGTTACTCAACCCACAGAGTGATCTCCATGAGGGCTGCCTCCAGGGCGAGCTGGTTCTCGTGCATTCTTTCGAGGATGTCGGGGAGGGCGTATTGATCAGGCATGAGGTTGATTCCATTCAGGGAAGTGAAAGCGTTGCAGCTGGAGGAGGGTGGTCAACAAAAAGCCCAAACATGGCGGCAGTTTCTGCGACGCATACATTCAGGGGTGTCTTTGGCATCTGGAAGTCGATCTGATTCGAGCTTATTAAGTCTTTTCGAGCAATGAGTGTTTGTCTCTCTGGTTGCGTGCAGGCGCACTACCGACTTTTGGCGGATGCACCTAAGGCATACCGACGACAGTGCTCGAGGTAACCCAGCTCATGATTGCTGACCAGCTGTACGACACTGCTCCATAGCCATGAAGGCGCATCGAGAGTTTTTGAGCGGCTGAGTTGCAATTCGGCGAGCCAGCTTTTACGTGTTGTTTCATCCATTTGCCTTGCATGGGCAATGCCTACCACTCGTGCTAGATAACCTGCGGCGTGCTTAGCGTCTACTTCGCTAGTTTTCTCCAGCTGGAGCTTCAGGTCTTGAGGAAGCAGCTCCCGAATAAAAAAACCATGATCAAGAAAGCGTGTCGCCATCATGCGCTGACCCAACGCAGGCGATAACTGGCGAGCCCCCTCAACGACTCGTCGAGCATTGTCTCGAGGCATGTGCGCATGCGGGCCGCGCGGTGCTGCGGCACCTATGGCCTCTTTGATATCAATCAAGCAATAGTCTTGCTCTTCATGTTCGCCAACACCGAGCAAAACCGCATAGCGCAACAGACCCAAGGAACTGCATCCTTTCACCCAGTAGGCTGAATCCAGAAGCTCAACTCTTGCATCATTCGGTCGGCCTTTGATCGAGGTCACCAACTGTTGGATTTCGGGTCCCGCGCATAGGGTTTTTAGCGCTGCCTTTTCTTCCCGTGCGAGCGACCAAAAGCGTGAGCCTTTAGGGATTGTGGGTTTCGTATTTTCGACTCGTTCCTTGGCTAGGTGCTTCCACGTTCGCTTAACTGCGTCGCGCATACTGGCTTTTACTTGGCTCGGTCGCTCAGGAATGGTGTCAGGCTCATCCAGTAGAGCTTGTTCATATCCCTTGACCATTTCTTCCATCATTCGCGCAGTGGTGACGCCTGGTAAATCGGAGCCACGGGCAGCAGTAGCGAGCGATAGCGCTAGACGAACCAGATCGTGTGCGGGGTTGCCGATGACAGTTTGGTCAAGGTCACGAATGTGTATATCAATCCCGCCACGTGTGTCAGCGGTTGGTCCTAAATTCCCGGAGTGACAATCTCCGCAGATCCAAACGTTTGGGCCATGAGGTAGGCGCCGGCCGCTTTGACTGTGAAGCCACTCATAAAACTGGATTGTGTTGCCGCGCATATAGGCGTGTGCCGAACGTGCCATCTTCTCGTTACGAAGGTTTTGAAGAGTCTCTGCGCGTTCAGATGGACGAGGCAATTTCACATGCACGCTCTTTCTCAAGGAAGATTTTTGATACTAGCATGGGCCGACCATCTCCTAATTTGGCGGAGTGTTATCTGCGGCCCTTGCACAATAAATGACGGTGTGACCGAGGCTCAGGTCTAGCGCGGTTGAGCCGCTTTCAGCCTGGCCAATCCTTGCTTGATGTGCCCACAGTTCTCGCCAATGGCATGTAGCGCCCCGCGAACGTTATCGCCAGCCTCTTCCGATCCGCGCTGCTCAACCCACAGGGTGATCTCCATGAGGGCTGCCTCCAGGGCGAGCTGGTTCTCGTGCATTCTTTCGAGGATGTCGGGGAGGGCGTACTGATCTGGTATGAGGTCGATTCCGTGCGGTGGGGTCGCAGCTGAGCAGGCGAAAAAAAGCCCGCATGCGCGGGCAGACAATCTGCTGATCCTTCAGCGGAGCGTAGTGGATTTCAACAGAATGCAGTGTAGATCGAATGGGTGATGGCGCAAGGCCGGTATGAAAAAGCGTGGAGCCGGAGGCTATAAACTCAAAGCCTGCGCCCCACTTCGAAACGATCTAACGGACCGCGACTCGAAGCGTAGCCTGGAAAGGTCGTTGCTCTGCCAAGTGGTTTGAGCGCGCCGCCCAATCTGGCTTGCCCCGCACAATCCTTCCCGCCTTCACCTCAACCGCATAAGCCCAAGCACCACCCAGGCTGCCCATAGAAGTGGCTCAGCGTCATCAGCTCAAGCACCATAACCATCACGCAGAATGCGACAAATCCCCGCGTGAAGACCCTACGAGGTTTTTCGTAAGGCTGGAGATTAGCGAGACCACCGAGAAGGTCGGATAAAAAATCGAGCAGCCCCATCAACCATCTGCCTCGCTGTTTATACACCCAGCCTTCAACTGGGACGTGTACGTTTCAATGAAGAACCCTGCGGCTCTCTCCAATCCTGATCCGATCGAGCGCCCTGTTCAACGCATCTAAGGCATCGAGGAGGGCTTTTGCCTCAGTCTCCCGACCATCGCCCCAGAGGCGTTCAGCCATTTTATTCAGCGCCTGGATAGAGCGCTCAATGTCAGCAGCAGTCGCTGCTTTGCTTTCCCGATGTTTCTTTGGCATTGATCAACCCTTCTTCAGGGCATTGCTTCATCAGCTTCAGCGCGAATACATCGCCCACCAAAACACGTGCCCAGAGTCACGAGTTATTCAGCTTTCGCCCGCACAATCCTTCCCGCCTTCACCTCTTCAGCATACGCAGTCAGCCGATCAGCTCGCTCATGCAGCTTTTCGATCGTCTCCATTGCCTCCAGAAGCTCTGTATCCCCGCGTTGTTTTGCCAGCCTGAACATTTCCAGGGCGGCTTCTTCGAGGTCAAACGCGGCGGCTATCAAGTTGCGGCGCAACTCTTGGTTGGGTTTGTTGAGTGCCATAGCAGACCTCCTGCATACCCATAACGAGCCAGATGGTCTGTCGCCAAGCCACTAATCCCCTGGATATAGCCATGTCTTGAGTATCAATATCTCAAACATGACCACGACAAAAGCGAACATCACGAACCCAGGGAAAACACACGTTTTCGGCGAGGGGGTTCGTAGGCGTTACCGAATTCGAACAGCTTGCATAATAAATCGAACAGCGTGCCTAACAAATCAAGCAGCTCGTGCATGTGCCTGCCTTCCATCTTAGTCCGCTGCGTTTACAAATCCCCCGTCGCGCCAGATTTCAACCGCCGGAAAACCATTTCTTGAGTACTGAAAAAAGGGTGGTGCGGGCAGGCTTGCGATCGCTCGTCAGGACATCAAGTGCACACGTGGCATTCAGGGTTCGCTCCCTTAGAACGCTGAGCCGAGTATACAGTTCTTTCTTCAGGCGCTTGTGTTCGCTGGGTGGCGATAGCTCTATAAGTTTACTGGCCATGAAAAAATTCAGTTCCATTTGCTGATCTAGAGCTTCAGTGATTTCCCTGGTCGCGTCGTTCATGCCTGATTCCAAATCAATTCATGTGAACCCACGCCGGTTGGCTACAGCTTCTGCAACGCTCTAACCACAACACCGACGATTCGAATGTGTGGTGCGCCTCTCAGTGAGCGGCAAAGCATCTTCAGCGACATCCGGCATATGGAAGCTGAAGCCCTGCAGGTGATGGCGGAACAGAGAGAAAACAAATGAGCACCACCTTCGCATCGCTTCGCATCGCGGTTGAGTCATCGCAAGCCGTTAAAGCTGCTGACGACCTGGACAAGTTGGTCGATGCAGCCGGGGGCGCCGAAAAAGCCGTCAACGGTCTCGGCAAGGCCAGTGATGGCTTGGCCAACACCGGCAAGAAGGTTGCGCAGGCTGAAGCGGAAACCAACGCTCTGATCCATCGCGCAACATGTCGGAGGAAGAGTTCACCCGCAAATCCAAAGCCCTTGCAGACGCGAACAAGGCAGCGACCGACCAGATCCGGCAGAACTATGCCGATGTAGAAGCGGCGCAGGGCGACTGGACGAAGGGCGCGACATCGGCCTGGGCCAACTATCTGGATTCGGCGCAGAATGTCGCCGGCCAGACCAAAAGCCTGTTCGGCAACGCCTTCAGTTCGATGGAAGACGCGGTCGTCAATTTCGCCATGACCGGGAAGCTGTCGTTTGCTGATTTCACCAAGTCGATTCTGGCGGACATGGCGCGAATTGCTACGCGGCAGGCCAGTTCGGCGTTGCTGAGCAGTTTGGTCGGCGCTGGCATCAGTTACTTCACTGGCAGCGGTTCCGGCGCAGCAGGTGCTGCAACGGCAGGCGGCGCAGAGGCGGGAGCGCAGAGTTTCGGCAGTCAGTTCGATGCCAGCTCCGCCTCGGTGACCTTCGGTGGTGGCCGGGCTTCGGGTGGCGGTGTTGATCCCAACACCCTGTACGAAGTGAACGAGAAGGGACCGGAGCTGTTCAGTCAGGGAGGGCGGTCGTATCTGATGACCGGCGCCGAAGGTGGCAGTGTCACGCCGCTGACATCCGGCGGTGGGCCTGGTATCGCAGCAATGGACGGCGGTGGGGCGCCGGCAACGCAGATAAACGTTGTGGTGAACATATCCAGCGACGGCAGTACCGATGCCTCCAGTGACTCGCAAAGCGCTGCAGCAAATGACTTCGCCAAGACAATCGCGCCGATGATCGAGCGAGTCTACGAGCAGAAAATTCGCAAGGACTTGGGGCAGGGCGGGCGAATCCGTACTGCAATAAAGGGTGGCTGACGCCCGCAACACGCCGTTTAAAGGACTCTTTTGGCTTCAGCTATGGCTTTTTGCTCAATTTGAGAAAAGGTCAGGCTGGAGTCAAACGGGATGGTCACGGTGGCCTCCCCCATAAAGATGCCCTCGTAGCCTTCATCAGGGTCCAGCAGTAGGCGAACCGAGAATATTTCGGGCTCTAAGTCTGGGTTATGACTGACAGATCGAATCCGAATTAGCATTTGGCGCTCCCTCTAGTGGTCAGTCGAGGCTACTCCGAAGTGTCTACCCACGAAAGGACAATACATGGCACTCGAGACATTCAATTGGCAGATCGAAAAGGGCGCTGCTGGCGAGATCAAGCAGCGTGTCCGCACCAAGCAATTCGGCGATGGCTATGGCCAGACTGTTTCGGACGGCATCAACAACAAGATGCAGTCTTGGCCAATTAGCCATACCGGCGGGAAGGCACGTATCAAGGAGATCATGGCCTTCCTCGATCGCCAGCAGGGCGCAAAAGCGTTTCTCTGGACGCCGCCACTCGGTGAGCTTGGGCTCTACAAATGCAATGGATACCAGCCAACCCATAAGGGTGGCAACGCGTACACGCTGACCGCCACCTTTGAACAAACCTTTCACCCTTAAGGGAAACCCTGATGGCATTAATCACGGACATCCAGAAGCTGGAGCCCGGCGGGGAAGTGCGGCTGTTTGAAATCGATGGTACCGAGTACGGCGCCGACGTTCTGCGCTTCCATGCTCACGCAATCCCGCATACGCCGGAAGAGCTCTTGGCCTATGCCGGTTCGCCGGATGAGCTGCCAGCGAAATCCATCTGGTGGCAAGGCAACGAGTACGCGGCCTGGCCGGTGCAGATCGAAGGCATTGGCGCAGACAGCAACGGCACAGCCACTCGCCCAACCTTCAGCGCTGGCAACGTCAACGGTCGTATTACAGCGCTGTGCCTGGCCTTTGACGACCTGCTGAAGTTTCAGCTGACCGTGCGCGAGACCCTGGCCTAATGGCCGAGATAGGAGAGCGCGCTGCGCGCCGGCGCTTGCGGGATCTGCATAAATCCCTCGAGCGGGTGGGCTAGGTCCTCGATCAGGAAGATAGCGCTGGAGACCGATAGCGTACAGACCAGCAGAGTCACGATGACGGTTCGGTTGTTGTCGCCGACCAGACCGAAAGCGGAGAAGAGGATGGCAAGCCAGAGCACCAGCACAACCAGGAATGGCGTTGGAATTGCGCTCTGATCTGGTTGGAGCAGCATCCAGTGCGTATGCGCCAGGTCACGGCTGAGAACCAGGGCCTCCGATTGAAGCGAGCGCTGCATGTCGTTTCGTGGTGCCAGTTCCCGAAGCTTATGCTGAAATTGCTCCACGCGCGCCAGCCTCTCCGGAACGCTCACGTTGGCCGGCCCGACTCCTTCGGAAAAAAACTGCTCCACAGCTGAGGCGTAGGTGCTGCGCAGGAGCTCGCGATCTTCCTTGGCCTCCGGGCCGTAATCGGCCAGGGTGCGATCGAGCATGACGACCGTGGCCGCGGTATTCTTGAACTCGTCGTCGATTCGGTCAAAAGAAACCTTTGCCGAGGCGACCAGGAGACCAAGGACGAGCGCGGCGAGCGTCGCCATCAGGCCGGCCCCCAGCTTCACCATACCCGTCGACTCCTCGCTCAGGTGATGTTCGGGTAGGGAAACGCGAATAAACAAGCCGAGCATCCCGCTGCCGAAGACGCACACACATACGATCGAAGCGACTACCAATGCGCTCATGATGACCCCTTGCGTTCGACTCGAGGCGCCCCCACCCTAACTGCACTGTAAAACTGGCGAAGACCGTGCTTGAGTCCTGGGATGGTACACCTACACCGTAGTGCACGACCGAGGATATCGCATCCCCCAGAAAGCGTTTCACATTGGCGGGCGGACTCTGGGCGTCCGCTATGGGGGGAATTTCAATCGTCACCTCGAGCGGAAGTTTCTGGCCGATAGCCGATAGAAGTCATTCAGGATGGCCACGCTGGTTTACCGACCCAGCCTAATGTGAAAAAGCCCAGTCTAGTGCTGGGCATTGTTGTGTCTGACTCCACGTATCGCTTACTTGAAGTTACGCTCATACAGAAGCTCGTAGCACCGCTTGGAGACGCTTAGAAAAAACAAGCTGCTTAACGCAAGTCCGCCTAAGAACATGAAAGCCAAGATGGCCTTCAGGGGGAGGCCATAATCGCGTGAGGCAATCATAAGGTCCGGCGTGACGGTGCCAACCACCCACAAGTAGAAGCTACCTACCAGGAAACTTGGGCCACCTATGAAGGCCAGGGTCCAATCATTCAATTCCGACCAAGTCCGTTTTTTTCCGGGCTCGAAATGCGGCAAGTACTTTCTTCAGGATGTTCATAAAGCAAGTCTCCTCGGCTTTAAGGGAGGGGCCTGATCACAGGCACTGCGGTGCTGAGCCTAGCGTAAAAAAGCCCGAGCGTTGGTGACTTTGTTAGGACGCCCTGGCAGCGAATACATGGGGTGGTGCGCGATGCGTCATCAAATTCCTTTCGTGCGACATTGCTGTTGTTCAGGTATTTGCACGGTGCTACGTTGCCTCCGCAAACGAGATTTGCATCGACAACTTGCTTAAGTGACTACGTTGCATGTAGCGGTTGTCGACTCCATAAAATCAATAATATAAGGGGTAACAAATGCTCAAGAAACTTCGCGTTGCAGCCATGACTGGCGTACTGTGCGTGATTGGTCTATCTGGCCACGCACTAGCCGAGGAGCCTAAAAAGCTTGCCTTCGTAGACACCGGAAATACCGGCCGAAGTGTGATGGCGGAAGCAATCGCCAACGCAGCCATCAGCAAAGACAATGCAAATATTGCGGTAATCTCGCGCGCAGTCGACGGGGACCCTTATGACGCCAAACCGGAAGTCCACGCAGCCAGCTTGATGCTGGAACGCGGCATTGATGTCACTGCACATCGATCGGCGCAGTTGACCGCGAACGACATCAAACACTCCGACGCATTGCTGACGATGACCGAAAAACACAAGAACAAATTGATCGAACAGTTCCCCGAAGCAAAAGATAAGACCTTCACCTTGGCCGAGTATGCGACGGGCAAGAATGTCGATGTGCCGGATGCCTGGGGCAAGCCGATGGAGGCTTATGTCGAGGTGGTGAAGCAGCTGGACACCTTCGTTCCGGCCGCGCTGAAAAAGGTCGTCACCTCCAAGTAAGTCACAAGATTGCTCGGCGCATTTACACGGCGTCCTACTGACGATCCCCACAAGTGCTTAGCTGTGTTCCAGAACAGCGCTCAAGTCCTGTGCAGCGGGCATAAAAAATCCAGAGTCCTTATCAGGAGTCCGGATTTTCCAGCTGCTCAAGGATTAGTCAACAATCCTTAAATGAACAGCATTGCATTCTAGAGCAGGGCTTTAATGAGATGGTCACCCCGACACCCTGAGAAAGCGTAGCCCTCGCAGGGTGTCGGGGGTGACCATAGATTTCGTATCTACAGCCAAGCCATCACGCCACCATGCCGTGAGCACGTGCCACGTCGGTGCTGGCTAAAACTGTAGGTATTGTCGCGACACTTGGCGGTTGCGCCCTCTGGTGCACGATTTGATTTCGTATGGGCAGGGCTGTGTACGGTTTTCCCGTCGCTATTTATGTACGAGCCATGCTCGATCAGTTGCGACTCGTCAGGGGTTACTGCTTGAGGATCGGTATCAGACTTTGCGAAAGCGGGCTGAAAGATCAAGCAGGCAGTAAGAGCCAGATAGGCCAGTTTCATTTGGCGACCAATCCTTGGTGTGTGTGGGAAGAGTCTAGCTTAGTGTTGGGCTTTTTCGTTTTCGGCTACCCGGTGATTGGCGGGGTGTTCTTCAGTTTCGTCCCTTGAGTATGGAAAGCCTGAGTTATCCGGATCATCAGCGAAGTCACCAGCGAAATATGCAAAGTGCCTTATGCCGAAGTGGCAAGAAATCAATGCTGCAACCACCTCTACTGAAACCGAGACAGGCTTCAGACTGCCGCTGAATCTGGATTATGTTGGTGTGGCGACACTGGCCAATATCGATCAAACGGCCAGCGGTTCACAGGTGAAAATTTAAAAAACAAGCGCCATTATGGGAGGTGGCAAATGGGCTGAAGCAGCCCGTTCCTGCTTGTAATGCGTATCCACTAGGCCGCCTTCGGGCGGCTTTTTATTGCCTGGAGAAAAGTGATGTCTGCACTTGCTATCGACTATCAACCACTAACGACAATCAAGCTTTATGGTGCTCTACGACAGTTCGGTCGAGAGTTCAGGTTGTCAGTAAGAACGCCGGCAGAGGCGGTCAAAGCCTTGTGCGTTCAGATCCCCGGCTTCGAGCGCTTTATTTCAAATGCAAAGTCCAGGGGCTTGGAGTTCGCAGTCTTCCGTGGATCGAAAAATCTTGAGGAGAAAGAGCTGGGTTATGGAGGGGCTGGCGAGATTCGAATCGCACCGATTGTGACCGGTAGCAAGCGGGCCGGCATCATCCAGACAGTGGTTGGGACGGTTTTGATCGCTGCGGGATATCTTTTGGCAGGCCCCACTGGCGGTGCGAGTCTCTCGCTTGGCGCGGATCATTACCGGTCGTGGTTCAACACCGCCAACACTGAGCTGACCACTGCCAAAGCTGGACGCGACAACCCGGAAGCGCTGGCGGGCGAGCAGGGCAGGAAGCTCGGCGAGTTGGTGCGGGCCGGAGAGCTGCGGGAGCGGAACGCAGCTTTGGCGCAGGCCCAGGCGAGGGAGGGCGCCCAGCCAGACTACACCGCAGCCAATCGACTTCTGCGGGAGCGGACTGGCGGCGACCCGGTCGAGGCGGCGGCATCGATCATTGATCAGGAGTTGGGGCTATGAAGGAGTTCGCAGAAATCCGCTGTAAAATATTCCAAAAACTATTCCTGGCGGGGGCGCTGCTGGCATTGGCGGGATGTGCAGGCGGGAAGCCGAAAGTGCGTACCGTTCGGGTTGAGGTGCCGGTGCGGGTGCCGTGCCGGACGCAGGAGGTGGCCGTGCCACCGTGGGCCGCGACTGGCCTGAAGAAAGCCGACTCGCTGGAGGTGAAGGTAAGGGCGCTGCTGGCTGAGCGTCGGCAGCGCATTGGATATGAACGGGAGCTGATTGCAGCGGCTGACGCCTGCCGCTGAAATACACAATATCTAGGCGGGCTGGCGGTGCTCAGCAGCGTGCATTGCCAAGTAGGCTTTGAGGTTTTCGTCGCCTATGCCCAAGGTGCACAAGATTTCAGCCATGAAACTGACCGGAGCGGTACCTGGCGCTGTAACTACGCGATTATCAGCTACTGCATAGGGGACATCCTGATAGTAAGCCGCTCCACCATAATTCAGTTTCGACAGGTTCTCTGCCGAGTTGGAAGTGTGACGGAGGTTATCGAGCACGCCCGATTGCGCTAACACACGGGTACCGTCGCAAATGCCGGCGACGATGATGTTTCTTTCATGGGCCGCGGCAACGAGGGTCACGACATTCGGGGCCTGATCGGTCTGCCAAATGGTGCCTCCACATATGATTAGCAGGTCGAGCTCATCGAGCTGGATGGCTTCGAGCGCTAAGTGCGGGGTGACGATCATGCCTCCGGAGGAGGTGACTGAGATACCTTTGGGCGTGGCGAAGCGTGTATCGAAGCCATAATAGGATCGACCGGCGGAGTTGATCAGGGCGGTTTCCCAATCTGAAAAATTCTCGGTGATAATGGTAATGGCGCGTGTCATTAGAGAGTCCTTCTCTTATTGCGTTGATAAATGTCTGAGGAATCGCCTTCCCCACATGAACTCAAAGCGTAACAAGCGCGACTGTCAATTTCTGTCAGTAGTATTTGGGTAGTGCAGAGGGATGATGTCAGCTTCACGCAACGCCGCGCTTTGTGAAGAACTTTCCGGCGCCGGTGGCGTGGTTCATGGAGGAGCGCGCGCCAGACTTGACCCAGCGCATGCTCAACGAATTATCGGCATCACCGACGCCGGTGACCAGGGACTGATCGCACTGGCGGCGTGCCAGGCGTGTGTGCGGGAGGTAACGCGTTGAAGTTGAATGACTGCAATCGACCATTGCGGACTCTGCACAGCGTCAGCTTTCGGCCACATTTTCGTAGCGCTGCTGCATAACGATCCAGTATGCAAGCGACTGAGAGGTTCTTGCCTCTTTCAGCTAATGATAACTTGCGGTGTGCGTTGACAACGCAGTGACGCCAAACGAAAAGCAACTTACTGGTAAACACTCTCATCGCTCGCTCACACCTTCAGTTTTACCACCGCGCTGGATGATGACAGCTCTCTGGTGTGAGCGAGCCAACAGCTTATTTTTTCAGGCTGAATTACAAACCAACTTCATCCTTAGCAAGGTCCGAAGAATAGCGGGCTGATATTGGTGTAACTATCCCCTCCCTAATGCTTCTCAGGGCACTTGAAATCCCACGCATCAATTATCAGATCTTTTACTTCTTCGCCGGTAGTGGTGATTCCGAGGCATACATTGTTTTTTTTGTAGTTGAGCTCACAATATTGCACTCCTTGGGTGCATCTTTCGACTTCACTAACGCCCATATTTTTAAGTATTACAGCAGTGCCAACCGGCTGCATCTCGTTCGCTAAACTTGGCTTTCAGCCATGTTTAATCAATGCTTTTCGTGCAAGCAAAAATGGCATTCCTTTTTTAATCGGCACATCTGTTGCGTTCGCAAAAATGCTAACGCAACAAAGCAAAATGCTAGCAATTGGCAAGGCCAGAAAAGTAACAGGGCGGACATTAATGCACCTGTCCGCCCCCAACATAGCACCGATCCTTAATCCGTCTCGGGGCATTTGAAGTTCCATGAATAAATTTTCATATCCTTTATCTCTTCGCCCACAGTTCCTACGCCAAGGCAGATATTATTTTTTTTGTAATTGAAGCTACAGTATTGAATGCCCATTGTGCATGATTCAATTTCAACGAAGCCTTTTCTCATAATGATATTTTCGACACCAAACTCTCCTGAATATGTTGGGTTCGGCTTCCAGCCATTTCGAATTAATGCTTTTCGAGCATTTAAAAATGACATTCCCTCCTTTATTGGTACGTCTGTTGCGTTCGCAAAAAAGCTAACGAAGCATAACAAGCTGATGAGAATTTTATGTGGTTTCATTTTATAGTGCCGCCAAAGTCCTTGTATATTTTAGTTACTTCTTCATATTCAGTGTATGGTTGGCCTGATGGTTTGTCTTTTATTGGCCGATTTGCCATTCCTGGCCCCATTGGTAAAGCCTCCCATTTTTTG
Source organism: Pseudomonas sp. NPDC087697 (assembly GCF_044743155.1). Taxonomy (NCBI): domain Bacteria; kingdom Pseudomonadati; phylum Pseudomonadota; class Gammaproteobacteria; order Pseudomonadales; family Pseudomonadaceae; genus Pseudomonas; species Pseudomonas sp. NPDC087697. The sequence continues at coordinate 76,012 of NZ_JBIUVW010000016.1, read as the reverse complement.
GAGGCTTTCCCTATTGCGTCTTTTAAGTCTCCACTTATTAGCGGTTCAATTGCATGCACGCTGCGCAGTAGTTCAACTGCAATCAAATCCTGTGTTCTTGGTGTGAAGTCGGATAATCCCATTGCTTTAACGGAGAGCTCTGCCCATGTGGCTTTCGTAACTTGATATCTTCCGGACGCTGTCGTTGAACCACCATAACCTGCTCCGGGGTGGGTAGACTCATCACTGAATGTCCACTTTCCGGTTTTCCAGCCCGGCGCCCAACCAAATCCAAATTTTGCGTGATAATCGCCGCCTTCGACTTGCGCGAGGGTATCCAAAAAGGCCTTCACATTTCTGTTTTTTAGAAACTCTGCATTCTCAGAGCGCCTTACTTGTTGCTTGGCGTCCAGCGATACAGTTTTTGGGGTGGAGTCTTTGACGGGCGTCACCGCTCTTGTGGCTACGGGAGACATTTTTCTGCCATTCTTGCTAACCACTTCAGCCATGATGGAAGTCACCAATATAGATTTTGACGCTCTCTGTCTGCCCCTCTGGGAACGCAGAAATAATGAAATTTGTTCTTTGTTCTGGGGAGGATTGTGTGTAGTCGGTTGCATGAAGAGCATCTGCTGCCATGCCTTAGTCCTCGAGAAACAGTTTGATTGTTTCGGGCAGGTGCGAACTCACTACATGCGTATACCCCATCGGATCACTTACGCCGTGTTCCATGCTGCCGTCAGCGCGCTGGATGGCGTAATCAAGATTGGGTAGAGGCTCGCCCGAGTCTTGGTCAACTAGTCTGAACTTGTCGCTGAAGTGCACTGGCATCGGCAGCAGGCCGCTGAAGGGTGCCGGTACGAAGGTGTCGCCAATAATGACTGTGCCGGACCCACCCATAACTACATTGCCGTGGCTACCGGTACTGTCTTGAGTAGCGGCATTCAGCCCATTGATGAAAACCGTAGCGCTGACGCCACCCGTGATTGGGCTACCGCATGCGGATTTATCAGTCATTCGAGCGGCGGCAAGGCCATCGAAGTTCACATTGGGAGAGCCGCTGACAATTGGATTTGTGCCATGCCCCGGAAGCGGGCAATTGGTGGGGTCTGTTACTCGGGCAGCCGGTTTGCCACTCATGGGAAGTTCCTTTTCAAGGTTTCAAATGGGGTAATAGTGGTCGATTGGCGAGTCGGAAAAGCGCCAGCACTCATCCATAGGGTTGAACAGCGCTCGGTGGTTTTCGCGCATGGGACGACAGGCCCGCAACGTCTGCCAGGCGATTTCGACGCAGTTGTCCATGGCCTGAGTGGAATAGTCATCAAGCTGGTTGAGCCAGGCGTTGTAATTGGGCATACCAACGCTGCGGTAGGCGCTGAGCAATATCTCGGCGACTTCTTCGCCCCAGTGGATAAAGCGCCCCGGACTCCAGGGACCTGTCTGGGCATAGATAAACCAGCCCAAGCTTGGCAAGTCACCATCTGCCAGTCGTAACGTGCCGCGCTGTGAGGAAAAACCACAGGTGATGTGGACTGTCAGCCAACCCTGGTGTTGCTGGATAAATCCAGTGGGGTCAAATTGTGCCAGCGGTACGACACGATAGCCCGCGCCAGGCATTGACCTGGCGACCAACTCAGCGTCCAGCCTTGAAACGAAGGCCCGAATCGCTTTGCCTTCGCCGGACGCCGCGCAAAGAATTTCAACCGGTGTGCTCCCAGGCGTGTCGCTGAATCCGACAATACGAACCAGTCCATAAAGACGTAACGAGGATTTCAGGCCGCGGGGATGATGCGAGGTATCGAGCGTGCAGGCGCAGGGGATAGGCACGTCCATAGGTGAAGAGCGCATCAAATTTTACCGTCCATGTAAATTTGCGTCGCGAAGGATGCCCCAGGCAGAAGTCGCGTTCAACAATATTTACAATGTTTAGGTTGACAGCGGGTCAATGACCGCCGATTGCGTGGGCCGTACCGCCTTGGCGTTCGAGCCTGGCGCGGAGCGTCTGGCGTGGTTGACCCATTCGCGAGGCGAGTTCATCCGTGGTGGTGCGGGGGAGGTGTGATTGTGTTCGGTCGGCAGGACGCCGGGGGAGGGTAGATGCCAATGTAGGAAAGCACTATGCAAAATCGGCATAGCGCTGATTGTTTTAAGCGACACTGTCGGCGCTTTTTTTGGCGTTTATCAAGCGTTTTTCCGGGCCGCAATCATTTACAGGTATGCAGAAACATTGGGCTGTATGGCAGCCTTACGGGCTTGATTACGGCCCGGAAAACCTATTGAAGGGCGCGGTCTGATTGATTTCCCCTTGGGACTTAAACCCCCCCGCTCGTAATGGCGTGCCGGTTCGATTCCGGCTTATGGCACCATATATATCAAGGGATTACGTGAGATACCTCATGCAGGCCTTTATCTTTTTTTTCCGCAATTCATCGCTTTCGCTCGTAAATCGCGCATCTGAAAGTCAGCTTTTGGAATGCCCGCGTCTTCCCTTGTTGCACTGCCAGTCTGTCGTCGCGACTAACCAAATCGATACTGAGATCAAGCGCAGTCAGAGCAAGTAGCCAGTTACTTGTCCCAGGTGATTGTCCTGCACTCCGACGATGAGGTGCAGTGGAACGTGCTGTTGCGCATCAATGGATGGGATTTCGAGGCTACCCACTATTTGAAGGTGTCGCTCACTCAGTCCTGTCGACTCTTCTTCCTTTACCTTGGCCATTCTCGCGTGGTTCGCTGCGATTTCATTGAGAGTTGACACGTTACATCTCCGGTGACTGACCAAGCGTATCGCTGGAGTCCTTAAGCGTTAATTTTGATTGCCATCGCGCCAGAATTACGTCGTTCTGGGGCCGCTACGGGCGTACTTAGCAATCCTTAAGCCAGGCATCGTCGCGTATACCGCGCCACGTTTTAATAAGCGACGAATGGTGGCGCGGAGTCATTCATGAGCAACGTAAAACGCATCCGTCGCGAGCTCCTGGTGAGCGTCGAAATCGTCCATGTGTTGGCGACTCTCGATCAATCGTTGGTGACGGTGATCAACGACGCGCGCCAAGCCGGACTGCCGCAAGGCTTTATCGTCGCCCTGCTGCATGGACAGGTGAGTGCGTTACGGGTGGCTCAGGCGGCGGAGTACTCGAGATACAGTCTTTCGAGAGCTTCCTGGTATTTGTCTCCCGTTAAAGACTTTTTCAGGACTGCCACGGCTTCAAGCGCTGAAGCCGCAGCCAATGCCTCATTTTCTCCCCGATATGCGGCGCGCATTCTTGCTGCTGCAATTATCGATTCTTCAGTCGTACCCATGGTGTTGCCCTCGAAGGATTGAGTCTCATTGATAGCTGCAACCCACTACTAATTTTAACCCCGAGATACACCAGATAACCAAGCAGCCCGACTGGGAGGCAATCGAACGCGCCTACCGGGCGGGATTACTGCCACGCTAAAAATGGCTTTGGTCCGTGTATGCGACAATGCACCGACCCACTAAGTCATGGAACGAATACACATGGTGCAATTGCTTGCGATCTCCGGAAGCCTCCGCGCAGCCTCTTCAAACTCCGCACTACTACGTGCTGCTGAGATGCTCAGTCCTGAAGGGATGTCGATCAAGCACTACCTGGAGGTGGGTCAATTACCTCACTTCGATCCGGATCTGGCGGATGATCCTCCGCAGATCGTCGCAGAGCTGCGCGGGGTTGTTGCCAAGGCAGACGGTATTCTCATTTCGTGCCCTGAGTACGCTCGCGGAATTCCGGGGTCGTTCAAGAATGCACTGGATTGGCTCGTAGCCAGCCAGGACTTTCCCGGCAAGCCGGTAGCCCTTTTCAACGCATCGCCACGAGCGAGTCACGCCCAAGCGGCCCTCAGATTAGTGCTGGAAACGATGTCCGCGATTATTGTCGAGCCTGCCTCGATAACAGTGAACCTGCTGGCTAAAGGAATGGAAGAGGCAGACATCGCAGCGAGCCCGGAGATCAGTCAGCAAATCGTCTCGGCCTTGGGCGCGTTCAAGAATCAAATTGAGGGCGGTCTTTCTAGCCCTGGCTGAAGTCGAAAAACGGTGAGCGGGCAGGTCGTTATTTCGCAGGCAGTAGTCGCTTTAGCGTCCGGCGCTACACCCCTAGCTGTGGGATACGCTTTTGCGACCTTTAGCGCGTACGCCTGAGCAGCTTCTACCGCGGTTGTGCCTTGCGTGGCTTTTAGTTGACTGGCGAGCCCTGAAATTATGCAGTTCAGAGTAAGAAGCGATGATCCGGTGTATTTCAGGGCATCTTGTACGTCATTGCTCATTTTGACCTCCTAGGTCCTATCCGCGCTGAAATTGGCGCAATCCCAGTCGTTGAGGCTTTTGCATTTGGCCCGCGACGCTATAGTCCGACCAAGCAGTGATCGGTGAAGCTGTATGCTTCGAGATCATCGTGCATGTTATGTTTTTATTTTCTTTCTCCTACGAGGCGAATCAAATGCAGAGCTTACCTCCTGATGGCTTGCCAATTTATCGTCTACTGACAGGCAAAGATGACGCTTCCTTTTGCCATCGCGTATCTGAAGCACTCGCGCTGGGCTATCAGTTGTATGGCTCGCCAGCAGCAACATTCAACGGCTCGCACGTGGTGGTGGCTCAGGCAATTATCTGGCCTCAGGGCAAATAAGACCTTCTTCAGGATGAGGAAGGATCATGCGGACTTTGATAGCGGCGGTGATGGTGCTACTTCCGATGTCCTGACGTGAGAAAGCCCAGTCTAGTACTGGGCTTTATTGTTTCTGGGGAGGGCGGGCCGCATTATGTCTCGGCGACGAAATAGTCCTGAACGATGGGCCTAGTAACGCCGTCCAGCTCGGCAAGCCGTCCCCGTGTTTGTCGCGCGGAGCTTCGAATGGGGAAGGGATATTTCCTGAGCCTATAAGGCCAGGAAAAAAGGTTATTAGACGTGCAGAAGCTGCTTTGTTAAAAAAAACAGTGCATAGCACGCTGTTTGCGTGCCAATGCATATCCATTTGGTTAAATGGAAATCGCCCAACATTGAGCTGGGCAACGATCAATGAGTCTGATTGCCGATACATGGATAAGTAGCTGCGACTTTGGCCAACTGCTCGCGCACCAACGCATTGGGCTCATTGATCCCCTATTTTCTCCGCAGCTTGATCCTTTCGAACCAAAAATATCGTGTAGTAAAGGCGATAGAAGATGGCGCAGTCAGGGGCTTCATGATCATCGCCGACGTGTTCATCGACACCATCTGGTTCGAAGCTTGGCGGCCATTGCATGGACGGAGGTGGGAAGTTCAAGTCCTGCACTTCCCTTTTCGCCTCTGCGCGGGCGAAGTGCTCATTCATGCCAGACATAGCAAATGTGCTCATGGGGTATCTCCAGTCAGGTGCCGCCCTCCGTGGCCGGCCGGAGGGGAGCGTGATTCGTTGAAGTTGGGATTGGTCTACGCTTAACGCTCTACAGAGAGGCTTGCGTCATGAGTGAAGATCGAGTGGTTGCGCTTGAGATAGCGCTGAAAACGGTAATGGCTGTCGCTTGGCGACAAGGCTTGGAAGCCGACGAACTGTGCAGGAAGTCAATTGGCGCAATAATTGGCGACCCCCAGTTTAATTGGGTTAAGGCCGACCATGCTCAAGACGCCATCGCCGAGATTGAAATGGCTCAAGCTGCCATTGCGCGCCTGTCTCTACCCTCAACGCAATAGGAGAGGGTGGGTGGATTTGCCATTTTCAAACCGGACACCAACGCCCCTATCGGGAGGTGGCGGGGCGTTATTGGGGACTCGTACCGGCGTTGTACGTAATGGCGACTGACTGAGCCGAACGGTCAAGCGGTCGCGGCTGGGCGTTACGGCTTAACTGATCGACTGCGAATCAGTCAGGAGATGGTTGAAATTTTGTCGATAAACGCAATTCGCTCACTATTGTAGAAAATTTCAACCGTTGCGTAGTGAGGCGAATTTGGAGGCATTACTCTGGAGAATCTGGCTTGCGCGCAGCTCATTTGTTGAATCCAGTTTCCTGGTCGTTGGATCAAGTGCAGATCCAGCATGAGTGATGCCGGGTTAAAACCCTGCGGGGCTCGCATGGTCAGATAGGCCTCGACTCCCGGATTGGCAACTTCAACATCTCCGACGACATGTAAGTCGTCCGGTTTCGGTGGCATCGTGTTCAGCCATGCATGCCAGTTTTTGGAGCTAATAGTCATTTTTCTATTCCTTGAGAAATGAAGCTCGAAGCTTGAGGTACTGCAGTTCCGTATGGCGCTTCGTATGCCATCGAATTTAAAGCGTAACGCCCAACAGAAGGAAATGGATGCATGCCACCCGGAGATATTCGGGGAATGTTGAAATGCGGCCAGAGACTCCATGATTAAAGGTGTAGACGAGGAATTGGCAGCAGCTCATTGGCCTGGACGAGTGGTAATCAATTGCTGCAGTCACCCCTTTCAGGATGAGGAAAAATCATGAGGGTATTGATAGCGGCTATGGCAGTACCAACCTGAAATTTCCGACGCCCTGACGTGAAAAAAAACCAGTCTAGTGCTGGGCTTACTCGTTTCTGGGGACTGAGCAGGCTTGGTTGTCCTCTGCGACAACCGCTCTCGAAAAAGCCGAGACAGGCTATAGGCTGCTGCTGAATCTGGACTATGTTGGTGCCGCGACACTGACCAATGTAAATGCGGCTCAGCGGCTCATACGGGTTTCTGTGGGCATGGGGGGAGGTCCTTGGCCGGGGATCGGCTACAGTTGATAGATCATTGATATGGAGATCGAATATGAAGTGCTTGATTTGTCAGGCTGCCGCTAGGACTGTTCACGCGCTCGGAGACTGGTCAGAGGTCAAATGCTCAGCCAGTTGTGGTCACTTCAGGGTCTCAGCGAATCTTGTTGCGAAAATGACGTTAAAGAACGAATCCTTTGACATTGAACGCACAAGGCGATGGCTTGAAATGTCTCGTAATGACGAGTCAGTGCCGTTGATATCGACCTACGATTACAGCGTTTCCTTATTGCATCACGATGCTGAAGAGCGATCTGCCAGCCAGCCGAATCGTTTTAGGCAATCCGTAACTTCGGATTAGATGGAAGTTCTTACTTTGATTTGGCGAAGCGCCTGCTGTACCGCAGTGTCGATGCTGAAGGCCCGGCGACCCTTCAGGATGAATTTACGTGCCTTCGCTGCGCTCAGCGGTTAGGTGATTTGGTTTTCTGCGGGCATGGGGGAAGGGCTCCAGCTGGTATGGATGGTGCTAGATTGAAAAGGGGGGCAAACCTAAGGAGAGAATCAGATGATTACTGATGCTCGGGATGCGGCGAAGTACGTTGAGTGCTATTCGTCCATCGAAAGCCCGCAAGTGCGGGAAGCGTTTTGCATGCTGGTCGGTGCGATTTCCGCTGCGAAAAATTACAATTGCGCTCCCAAGACACTGGGTGGGTTAGAGCGGTCCATTGGGATTTTTTCTGCCTCTGATGGAAGCTGCCCTTTCAGCTTTGTGTCTAATCATAATTGGCTTCTCTTTTACTTTCGGCTGCCATCCTTCAAGACTGAACATCATTCGCTTAAAGCGTTATCCGTAGAGTTTGGCGAAGTAAATGACAAGCCTGATGGCGAGTGGACCATTAAGCTACGGTCAGTTGATGATGTTCGGCGCTTGCTACGGATAATCAATATTTTGAGCTGACCGCTTGCCTGCTCTCAGCGCATTAGGGCAGCGTTACGATACCTCTGCCTGGCAATGATTCGATGCCCAACTTTCGTACGCTGGGCGTTCCACGCAATAGGTGAGGGTAGGTTAGGCGGCTGGTACAGGATCGCGAAAGGGGTTTGCTCCAGCTGATCTGGCCATCGACACCGTAATCCCACAACCCGAAGTAGGGCGGGCTGGTCGTGCAGCGCTACACATGCACGCTCTTTCTCAAGGACGGCTTTTGACACTAGCACAGGCTGCTGATCTCCTTTCCATCCATCGCCGTGGCCTACTTCTTCGATTCCAGGCGGGGCTTGTTTGTGGTTCGGGCGTAAAATAGCTGAGCTACCTCATCAAAAGGAGCCGCATATGAACTCCGATCAAATGAACAAGCGGACGGCTGGAGAGCGAGTCGTTTGGGATCAGTATTTTTGTGCTGCGTTGATTGCGGAAAGTAATCTGACGGCACCGACGGTAGGGGGGCCGAAATCGAATCACGAAGACAGGCAGAACGTGTTGGTTGATAGGGCTAAACTTCTTGCTGACAAGATGATGGAACACAGAAAATAAACCGAGCCCAGCCATCGTGCTGGGCTCTTCACATTTGACGCCACTTTGGCCTTAAGGCGAAAAAGCCGTAATAGCTCCGGAGCCGATCACAGAGCTCGGCCAGCCCGTGATCAGGCGATAGGGCGTTTGAACCTCCTGAGTGTGGGGGGATCAAACGAACATAGCGTCAGGCGTTGCCTGCTCGGAGATAATCAAATGAAACGCACAGCTACTTTGATCTTGGTGATGTCAGCAACGCTGCTGCTTGGCGGGTGCTGGCCGTATTGGCATGACCGTGATGGGCGCGGACATGATCATGGGCGCTACTACGGTGATGATCATCGGGGACAAGAATATCGCCGCTGGTAAGGCTATATCGGGGCCGGGATAGATCCGTTCCTCTGCGCTCAGACTCAAACCTCGGCAGTCCAATTGACTGCCGATAGTGCATGGTTGAGGTTGAACGAAATCTACGCTGCCATGTTTTTCGCGCCGAGACCTTTCTTGCGCTCAGCCTTCATCCAGGGAGCAGTCCAGGAAACGGAAGGGTGACAAAATGGCAAAACGAAAAGCCCGGCATCAGGCCGGGCTCTCTGTAGATGGGGCCAAATCCTTTTGGCTGATCCCATTGTGCTTGGCAGGTGTGACGAAGGGATGACAGGGGTGAAAAGAACAGCCCGGCGTAAGCTCGGGTTGTTCGCGTACAAGTAAATTCAGTCACTTAATCGTGCTTATACTTATTCTTGTACTTATGTTTGTGTTTGCCGTTATAGCTCTTGCCACCTGAACTGCGATTACGATTATCGTCGGCCAGGTTATTGCCTACTGCGCCGCCTGCGGCGCCACCAAGACCGGCGCCAATGGTGGAACCGGTTGTGCCACCTAGCTGATGACCAACGACCGAGCCGCCTGCCGATCCGAGCCCGCCGCCGATGGCAGCGTTGGTTTTGTTGCCTTTCGGCGCACCGACGGCACTACCGGCAGCACCTCCTACACCCGCGCCAATCGCTGCACCAGTGCTTCCGCCGATTTGCTGGCCGACTATGTTACCTAGTACGCCACCAACGCCGCCACCGACGGCCGCGGTGCCATCCCCAGCGGCCATTGCTCCTTGTGTGATCAGAGCACCTAGAGCAAGAGTAAGCAGTGTAATGCGCATGCTGTGGACCTCAAAAAGTAGTTATTGCGTTCAGGCTGCTATTTCAGAGTGTTGAGCATTTTGAAAAGGTACGCTTTTGCTTTCCATCGCCAAGCTTCTCTTAGCAGTGTGTTCTTGTCTGAGGGATATCTAGAAATGTAGAGGCCGCTGCAAAGCTAAAGTTCGACCCATCTGCCCATCAAGGCCTTGAATCAGGTGCTGGGCTGACCGTCGAGAGCGTGCACCAAAAGCAAAAAAGCCCGCACGCGGCTCGTTACTCATCACGGCTTGCAGGTAAAAGGACTGGGGAATCCGTGGCGTGGGGGCAAGAGACTACTTTTCGAGGGGGCGGGACGTTACAGGGGATTCGTACAGGCGCTGACTGATGTACATTCTGTGCATTTGGCACATGGGAATTCTTGTGCCGCACGTCAACAGCAGGATGCTGAGATGGTCGCCGATAGTGATGGTCAGAAAGACGCTAAAGACTCGGGCTGGTTTGTGTTCTTTGCGTCTTCAATTCTCGCTTTAGCCATAGTCATGGGGATTGCAATCGTCAGGCTGAATGCAGAGCTCGATCAGTCTAGAGAAGGCAGAGTTGCTGTGCTCGCCGGGTGCTTGGGTCGGCCCGCGATTGTTTCAAGCAACTCCACAATCACCGTCTATGTTCGCTGCAAAAGCAGAGCAGGGGAGGTCGCAGACGATATCGATGGAGAAAGCGGTCTTGAGGCTGACGATCTGGAAAACCTGAAATAAATAATCGGGACAATTGATGAGTGTTCGGAGTTTGGCTGGTGAGCGGCTCCTGGCGATCCGAGATTTCGTGTGTGATCGATCCTGAGATCCTGCGCTCGTCACTTGATCGTATTTGGTTTTCCATGGGCATAGGGATACCTCGCCGGAGTAGCATGGCGTATGGGTGTGTGCGTTACTCGAATATCAACTACGAGAGGGATGCAACAATGACTGAGCGCCACTTGATCCACTCGGAGACTCTTTCGAACGGATGCAAGATCGAGGTTAGGGCCAAGATACTGAGGGACGGTTCGCTGCAGATGTTCATCGGTGTTTACCGGCCAGATGGCACGGTTATCCTTGAGGATAACGACCCCAAACCACATCTGCTGGACATGGAAGACGCTCTGGACTGGGGGATCGAAATCGCTAGACGCACAGGTAACGACCAAAAAACGCTGTAAGGCATTACGATCGTTGGATTCGTTTTTTGCTTGCCGCATCTCGCTAATGAATCATTGATCTGCTTCATGGTCGTATCTACGGTTGAACGCTTTCCGAGTTAAATTCGGGGGGCTAACGACAACCCATCTCCGTAGCTCTGACCTTTGCTTTTAGGGTGTTCAAATGAAGCGCACAGCGATAATGATCCTGGCCATTTCAAGCTCTCTCCTGCTGGGAGGCTGCTGGCCTTACTGGGAAGATGGAGGAGGGTACGGTCGAGATCATGATCGAGGCCGTGATCATGGTCGTGAATATGATCGTGGCTATGATCACCGCGATGATCGGGGATACGATCGTCGTGAGAATGATCAGGGGTATGATCGTAACCACGGTCGCGATCACGATGATAGAGACGACTGACGTTTAGACTCCTGCCCTTCAGAGCGGTGAATCGCCGCTCTGATTTTCCTCCAGACCAGCAGTGTGTAGTGCCATGTTCGAAGCGCGACTTCGCAGGGCCTGGCGAAGCCCTGTGTATAGCAAGTGTCGAAGTGTAGCGATCAACTGAGCCCTGACACGAGATCAAGTGTTCCTTCGGTCCGAGCTGGCGATAGCCAACGGTGCAGGAATATTTTTTGGCCAGCCACCGCAACAGGCAAGGCTCTCATCCCAGACATCTATACTGTTTGTCATATGTTCAGCCATGGGGTCACGATCCTGGTGCATATCCAATTCACTCGGTGGTGATGAAGTCTTGGCATCGTTCAGCGAGGGCTCGACATGCGGATTCTGATAGCTATTGCAGCCTTTGTACTTATTTCGGGGTGCATGACTTCACCGATTTCAGCAGAAAAAGCAGCTCGGGTTCCAAGTGATCGGGTTTTTGCGTTTCAGCAACCCATCGAGGGAGACAGCGGGACGATTTTTGTGACACGTGATGGTGGCTTGCTTGGTTCGGCCTGCTACATCGGTATTTACGTGAACGGTGATTTTGTCGCGAGGATGGGGCCTGGTGAAGGAGCAAGATTTTTCACTAAACCTGGGGAAGTCTTTGTAGGCGCGGGAGAAGATCTGAAGGGTAACGGCCTGTGCTCGATAGGTATTTCCTTGCGCGAGGTCGTAACGACCATGGATGCCGGAGAGGTAAAACGTTTTCGGATTTACGGTGATGCGAGCGAGGGCATTTCAATAGCTCCAAGCTCTCGCTGAAGTAGCGACGTATCGTTCATTGGTGTGGCGACCACACCCGCTAGAATGGGCAACTTCACAGTGCTGCGGTGGTCGCTGATGCGTAGAGAAATTGGTTATTGGGATCGCGAAGGCAGGGAGCTTTTCTATTATCTGGAGTTCAAGGCAGAAACGGCGGAGTTCTTCATTACCTGCGAGCACACACCGCGCGAGGGTGAAGGCAGCGTCAGATCCGTGCTGCTGAGTGAGGCTCGCGGTGAGCGCTACTACGAGGACGCCTTGCTGATCATCAAAGAGGAACTGTTCAACGATTACAGGATCTGAGCGCGTTTACGCACATCCCGTTATATAGACACGTGAATCCCTCGTAGCATCGAGGTACAGCCTTGAAAAATGTGTGGTTATTTAAGGGGTTAGGTGATTTTTTGTGTAAAAACAAGATGTAAATATCTTGTTACATGTTGGGTGATGAGCTATTATCGCGTCCGTGTTCACCTACCACGGTTTACGCATTTTTAAGCCCCAAGCGTCCATCAGCTGCTTGGGCTTTTTTTTGCCTGAAATTTGTCCTTCGTGGAATGGTATTTCAGCGTCGCCGAAAGCCTCTCACGCGCACTTTTCTAACGACTCGCCTTTGAACATTGGCCGTTTCGCAACCTCTAATGCGTACCGGCATAGGGCGTACGGAGGTGAGCCATGAAAATCCATCTGCACTTACCAGGTTCTAAAAAACCGGTTCAGCCGATCCTTTCGGGTGAAGCGCAACAGGATAGTGACGAGCTACAGGAAAATAATCCGAAAGAGTGGAAGGATGTTCAAAGCACGGTTGATAACGAGCTTGAAAAATTGCACGACAAAGCCAGGCCCCTAAATTCACGGTAAACAGCGCGAGTCTGTGGGGTATCAAAAGATGCATCGCACCGCTGGGTGAGATGCATCTTCCACATCAGGCGATGAGATCTACTTTGCCGCTGGCCAGTCGATAGATGCCGCCGACGACTTTCAGCGTGCCCTTGTTGAGCGCTTCCGTCAGTACGGGTGAGGCATTCTTGAGGTTTTTGACCGAGTCTCTGACGTTTTGCACGGTCGCGTTCTCGAGTAGATTTCCCGGGTCCTTGATCACCTTCTCGATAGCGGGCCTGAGTGCATCAGTCAGTTTCTGGATTTGGCCAGGGAAAACCGCATTGTCCTTTACTGCCTTGATGCCGGCAGTGAGGGCACCGCAGTCTTCATGCCCCAGCACCAGTATCAGTGGGGCACCGAGCGCCAGGACCGAATATTCCAGGCTTGCCAAACCTTCCTCCGTGACGAAGTTGCCCGCGACACGCACCGCGAAAAGGTCTCCGCGGGCGGTGTCAAACGCATACTCGGGGGCGATGCGCGAGTCAGCGCAACTCAATACTGCCGCGAACGGGTTCTGGCCAGTGACCAGGGCCTCACGCTCGGACTTGAAGTCATGTGTCTTGGAGGTGCCGCTGATGTACCGCTTATTGCCCGCGATCAATCGTTGAAGGGCCGCATCCGGGCTGATCGAGTTTTGTGGTTTTGGAGGTGGGGCCTTTTTCTCGGCGGCCTGGACGATGCTGTCGGGCAGCGCACCGGCCAGTAGCAGGGCGCCGGCGCCTAGCCCTGCAAGCCGGAGAAAGCGACGACGACCATCCGCGTCCGGCGCAGGTTTTGAATCACAGGATTCACACATAGTCTTGTGTACTCACGGTTTGAGTGGGAGTGGCTCGCTATCAAGGGCTAATACTTCCATGAACCTTCAGCACTTCTTCGTTGGAGTCTAGATGGTTTGCAGAGCTCTGTTTCGGGCAGCTCAGTATTACTAATGTGAGAAATACATAGCACTTTGCGCTTAATTCGTTCGTATTCGCCGGGGTCAGCTAACCTGTAAAGATCAGGTAACACTCCAGTACACAATCCCCCACGGACGGAATGCCATGTTTCCTCTTCTTGAGCTTTGCCAGATTGTGGAGTCCGGTTTCCACCCACTCTCGTGCACCTGCACGGTGAGTCCCGACGGATCGTTGAGAGTCACGGTTGTCGAGCCAGAATCCGGACGCGTTGAATTACTGATCACCGGCGTGTCGACCGCGAAGCTGACCAGTGTCCGGGAAATATCCAACTTTATCGGTGAGCTGCGGACTGAGATGAAAGCCGGGCGCAGAGCATTCGCCGGCTGATGCAGTGGTTGTGCTCGGTATATAAACCAAGGGTTTGCGAGCGAAAGCTTAAGCAAACCCTTGTTGGTTTCTGGCTTGCCACTCGTTTGGTTGTTGTTCACTCCAGCTACATTCAGCCCGTCAGCGTGACGCCGTGAGCGCTTTTCTGGCCGAGTTGATGGCTGTTTTCGCTGCGCCTGAGTGGGCGTCTGGCGAATAATCGGACGCAAGGCTGGATTTGCAGGAGGAGCCTGGCAGTGGAAATCTGGTAGTTGCATCAAGTTCACGAGAGGGTTATCAAGTCCTATGCAGTGATACCGATTTTCAGAGCGTCGCATCGAGTGATGCCGTGACGCGGAGGGAATTGCCATGTTACTCAACAAACCCGAACACGAATTGCGCAGCGATCTCCAGGAGATTGCGTCTGATTTGAGATGGTCAGCGGTGGAGCTCAAAGGCATCGCCGAGCGACTGAGTCAGGGCGGTAACGAGGTCGACGCCCAGTCATTGCTGAGGATGTGCCTGGTGCTTCAGACCGCCGAAGATCATTTGGCAAACTATGCAGATGAAGTGAAGGCCCATCGAATAGTCCTTAAGTAAGCATGGTTTACCCTTGCTGCTGATAGTGGCGAAATAATGGTGCGCAATTTCGTTTCGTTTTTGTGCGGGGGGGCTTTTGACCCGCAGGATTTCCAGCAGGCGCTGTACGCCGTAGCGCGTCACTCACAGCTTCGAGCTGCCAGGTGGACTCTGCGGCATCATTGTAGATTTTTCGGAACGATGGAAATTTCCAGGCGTCTCAGATGAGGTCGCCGCAATACAGTCGGGAGATGTACCCAGTTGAAGGAAAGGTTATCAAGTCTTGCAGTTCTCACGTTAATGGCGCTCGGCGGTATCTCGTTGCTGTTCGTTATTAAATACTGCATTGAGTACTTCGTAGGGCCCATTGCTGAGTCATGGATTGATCTCGCGCTCGTTCTCTCGGCCTATTTATTGTTCTTTCTTCTTGAGCCCATTCGAAAGTGGTCGAACAAAAAGTGGAGTCAAAGGTGCCAGACAGAAAAAAAGAACCAGTGAATGTGAAGATGTTTGATAAAGCGATGGTTTCAACCATTTGATACGCAGGCCTGGGGACGGATTTCTGGAATTGCGGGATTTCCGTAACGGTGACAACCCTTTCACGAACTCTTCACCCAGACCTGCCTAGATTGACCTGACTCCTTTGAGATATTCCCTTTAAGCCCGCCCGCATGCGGGCTTTTTTTCGACCTGAAGAATGTCCGTTCGTCGATCGGCCCTCAAATGAACCCCTTCAGGCATAGTGGCCCCCAGATTCCATACGATGCTGAAGGAGCGCCAAGGGATAACTTTGTAGACGTACCCATTGCGTCGTGCTAATCCCAGTGGTGGTAAACGCGCAACGATGGGCGTATTGCGCCACATCATGACGGCCCGTGCCGAGTGAGAGTGGCGGTTACTCAACTCTACGAAACCGGGAGCGATCTGATGAGCGACAAACCCATGATTTTGTTGGTACACGGCTTTTGGGGCGGCGCAGCGCACTGGAACAGGGTCATAGCGGAGCTGCTTCGGCGGGGCCATACCTCGATTCGCGCTGTTGAGCTGCCGCTGACCTCGCTGGCTGAAGACGCGGAACGCACGCGCAAGATGATTGCGCAACAACCGGGGCCAGTCTTGCTGGTGGGCCACTCTTATGGCGGTGCGGTCATTACCGAGGCGGGCGACCAACCGAATGTGGTGGGCCTGGTGTATATCGCCGCGTTTGCCCCCGATGCTGGCGAGAGCCCGGGCGGTATCACTCAAGAGCATCTGCCTGTTGCGGCACGGAACCTTGCGCTCGATAGCGACGGTTATTTATGGGTCGAACCGAAGCTCTATCACCAAAGCTTCTGTCAGGACCTGCCGGAGAATGAGGGGCTGGTGATGGGCATTACCCAGAAGGCACCTCTGGCCAGTACGTTTGGCGACGCGATTACTGCACCGGCCTGGAAGAAAAAACCGTCGTGGTATCAGATCTCCAGTGACGACCGAATGATCGCCCCCGAAAACCAGCAGAGGATGTCTACGCGGCTCGGCGCCAGAAAGGTGATCACCTTGAAGGCAAGCCATGCATCACTGGCTTCGATGCCGGTTGAAGTCGCTGCATTGATCGATGAAGCTGCGACTGCCGTGACGAAATAGCGGCTGCCGAAAATACTAAACCCCGCCATCGTGCGGGGTTTTTTATGCCCATGAAAAGATCCGGGAACGCTGTGCATCTTTAAACCCGCGTAAAGAGCCCCTCTTTCAACGAGGGAAAACCACCTTCGAACTACTATTACTTTTGCCGAGGCCTGACAAATTCGATAAAGTTAACCACTAGGTCAGCTTTTCGGCTTTTCAGCCCTTCGCATCGCCAGGAAGGGCTCCTGAGACCAGAGATTTTCCAGTACACCATAACGACATGGGCGGAATTCATAACCGTCCAGAGGATGATCCATGTCCAACCGTGATATATCCCGGCGCTCCTTCCTGCAGGGCGGGTTGATTGCTGGTGTCAGCGTGACGCTGACCCCGCTCAGCTCCCAGGCGTTGGCTGCCTTGATGGAAAACAGCGTGACCGTGCCGTCCGAGCAATGGCTCGGCAACAACGGCAAGGCCCGCATGCGCAACGACTCATTGTCCAAGGTCTGCGGCAGCAAGGTATTTGCTCGCGACATCCGCGCCAAGGACATGCCGGGCTGGCCGCAGCAACAAGGCCACGCGATGTTGCTCAAAACCATTCGTGCCGACCGCATTTATGACGGTTTCGATCTGTCGTTGCTGGGTACCGAGTTGCAGCCTGATCGCATCGTCACCAGCGAGGACCTGGACAAGGACGGCATTGTCTTCCCCGAAGACCACGCGCCCGATCCGCTGCTGCCGACCGGCAAGGTGCCGATGTTCATCGGCCACCCGGTGGCGATCCTGATCTGGAACGACTTCGAACGTTTCCGTCAGGCCAAGAACAAGCTCAAGTTCAACGACAAAGCGATCCGCTACGGCGCCAAGGCTCTGTATTACACGCGCGATCCTTATGGCAGTTTCCGTTACGTGCGGGTCGGCGGCGCAACCTCGGCGGATGACGACGAGTTCGCCAGCCTGAAGGACTCGATCCTGTTCCCGATGATTCGCGAACGGCGTCCAGTGTGGAGCGCCCAGCCGAACCTGCATGGCAACCTGACCGAGCGCGGTCTGTTTTATGCCGATCGCATGAAGCAGCAGCTGGAAACCCCGCCAGAAGGCTGGATGGTCTTCGACGAGCGCTACAAGACGCCGTCCATCGAACCTGCTGCCATGGAACCGGACAACGGCAACGGCTGGTACGACCCTGCGACCAAGACCCTGCATTTTGTCGTCGCGACCCAGTGCCCGCTGGAGGCGGCGACTGAAACCGCGAAGATGATTGCGCCGTCGCGTTTCGGCTTGAGCACGCTGAACATGCACCCTGGCTACACCGTTGGCTACGGTTCCAAAGACCACAACATCTTTGTCTATTACGCGGCCCTGGCGGCGTTGTATGGCGCGGGTGTGCCGGTGCGTCTGGCCAACGACCGTTACGAGCAGTTCCAGAGCGGCATCAAGCGTCATCCGTTCGACATTCGCTACCAGTTGGCCGTCGACAAACAGGATCACAGCTTCAAGATTTTCCGCGCAGACATGTCCATCGACGGTGGTGGGCGAATCAACTACAGCCCTTCGGTGGCGGCGGTCGGTGCGACGGCCGCACAGTCGATTTACTACATGCCACAAAACGACCTGCAAGTGACCGCGTACCACTCGCGTGGCGTTGAAGCCGGCTCCATGCGCGGTTACGGCACCCTGCAAAGCATGGCCTCCACCGAAATGATGGTGGACGAAATTGCTGATCGTCTGGGCATCGATGCGATCGAGCTGCGCAAGAAAAACGTGTTGCTGTCGGGGATGAAAAACACCCAGGGCGCAGTGCCGGCAGGTGCGTTGCGCCTGCATGAAATTCTTGAGAAGGCAGCTGATAACGAACTCTGGAAAAACCGTCACGCGCTGAAAAAACAAGAGGACGCCAAGGACCCGGATAACTGGTACGGCATTGGTTTTGCCATCTGCCAGAAAGACTTCGGCACCGGTTCCGAAGCACCGATGGCGAGCGTCGAGTTCACCGCTGACGGCCATATCACGCTGCGCCACATCGGCATCGAGATCGGTACCGGCATGTCCACTTCCCAGGCCTTGGTGGTCGCCGATTTCCTCGGCAACCCGGCCAGTGAAGTGAAGACCGGTGAAACCGAATGGAAGGAGCTGCAACTGACCAGCAGCGGCAACCCGTACCTCATGAGTCAGGCCGAGCAGGACACCGTGCTGCGTAACCCGCGTTGGGTCGGCAAGATTGCCTCGGCGTCGTCGGCGACCAACTCGGCTTACTACTTCAGCCACGCCACCCGTGAAGCCGCGCGCGTGCTGTTCAACCACGGTCTGTGGCCAGCGGCCGTCGAAATTTGGCGTCAAGGCCCGTTCGGTGGCCAGGCCAACCCTTATGTGGTGCGCCGTGAAGACGCCCATTGGGTCGACGGCAAGCTGACCGCCAACGGCATGGAACCGCTGCCATTCACCGTGTTGGCCAAACGTGCCCATGAGCGCGGTCTGGTGACTGGCGCGACCGTGCACGGTTTCAACCGCTGGAGCTGGGCCGAGGCCGAGTACAGCATCAATGGCGTGCGCGAGCGTCTGCCACTCGACGGTCTTGCGGTGAAGTATGGCGACGGTGCGCCGACCGCGATAAAGGCGCAGATGACCAGCGCCGGTTTCCACCTGCTGGATCGGCAGAACATTGCCTACCCGGCTACTCAGTTGAACAACGCGGCGGTGACGTATTACAGCCCCGTGGCGACGCTGGTTGAACTGAAAGTGAACAAAGGTTCGGGCGAGGTACACGTCCTCAACCATCACTCCTGGCTTGAATGCGGCCGGGTGCTGGTGCCGGAACTGGTCAAGGGCCAGCTCGAAGGCGGGATCGCCATGGGCATCGGTCACGCGCTGCTGGAAGAAATGCCGCTGTACGAAGGTGGACCGGGGGAGGGTGACTGGAACTTCAACCGCTACCGTTTGCCGCGCGCCAAGGACGTTGCGGTCTGGACGCAGACCTCGGAAATCCTCCCGCCATTGTCGCCAAGCGATCCGTCCAAGGGCATCGCCGAGGTGGTGATGATTCCGGTGGTGGGCGCTATCGCCAACGCCGTGGCCCACGCCATCGGCAAACGAGTCCGTGACCTGCCTATCACTCCAGCGCGCATCAAGGAGGCCCTCAATGGCTAACCGTCCGCTTCAAATGACCCTTAATGGTCAAACCGTCGGTCCCGTTGAGGTCCCTGAAGATCTGCCGATGATTGACTACCTGCACGAATACCGAAACCTCACCGGCTCGCGCCTGGGTTGTGGTCAGGGCATTTGCCACGCCTGCGTGGTGATTGTCGACAACCCCGACGGCACCAGCGAAGAAGTACGCACTTGCATCACCGGCGCGCATTACTTCGAGGGCAAGAAGATCCGCACCATCGAAGGCCACGCGACCCGCGATGAAAGCGGCAAGGTCACCGAGCTGAACCCGATTCAGCAACGCTTCGTCGACGAGTTCGCCTTCCAGTGCAGCTATTGCGCCCCGGGCTTCGTCAACGCCGCAACCGTGCTGGTGGAAAAACTCCAGCGTCAGCCGATCAAGAAAAGCCAGCTGGAAGCGGTGATCGAGGACAGCCTCGGCCATCACATCTGCCGCTGCACCGGCTACGTGCGTTATTACAGCGCCACGCGCAACGTGCTGACCGATCTCGGCCTGGTCAAGGAGGGTTAAGCATGAAGCGACTACTTTCCAGTCTTGGCGCTGCGGTTGGTCTGGCCGTTTCGCTGATGGCGATCCAGCAGGCCCAAGCGGCCGATCAGCAACAGATCAAGCGCGGTGAATACCTGGCGCGGGCGGCGGACTGCATGGCTTGCCACACCGCACCCGGTGGCGCGCCTTATGCGGGCGGCCTGCCGATCGTGTCACCGTTCGGCACCATCTACGGCACCAACATCACCCCGGACAAGGATCACGGCATTGGTCTGTACAGCGACGACGAGTTCTTCGCCGCGCTGACCGAAGGCAAGCGTCGTGATGGTGCCAACCTGTATCCGGCGATGCCGTACACCTCGTATCACCTGATGCCGCGTGAAGACTCCGATGCGATCCACGCGTACCTGCAGACGGTCGCGCCGATCAACCGTGCCGCACCGGTCACCAGCCTGAGCTTCCCGTTCAACGTGCGCCTGGGGTTGGTGGGCTGGAACATGCTCTACGGTAAAGACGTGAAACTGGCACCGGCGATCGGCAAAAGTGAAGACTGGAAACGCGGCCAGTACCTGGTCGATGTACTCGGTCATTGCGGTGAGTGCCACACGCCGCGCGGTTTGCCCGGCGCGATGCAGCAAGACAAACGCATGACCGGCGGCCTGCTCAATGGCTACCTGGCGCCAAGCTTGCTCGCCAACGATCTGGCGGCACGTGGCTGGACGCATCAGGACCTGAGCTCGTTCCTCAAACACGGCATGAGCGCTCAAGGTACGATGTTCAACGAGATGTTCCCGGTGTTCCATAACAGCACCCAGAATCTCAATGACCCGGATCTGGCGGCCATGGCGACGTTCCTGCTCGGCGACCCGCCACCGCAGGCGAAGGTGCTGACCGAAATGCCGTTGGGAAAAATGACCGAAAGCGCCCAGCGCGGCCATCAGGACTACCTGAACGTATGCGCCGGTTGCCACGGTGCCAACGGCGAAGGCAAGCCGCACATCGCGGTGGCGATGCAAGGCAACACCACGTTGCGTCTGGACGATCCGCGCAACCTGTTGCGGGTGATTGAAGGCGGGATTGGCGAACAGAAGTTTGCCGGTTTCGAGCGCATGCAACCGATGCCGGGTTTCGCCGACAAGTTGAGCAATCAACAAACGACCGACCTGATCAACTATTTGCGTCAGGCGTGGGGCGGTCAATCGGCTGATCTGCTGATCAGTCAGATCGAGCAGTTGAAGGCGGACGCTCCCGCTGAGCACAAGGCGTACTGATATGCAGCATCTTGACCTGCAAGTGGTTCGGCGAGCGTTGGCCTGGTCCAACGCGGGTCAGCGTGTGTGGCTCTGCAGCGTGCTCAGCACCTACGGTTCGGCGCCCCGTGCGCCGGGCTCGATGCTGGCGGTCAACGACAGCGGCCATTGGATTGGTTCGCTGTCGGGCGGCTGTGTCGAAGACGACTTTCTTGAGCGCATGGCCGAAGGCATGTTTCTCGATGCCGTTTCGGTGGTGCGCTACGGCGAAGGCGACGACCCGCGCTCCCTGGTGAAACTGCCCTGCGGCGGGTTGCTCGACGTGCTGGTGGAAAAGCTTGAACCGGACTGTGAGGTGCAAGCCCATCTGCGCGAACTGGAGTCCGCGTTGCTCGGCCAGCGTCGTTTGATTCGTGAAGTGAATCTGGCCAGCGGCGCACGCAGCTTGCTGGTTGATCGTGAGCACGGGCCGCGTATCGAACGAGAAATCGATCGGGTTCGTGTGCGCGTCGGTGCGGCCCAGCGACTGCTGCTCGCCGGTTACTCCAGCGTGGCTCAGGCGTGTGCCGAGTTTGCGGTGGGCCTGGGTTTCGAGGTGATTCTGTGTGACCCGCGTGATGAGGTCCTCGAAGGGGTGGTCCTTGAGAACGTGGAGATTCGTCGCGAGTTGCCGTCGATGTTCATTGCCGACGGTGGTTGCCACAGCGATACCGCAGTGGTGGCGCTGACACACGATCCGCGCATCGATGACCTGGCCATGATGGAAGCGGTGCGCACCGAGGCGTTTTACATCGGTGTAATGGGCTCGATGCAAACCTCGCAAAAGCGCTTCGAGCGTTTGCGGCGTATCGGGGGGTTGGGTGAGGCTGAGCTGGCACGTATTCACGCGCCCATCGGGCTTAATCTGGGCAGCAAGACGCCGGCGGAAATCGCCTTGGCGGTGCTCGCCGATATTCTGCGTATTCGCAGCGGTATTGCGCGGGATCGGCTTTGAAAAACACCGTGTCGGTGTAGCGGCGATCCTGAGCGAGTCCCGACTTGAACTGGCTTGAGCGTACGAGCCGGGACTTGCTTAGCGGAATCGAGGCAGTGGCCGGTCGATAGGTTTGAGCGACGTCAGCGCGTTCTGAATCAGCGGCGCATCTTTCTCGATGTCTTGCAGACGGTCGCGGATTTTCATGGCAGTGGGGTGGCCGCCATGAATGTCGACCCAGTCGGCGATTTCCTTGCAGGCAGCCGCCAAACGCGCCTGACGCGAGTCGAGCAGGGTGAGCAATGTGGTGATGGACTCTTTTTCGGACATGAGAAACACCTCCGTATCAGAGAAGCTTTTGATCGAGCAACAAAACGCTCGCCGGGAGCGAGCGTTTGCCGATGAGGTCGCCGATCCTTCAGCTGAAATCAGTATAGACCCAGAAAGCCAATTGCAGCGGAGCCGCTTCAGGTCTGCGTTTCAGACTTTACGCGAGCTCCGCGAGCTGGCGGCATTGAGCCGGCGGCACTCACGCATGGCATCTTCCATACGCTCATAACCATCGCCGATAAAACCGCCGCCGGTGCGGGTATCGGCGATCCGGTACCAGACTGCCGCAATCGGCTGCTGATGAGCCACTTCACCCGCACGGCGACCCTGGACGATGGTCTTGTTGCAACGTTTCACAACGAATATGTCTTCCATGGCGTCACCGAGGCGTAATCGTGCTCACATCAACTATAGAAGCAAGTTGGAAAGGTGCAAAAAGGCTCCGTGTTATTCGTCGCTTGCGTCAAAGCATTCTCGGCGCGTCGACGTGTTGCAGGCTCCACCCCGTAGGTTGCCAGTGCAAGGTATGGGTTGGCGCCAGCGCTTGCAGGAATTCAGCATCATGAGAGGCGGCAATGATCGCCCCCGGAAAGTCGCGTAAGGCCTGTTCCAGAGCCTGCACTGACGCAAGGTCAAGGTGATTGGTCGGCTCGTCGAGCAACAGCAACTGGGCCGGATTTTCCCTCCATAAAGCGATGGCAATCGCCGCTTTAAGACGTTCGCCACCGCTGAGCAGGCGCGTCGGTACGTTCACACGTACAGCGTCCAGTTGCAGCTGGGCCAGACGGCTGCGCACTGAGCCTTCCGATAACGGTGTGTCGAGCAGGTTCAATTGCTCGACGATGGAGCGCTCCGGGTCGAGTAATTCCAGTTGTTGGTCGAGGTAGGCGCTGGGCACGTGGGTCAGGCAATCGCCGCTGACGGGCTTGCAGTGTGCAGCGAGCATTTTCAACAAGGTGGATTTTCCGCAACCGTTCGGGCCACTGAGCGCAATGCGCACAGGGCCTGCGAGTGAAATAGTGAGGAATGTTGTTGGCGACTCGGGTGGCAGCCAGGGCAGTTGCGTGTCGATTAGCGTGATCACCTGCCGACTGGCCGGCACGGCGGTTCCCGGCAGGGTCATCAACACCGGATCTGACGGTTGAATCCGTGCGTTGGCCTCCCGTACCTGATCATTCATCTCGGACTTGTGCGCCTGATGAGCGTGACGTACATGGCCCATGATCTCGGTGGCCGCACCTTTCATTTTGGCGCGTTCGAAGCGTGAGACGTTGGCGGTTTCAGCGTATTTGCGCGATCCGGCAGCACGTCGCTGGATCGTGTCGTGTTCGCGCTGTAGCCGTTTGAGTTCCCGGCTGCGTAGGGTGCGGCTGTGTTCAAGGGCTGCGTGTGCCGCGGCTTGCTCGACCTCGC
Source organism: Pseudomonas sp. NPDC087697 (assembly GCF_044743155.1). Taxonomy (NCBI): domain Bacteria; kingdom Pseudomonadati; phylum Pseudomonadota; class Gammaproteobacteria; order Pseudomonadales; family Pseudomonadaceae; genus Pseudomonas; species Pseudomonas sp. NPDC087697. Next base: position 52,328 of record NZ_JBIUVW010000016.1, on the reverse strand, counting down.
GCTGCTCAAGGTAAGCCGCGTGGTTGCCACCAAAGGTCTGCACCCCCAATACATTGAGTTCGACGATACGCTCAAGGCTGTTGAGCAGCGTTCGATCATGGCTGACCACGATCAAACCTCCTCGCCAGTAGGCCAGCCGGCCCATTAGCCAGCGGCGCCCATCAGCGTCCAGATGGTTGGTCGGTTCATCGAGTACCAACAAATCAGCCTGGCTGAGGAAAGCGCCGATCAGTGCAATGCGTGCGCGTTGGCCGCCGCTGAGGGAATCCATCGGGTGTTGCGCCGTCAGCTCCGGCACGCCGGCTTCATCGAGCAACAGGCGCAATTGTTCGGGCAGATCCCAGCGCTCAGCTACTTGTTCAAGGTCTTGGGCAGATGCGTTGCCGCTGGCCAGCCGGGCGAGTGCATCGAGTGTCTCGGCGATACCCGCCGCTCGCGCGACGTTCTGGCCGCTGACGGCCATCGGTTCTTGTGCCACATAGGCGACGCGGCCAAAGCGGCTGAGTGTGCCGGAAGCAGGCGTTAACTCGCCGGCAATCAGTCGGGCAAGCACGGATTTACCGGTGCCGTTACGGCCGACAATGCCGGTGGGACGATGATCGAAGCGCAGATTCAGGGAGTCGAACAGTGTTTCGCCGTTGGCGAGCTGATAGGACAGTTGGTTCAGGGTTACAAGCGCAGGCAGACGCGTGACGTGAGTCATGGCACCTCCAAAAAATGTCGAAAAGACCAACAAGTGCCTGTGGCAGCTTGTTGCGCATACATTTTTGAAAGGCTTAGTTGTTCACGTCGAAAGGTCGTCCGGCATAGGGGAAAGGCGGCCAGCCTAGCTCAAAAGACTTTCCCCGTACAACGTTTGTGGTCGCGTTGCGCGCGTCAGCCGATTACGCGAGGACCGCTACTGACTTGATTTGCGCCCACAGCTGTTGGCCGGGATGCAGTTGCAGGTGATCGCGGGAATAGCGGGTGATGCGCGCCAGCAATGGCGTTCCGGCAGCATCCAGGCGCACCAGCACATGGGCGGCGTTGTCTGCGGCAATTTCACTGGTGACCGTCACAGGCAGGCGATTGAGGATGCTGCTGAGTTCACCACCCTGAAGGCTCAGGCTGACATCTCGAGCCTGGACTTTGACGCGCAGCAGTTTGCCCGTGGCCAAAGGCGAATGCGCGACTCGCACGTTCAATTGGCTGTGGGGCAGTTGCAGAGTGAGCAGTTGGTAATTGGCGTCGTAGTCCGTCACCTGACCCTCGATGACCACGCCCGCGTCATCGCCCAAGGCCAACGGCAGGTCGAGCCGCGCCAGGGTTTCGCCGACAGGACCGCTGGCCAGAGCCTTGCCGTAGCTGAGCAAGACAATGTGGTCGGCCAGCCGCGCGACCTCATCCTGCGAGTGGCTGACGTACAACACCGGGATTTCCAGTTCGTCGTGCAGCCGTTCGAGGTACGGCAGGATTTCGCTTTTACGCTGTGAATCCAGCGCTGCCAGTGGTTCGTCCATCAACAACAGTTTCGGACTGGTGAGTAATGCTCGGGCGATTCCGACCCGTTGGCGCTCGCCGCCCGAGAGGTGTTGTGGATGACGGTCGAGCAAGTGGCCGATTCCCAGCAGTTCGGTAGCGTGGGCCATGTCGACGCGGCGTTGCTGGCGTGGAATACGCCGTAGGCCAAACTCCAGATTGGCCAGCACCGACAGATGGGGAAACAGGCTGGCCTCCTGAAACACATAGCCCAGTGCCCGTTTGTGCGGGGCGAGAAAGAGTTTTTTGCTACTGTCCTGCCAGACTTCGTCATTGATCTGGATAAAGCCCTGCTCGGCTTTTTCCAGGCCGGCGATGCAGCGCAGGCAGGTGGTTTTGCCCGAACCGGAATGGCCGTACAGCGCGGTCACGCCGCGGCCGGGCAGGTGCAGGTCGACATCCAGGGAAAAATCCGGATAGCTCAGTTGCAGGCGAGCGTGAATCGTTGAGGCCATCGATCAGCTCCAGCCAGCTTTGGTTTTGCGGCTGGAGTACAGCGCCAGCAAGACCAGGAATGAGAACACCAGCATCACCCCGGCCAGCCAATGGGCCTGGGCGTATTCCATGGCTTCGACGTGATCGTAGATCTGCACCGACACCACGCGGGTTTTATCTGGAATATTGCCGCCGATCATCAGCACCACGCCGAACTCACCGACGGTGTGGGCGAAGCCGAGAATGGCCGCGGTGATAAAGCCGGGCCTGGCCAACGGCAAAATCACGCTGAAAAAAGTGTCCCAGGGGTTGGCGCGCAAGGTGGCGGCCACTTCCAGCGGACGCGTGCCAATCGCCGAGAAAGCGTTCTGCAATGGCTGAACCACAAAAGGCATCGAGTAGATGACCGAACCGATCACCAGACCGGCAAAACTGAACGTCAGCGTGCCCAGCCCCAGGGATTGGGTGAACTGGCCGACGAACCCGTTAGGGCCGAGGGTCAGCAGCAGATAGAAACCGATCACCGTCGGTGGCAACACCAGGGGCAGGGCGACGATTGCGCCGATGGGGCCGCGCAACCAGGAACGGGTGCGCGACAACCACAATGCTATCGGAGTGCCGATGACCAGCAGGATGACCGTCGTCAGGGACGCCAGTTTGAGGGTCAGCCAGATGGCAGAAAAGTCGGCACTCGATAGCGTCATTTAGAGTTGATAACCGTAGGACTTGATGACGGCAGCGGCTTTAGGCCCCTTGAGGTAGGCAACCAGTGCCTTGGCGGCCGGGTTGTCTTTGCCTTTGTTGAGGATCACCGCGTCTTGTTTGATCGGCTCGTGCATATTGGCAGGAACGATCCACGCCGAACCGCTGGTGACTTTGCCGTCTTTATAGATCTGCGACAAGGCGACGAAACCTATTTCGGCATTGCCGGTGGAGACGAACTGGTAGGCCTGGGTGATGTTCTGGCCTTCGACGATCTTGTCTTTGACCTTGTCGGTCAGGCCCAGCTTGGCCAATACCTGGGTAGCTGCGAGGCCGTAAGGGGCGGCTTTCGGGTTGGCGATGGACAGGTGCTGATATTTGTTGTCGCTGAGCACTTTGCCTTTGGCGTCAACGTAACCGTCCTTGGCCGACCACAGCGCCAGGGTGCCGATGGCGTAGGTGAAACGCGAACCTTTGACCGTGTCGCCTTCGCTCTCGAGTTTTTGCGGGGTGCTGTCATCCGCCGACAGGAACACTTCGAACGGCGCACCGTTTTTGATCTGGGTGTAGAACTGGCCAGTGGCGCCATAAGCGGCGACCAGTTTGTGTCCGGTGTCTTTTTCGAAGTCGGCGGCAATAGCCTGGATCGGTGCGGTGAAGTTGGCTGCGACCGCAACCTGGACCTCATCGGCCTGGGCTGAGCCAAACGCAAACACGGCGAGCAAGGATGCCAGGCAAGTGGGGGCAAAACGTGAGACACGAATAGTCATGAAGCGGCTCCGAGGTAGGCAAGTGCAGTGGGCAGTTTTTATTGGAGGCGGACTGCACCGATGCGAGGGGGTGAAACGCTATATAGGCGAATATATAGCGAATGGCCGACAAACGGAACGTATCAAACACCACACAATGAGCCGTCACGCGCCCCGTACCCCGTAGCAGCTGCCGAGCCCGCGAGGCTGCGTTCGAGGACGAAGTCCTCGCAAATCCTGCATACGTGGTTTGCCTGAAAAAACACGTTGCCTGATTTGACGACCGCTGCGCGGCCGAACGCAGCCTCGCGGGCTCGGCAGCTGCTACGGGGATTAGAGGCGAGTCAATTTGGCCAGCGCCTCGTCAGCCAGGCGTCGGGTCAATTCTGCAGTCGGTAATTCAACGCCCAGTCGCAGCGCTTGCCCGGCCCAGAGGTTGCTGAAGTCCGCCTCACTCTTGGCGCGCAGTGGCATCAGCGCGCCGCCGGCCAGCGGGAAGGCCGGGGCTAGCGGACTGATCGGGCCGAGTTCGCGCATCACCCGATTGAGAATCCCCCGCGCCGGGCGCCCGGTGAAAATGTTGGTCAGTGCCGTCTCGCTTCCCTTGGCGGTACGTAGTGCCCGGTGATGGGAGGCGCTGACCTTGGCTTCCGGAGTAAACAAATAGGCAGTGCCCAGTAGCACTGCCGAGGCGCCCAAGGCGAATGCGGCGACGATCCCCCGCGCATCGCCAATCCCGCCAGCGGCGATCACCGGTACGCTGATCGCATCGACGATTTGCGGCACCAGGGCAAAGGTGCCGACCTGACTGTTCAGGTCATCGCTGAGAAACATCCCGCGATGGCCGCCGGCCTCGTAACCCATGGCGATGATCGCGTCGCAGCCATGCCGTTCCAGCCAGATTGCCTCATCGACAGTGGTCGCCGAAGACAGGATTTTTGCCCCTGTGGCTTTGACCCGATCGAGCAGGGATTTTTCCGGTAGGCCGAAGTGAAAACTCACCACTTGCGGACAGAATTCTTCGACCACCGCGCAGGCGGCGTCATCGAACGGTGCACGATTGGACACCGGTGTCGGTGCGTCGAAGTCAGCGCCCAGTTCGCGGTAATACGGTTCCAGCAGATTTTTCCATTGCTGAGCGCGTTGCTCGTCGGCCACCGGTGGTTGATGGCAGAAGAAGTTCACATTGAACGGGCGCTGGCTGTGCTGGCGGATGATCTTCAGCTCTTCGCGCAATTGTTCGACGCTCAGCATGGCCGCGGGCATGGAACCGAGGGCGCCGGCATTGCTGGCCGCTATAACCATGGCCGATCCGGTAGCACCGGCCATGGGGGCCTGGATGATCGGTAATTCGATGCCGAGCAGATCCAGAATGCGGGTGTCAGGCCACTGACTCATTGAGACGTCCTCTTCATGACAAGAGCGGATTTTGTAACAAGAGTCGCCGCCACAAGGCCAGTGGCCTTTAGGCACAGGTGCCGAGCGCAATATAGCGTAGTCCTCGGTTGTGATATCGGTCATGGCTTTTTTGCACAGCGGCTGCGAAGGTGTTCGTTCGGGCTCGCCCTTCGACTAACGATCAAGTCAGGAGACAACGATGTTCAACGGCATTTTGATTGAGAAAGATGACAGCGGTTACCGGGCCAATCTGCGGGAAATCGGCGAAGATCAGTTGCCCGAGGGCAATGTGACGGTTCGAGTGGCGTACAGCACGCTGAACTTCAAGGACGGCCTGGCAATTACCGGTGCAAGTCCCGTGGTACGCAAATTCCCGATGGTGCCGGGGATCGATCTGGCAGGTACGGTCGACGTCAGCAGCCATCCGGATTTCAAGGTCGGTGACAAGGTGCTGCTCAATGGCTGGGGCGTGGGTGAAGGTCATTGGGGTGGGCTGGCACAAAAGGCGCGGCTCGATGGCGATTGGCTGATTCCGTTGCCTGCGGCGTTCACCGAAGCGCAGGCCATGGCGATCGGCACGGCCGGTTACACGGCGATGCTCAGCATTCTGGCGCTGGAGCGTAACGGCGTGACCCCGCAGCAAGGTGAAGTGCTGGTCACGGGCGCCAACGGTGGCGTCGGCAGTTTCGCCATCGCACTGCTGGCCAAACTGGGCTATCAGGTGGTTGCCTCTACCGGCCGTACCTCGGAACACGCGTACCTGAAACAACTGGGTGCCAGCGAGGTCATCGACCGCGCCAGTCTTTCCGAACCGGGCAAACCGTTGGCGAAGGAGCGTTGGGCGGCGGTGATTGACTCGGTCGGCAGCCACACCCTGGCCAACGCTTGTGCCAGCACTCGGGCCAATGGCACCGTGGCCGCATGCGGTTTGGCGCAAGGCATGGATTTTCCGGCGTCCGTTGCGCCGTTCATTTTGCGCGGCGTCACCTTGGCCGGGATCAACAGCGTGACCCAGCCCAAAGCCAACCGTATCGTTGCCTGGGATCGTCTGGCCAAGGATCTGGATTTCGCTTTGTTGCCGCTGATCAGTCATGAAATTGGTTTGAGCGAAGCGATTGAAGCAGCGTCGCGGTTGCTGGCCGGCCAGTTGCGTGGTCGGGTTGTGGTGGATGTGAATCGTTAACTACGGAGGAATTGTTCCATGGATTTGAAGCAACTCGAGATTTCACCATTCCGCGTGTCGGGATTGCGTGTACGTACGCTCAACAGTGCTGAGCGGCAGGCAACTACCGCCAGAATCGGCCCGATGTGGCAGCGATTTTTTGTCGATGGGCTGTTTGACAAGATTGCCAACAAGAAACCGGACTCACCGGCTTACGGGGTGTACTCCAATTATGAGTCCGATGCCTCGGGTTCTTTCGATGTGATGGCCGGGGTGGCGGTCAGTGAAGCCGCCCCCGGTTATGAAACCATTGAAGTGCAGGGCGGCCAGTATCTGGTTTTCGAGGCGAAGGGGGCGATGCCGGGCAGTGTGATCGAGGCGTGGGGCGGCGTCTGGGCGTATTTCGAAGCCAATCCGCAGGTCAAACGCCGATTTGTCACCGATTTCGAAGCCTATACCGGCCCTGAGTCGGTGGCAGTACACATCGGCATTTTTTGAGATTGGGTTTCCCGCGCAAGCAGTTGACGCTTGCGCTCCACACCCCAGCGATAACCCGAGAGGTTGCCATCGCTGCGCACCACTCGGTGGCAGGGAATGGCCACTGCGAGAGTATTGGCGCCACAGGCCTGGGCCACGGCCCGGAAAGACTTCGGGGCGCCGATGCGTTGGGCAATTTCGGCGTAACTGGCAGTGCTGCCCGCCGGAATATCCCGCAACGCCATCCACACCCGCTCCTGAAACGCCGTGCCGCGCACATCCAGCGGCAAGTCCAGGCCAAGCGCCGGGGCTTCGATGAAACCCACCACTTTGGCAATCAGTTGTTCGAAGTCATGGTCGGCGCCAATCAGGTTGGCTTGGCGGAACTTGTCTTGCAGGTCGCAGACTAGCGCGTGGGGATCATCCCCCAAAAGGATTGCGCACACCCCGCGTTGACTTTGCGCCACCAGAATCGCCCCCAGCGAACATTGACCGACGGCAAAGCGGATGTCGGTGTTCTGGCCCGCGGCACGGTAGTCGCTGGGCTTCATGCCGAGCAGGTGGTCGGCGGACTCGTAGAAGCGGCTGTTGGAATTGAAGCCTGCGTCATACAGCGCGTCCGTCACGGAACCCGCCACCTCCAGGCGCTCACGAACCTTGCGTGAACGCTGTGCGGTGGCATAACCTTTGGGCGTCAGGCCGGTGACCGCTTTGAACACCCGGTGAAAGTGGAAGGCGCTCATTCGCGCGGCTTCTGCCAGCTCGTTCAAGCTGGGCAACGTCTCGGCGGACTCGATCTGCCGGCAGGCTGCTGCAACCAATGTCGCGTGCTGTGCGGCGAGATGGGTCTGGTCTGCCGCCGCGCGTTTGCTCGGGCGATAACCGGCAGCCTGAGCCTGTTCCTCGGTGTCGAAGAACTCGACGTTTTCCGGTTTCGGCAGGCGCGCCAGGCTACTGGGGCGGCAATAGATCCCGGTGGTTTTCACCGCGTAAACAAATTGACCGTCAGCACGAGGGTCGCGAGCCAGTACCGCGGACCAGCGGGGGTCTTGCTCTGTGGTGGGTTTGGCAGTGGTCATGAGGTGTTACCGGTTGAAGGTTCAGTTCAGCCTAGCGACTGCGGGCGATGCGGACACTCCGGTGCTTGCGGTCAAACTCCGGGTTTCATCCCGCGGTGCGGAACGTGAAGTTGATCCGTTGTGCGCCCAATTGTGAGTGATGACCTTCCTTGAGCGGCAGCACGCCGTGATAACGCAAGCGATCCACGCCGCCCCACACCACGATGTCACCGTGAAACAGCGGCACTCGCTGACTTTTGTCGTTACGCGCAAATCCCCCGAACAGGAACATCGCCGGCAACCCGAGGGACACCGAAACGATCGGCGGCTCGTAGGAGCGTTCATCCTTGTCTTGATGCAACGACATCCTGGCTCCCGGTAGATAATGGTTGATCAGGCACGCATCTGGCTCAAAGTGCTGGAAGCCGGCTTCTCGTGCGGCTGCCTGTGCCAGCTCCCGAAAGACCTCGGGCATCGCCGGCCAAGGCTGGCTGCTGACAGGATCGATGCGAGTGTAGCGATAGCCGCTGCGATCGGTGGTCCAGCCCAGCGTGCCGCAGCTGCTCAAGCCGACAGACATGGTGAAACCGCCAGGGGTGATCATTTGCCGAAACGGTGCGGCCAGTAAAATCTTCTCCAATGCCGGCAGCAATCGCTCCACCCAGGGCAGGGCGAAGCCTCGGAGAACGAAGGATTGTTCGCCGATTTGCTCGGTCCTGGCCGGTTGCTGATCTTCGCCGGCAAACAGATCGAAGGTGGCTGGGGGCATCGCGTTACTGCGCATCGTGAAAGATCACTCCAAGGGTATGCCGTTTGCCGCTGTGCAGGCGACTGACACCGTGGCGCAAGTTAACCCGGTAATAACCGCGAACACCTTTGACCGGGCGCATCAGCGCATCGCCTTTCTCCAGGCTCATCACCATGGGCCGTGATTGCATCCGCGGGCGCTGTTCGGTGAGCACGAACTCTCCACCGGTAAAGTCTTCGCCGGGGGCTGACAGCAAAATTGCCACTTGCAGCGGGAACACATGTTCGCCGTACAGATCCTGATGCAAACAGTTGTAGTCCTGCGGACCATATTGCAGCAACAGCGGCGTAGGGCGCTCCTGTCCTGCGTCATGACAGCGTTGCAGGAAGGCTGCGTGCTCCATGGGAAAGCGGCTGGGCAAGTCCATCCGTTCATTCCAGCGGTTGGCCAGCGGGACAAGCCTTGGGTACAGCGTGCCGCGCAGGCGAGCAACGATGCCAGGCAGCGGGTATCTGAAATACTTGTATTCGCCGCGCCCGAAACCATGCCGGGCCATGATCACTTGCGAGCGGAAAAGCGCAGGCTGAGCGTAGAGTGCGCTGAGGTCTGCACATTGTTCAGGGCTCAGCAGTCCTTTGATCGTCGCGCAGCCGTCCCGGTCGAGGTCTTGCTCCAGGGAAGGCCAATCCAGTGCATTGATACGCGAGGTCAGAGAGTGTTCGGCGATCGCACAGACGCCGTCGATATAACGCGCTACGGGGGCGTTGTGCTGCGAAGAAGTGGGCATGTTCCGGCTCCTGAACTCAAGGTTGAGGTGTGCCAGTCTAGGGAGCTCAAGGAAGGGCGACACTCCGGTGCTTGCGGTCGAACTCCGGAGTGGCTTTGCCAGGGGTTACAGCGCTTTGCTGACCTTTATTTCACTGATGCCAGACAAGTCGCCGTGAATCGCTTCAAGTGCGGCTCTGGCTTCTTCTTCGGTGCCGGTTTCAAGCTGGGCGAACTCGAAGCGGCGTTCTTCGTTGAGTTTATATTTGATGACGTACTTGGTCGTTTGAGCCACGGTCGTACCTGTTTGTCGCGGTGCGGGTCGGGGTGTCAACTGAGTTTCGAGCTGGACCGGCGAATGATTTTGATCGAGTGAGTCAGGGTCGGTTTACGGGTCACGCTAATCGGCCGGCGGTTGACCGTGTCGATGGTGATGTTCCAGAAACCGGTGCTTGGCGCAGTGATCTTCGCAGGGAAGGTGTCGAATGCGCCGCCGTGGTAGGTGTGGCGGCCGCCATTCTTGAAACTGCGAAAATTGGCGTCGTTCATCAGGCGGATGTTGCACATTTGGGAGCATTGAATGACGACGATGTCATCTTCGTTGAGGTGCTCGCGCTGGTGGATAAATTTCATGGGGGGCGCCTCCAGAAGGGCTTTTTCTACAAAATCAAAACGATAGCATGGGCGGTGGCGCAGTTTATCAGCCCGAACGGTTTATTATCGGGCTGCCGCTGACCGCTTTGACAATTAAAAACAGTTATTCGGGTTTTTGTGAGTGATAAAGCAGCGGTCTCCGGAGAAAAACAGTATATGTGCTGTCGGAAGGTCTTTATCGGAGGATTTGTATGAAGCGGGGAGTTTTGGTGCTGGCGTTGGCGATGAGTGGTTGTGCGACAGTCTCGGACATTAGTCAGACGCTGCCGACCATGAATGTGATCTCGGGGAAAAAACCTCAAGCGTACGCCAACTGTGTGGCCGCTAAGCTGGCCAAGACCCGCGGTGCTCTCCAGATGGAACCGCACAAGGATGGCGTGCGGGTCATTGTTCCCGGAAAACTGTCCGCAGGCCCTGCTGCGGTATTCGATATCGAAGAGCGATCTGGTGGTAGCAGCATCAAGCTCCACGAGAGCATGTCCAATGTGCCGTTTCGGCCTGGAGATATCGGTGATGCCGCCAATGCGTGCATTTCCGGATGAGGTTTCAACTGTTTTCCAGTACGGCATGAACGGCAAGCCGCCGGCAGTGGAGAGTATGGCGTGCCGATTGGCCAAGGCATCCGATAAACTGTCGTCCATCGACACGATGCCGTCCGGGTTAGCGCTTTGGCGGCATTGTCATTTCTGGAGTGGCCAATGAAGCGAGAGCAAGTAAGAGAACGGCATGCAGAGGGGCACATCTCTGCGACCCATGTGATTCAAAACCCGGCAAACTCCGGGGAATGGATAGTGTTCTTCAAGAAAAGTGCAGGGCGCAGCTATTTCCTGGTGGATGAGAACGACGAGGTCGAATCCTTCAGTCGGCTGGACGATTTGATCGAGACGGTGCGTGGCCTCGGGATCAAATTCGCCGAAATTCACATGTAACGGCCTACAGCGTTTTGCCGGTTACTTGCACACCACTACGACACTGCGGCTCTTGAAGTTGCCAACATCGACGCCCAGGGTCTTGTCGCTTTCCTTGGTGGCTGGCGAGCCTTCGGTGCCGATGATCCGATAGCCGGTTCCAGCGCAGGAAGCGTCAGCCATTTCATAGCATTTTGCCCAGGAATTGGCTTCACCCGAGCAGTCGATCGACAGGCCTTGCTCACCGTTATCCAGATAGGTTTTGGACGCGGTGGCGCAGCCGCTCAAGGCCAACACCGCAATCAGAGCCAGATATTTTTTCATGGGATGGTCATCATCGAGTGAAAAGGGTGTAAAGGGCACGAGTTGCCCTGCAGCGAGATGCTATAGCGAACAGCCATGTCGGTACAGACAAACACAAAAAAGCCCTGCGCGTTGGCAGGGCTCTTTTGAGGCGCTGGTGTCACTCAGGCTTGGCGCCGCGCCGCTTGGGTGCAGGCGGGGTGTCTTGCAGCACCGAGGCCACTTCAATCGCCAATGCTTCTGTGGGGAAGGGCCCGGCGATGTTTTCGCCACTGGTGCTGTCGACCCACCATTGGCCATCTTTGGCCTGATTGATCAGGTAACCGTTCACGCTTTTTGCTGCCGACATCTATCTGCCTCGTTGGCTGGTTCAATCGGGCAATGATAACTTGAAAAGCACCTGGGCGCGTTCACTGGTCTAAAGTGAAGTCTTTGCGTTATTCCGCAGGCGTTGGCTTGGACCATAAATGCGTCGCTGCGGAACTATCCGCTGGAATATTTCTCTATGATGGCATCGGTTAGCCAGTGTGGGGCATTGTAAGGTGCTCGCCGCCTGATTAGACTGCGCCGAAACTCGTACACACAGCCCTTTTAAGGACTTTTATGATCAAGAAATGCTTGTTCCCAGCAGCCGGTTACGGTACTCGCTTCCTGCCAGCGACTAAAGCCATGCCTAAAGAAATGCTGCCGGTGGTGAACAAGCCACTGATCCAGTACGGCGTTGAAGAAGCGCTGGACGCTGGTTTGACAGAAATCTCCATCGTTACCGGTCGTGGCAAGCGCGCCCTGGAAGACCACTTCGACATCAGCTACGAGCTGGAAAACCAGATCAAAGGTACTGACAAAGAGAAGTACCTGGTCGGTATCCGCAAGCTGCTCGACGAGTGCTCGTTCTCCTACACCCGTCAAACCGAAATGAAAGGCCTGGGTCACGCGATTCTGACCGGCCGTCCATTGATCGGTGACGAACCGTTCGCGGTCGTGCTGGCGGACGACTTGTGCGTAAACCTGGAAGGTGACGGCGTACTGACCCAGATGGTCAAACTGTACAAACAGTACCGTTGCACCATCGTCGCGATTCAGGAAGTCGACCCGCAGGAAACTCACAAATACGGTGTGATCGCCGGCGATCTGATCGGTGATGACCTGTATCGCGTACGCAACATGGTCGAGAAGCCAAAGCCGGAAGATGCTCCATCCAACCTGGCGATCATCGGTCGTTACATCCTGACGCCGGACATCTTCAAGCTGATCGAAGAAACCGAGCCAGGCAAAGGCGGCGAGATCCAGATCACCGACGCCCTGATGAAGCAGGCGCAAGACGGTTGCGTGATTGCCTACAAGTTCAAAGGCACGCGTTTCGACTGCGGCGGCGCTGAAGGCTACATCGAAGCGACCAACTTCTGCTTCGAACACTTCTACAAGACTGGCAAGGCTTACTAAAAGCGCTTCGCTGTTTTGTTCTGAAAAGCCACCTTCGGGTGGCTTTTTCATTTTCCGGCCCCATGTAATTCGCAGCGCTGACCGAGAAAGCTGCAGCGGGTATGCTTGTGGCCTGCCGAGGAGATTGAAAATGGCCTACGATTTTGACCTTTATGTGATTGGCGCCGGTTCCGGTGGCGTACGAGCAGCGCGCTTCGCTGCAGGTTTCGGCGCGAAAGTGGCGGTGGCCGAGAGCCGCTATCTGGGGGGGACCTGCGTTAACGTGGGTTGCGTTCCAAAAAAACTGCTGGTCTACGGTGCGCACTTTGCCGAAGACTTCGAGCAGTCGCAGGGCTTTGGCTGGTCGTTGGGCGAGGCGAATTTCGATTGGGCAACGCTGATTGCCAACAAAGATCGCGAGATCAACCGTCTGAACGGTATCTACCGCAACCTGCTGGTCGGAAGCGGTGTGACCTTGCATGAGGGACACGCGAAAATCGTTGGCCCGCATGAGGTCGAGATCAATGGCGAGCGCCATACCGCCAAGCACATTCTGGTTGCCACGGGCGGCTGGCCGCAGATCCCCGAGATTCCGGGGCATGAGCACGCCATCAGCTCCAACCAGGCGTTCTTTCTCAAAGAGCTGCCCAAGCGCATTCTGGTGGTCGGCGGCGGCTACATCGCCGTAGAGTTCGCCGGGATCTTCCACGGGCTGGGCGCTGAAACCACCTTGCTGTACCGCGGTGAGCTGTTCCTGCGCGGCTTTGATGGTTCGGTGCGCAAGCATTTGCAGGAAGAGCTGACCAAGCGCGGGATGAATTTGCAATTCAATGCCGACATCGAGCGCATCGAAAAACAGGCCGACGGCAGTTTGAACGTGACCCTCAAGGATGGTCGCGAGTTGCAGGCGGACTGCGTGTTCTACGCTACGGGTCGTCGTCCAATGGTCGACAATCTGGGGCTGGAAAACACCAAGGTCACACTCGACAAGAAAGGCTTTGTCGAAGTCGACGAGCAGTATCAAACCGCTGAGCCGTCGATTCTGGCGATTGGCGATGTGATCGGTCGCGTGCAGTTGACGCCGGTAGCCCTGGCTGAAGGCATGGCGGTGGCACGTCGGCTGTTCAAGCCTGAGCAGTATCGTCTGGTCGACTACAAGATGATCCCCACGGCTGTATTCAGTTTGCCGAACATCGGCACCGTTGGCCTGAGTGAAGAGCAGGCCAGGGAAGAAGGCTATGAGTTGCAGATTTTTGAAAGCCGTTTCCGGCCGATGAAGCTGACCATGACCGAATGCCAGGAGCGCACGCTGATGAAATTGGTGGTGGACGCCAAGACCGACAAGGTTCTGGGTTGCCACATGGTCGGCCCTGAAGCAGGTGAGATCGTTCAGGGCTTGGCGATTGCCTTGAAAGCTGGCGCCACCAAGCGCGATTTCGACGAAACCATCGGCGTGCATCCTACTGCTGCCGAAGAATTCGTCACCATGCGCACGCCGGTAGCGGGTTAATCGTCCTTCGGTGCCCCTGAAACTGTGTCTGGCTCCGCCTTAGTGGCGGACGCCAGCCCGTTGCCGGATAGATACTGTTTTCTTCTATTAAGAGTGCTGGCTAATAGCGAAAACCAATCAGCAGCATCAGGTTTGCCAATGAGCCATCAGGCGATCGACTGGGTAGGATTCACCTCATCAACTTTTCAACCCTGACAGAGAGTCAACGATGCCTATCATCAACAGCCAAGTAAAACCGTTCAAAGCTACCGCGTACAAAAACGGCAACTTCGTCGAAGTGTCGGACGCCGATCTGAAAGGCAAATGGTCTGTAGTGTTCTTCTACCCGGCCGACTTCACCTTCGTTTGCCCAACCGAACTGGAAGACCTGGCTGACAACTACGCCGAGTTCCAGAAGCTGGGCGTAGAAATCTACAGCGTGTCGACCGACACCCATTTTGCCCACGCTGCATGGCACAACACTTCGCCTGCAATCGAAAAAATCCGGTACACCATGATCGGCGACCCGACCCACGTCATCTCCCGCAACTTCGACGTGCTGATCGAAGAAGTCGGTCTGGCTGACCGTGGCACCTTCGTGATCAACCCTGAAGGCCAGATCAAAATCGTCGAACTGAACGACGGCGGCGTTGGCCGTGACGCTTCCGAGCTGCTGCGCAAAATCAAGGCGGCTCAGTATGTCGCTGCTCACCCAGGCGAAGTCTGCCCAGCCAAGTGGAAAGAAGGCGAGGCCACTCTGGCTCCGTCTCTGGACCTGGTCGGCAAGATCTAAGTCTGTGAGTCACTCAAGAGCGGCAATCCGCACTTAGTAAGCTGCACCGCCCAAAAAAACGCCCGGGCGAGATTCGCTCGGGCGTTTTTTTTTACCGTATTCAAAATGGAAATCGCCCGTATGTTGGACGCCAATCTTAAAGCTCAGTTGAAGTCATACCTGGAACGGGTCACCCAGCCGATCGAGATCGTCGCCTCCCTCGACGACGGTGCGAAATCCCAGGAAATGCTTGCGTTACTGAAAGACGTTGCCAGTCTTTCCCATCAGATTACCTTGCTCGACAACGGTACCGATGCGCGCAAGCCGTCGTTCTCGTTGAACCGCCCGGGAAGCGATATCAGCCTGCGTTTCGCCGGTATCCCCATGGGCCACGAATTCACTTCGCTGGTACTGGCCTTGCTGCAAGTCGGCGGTCACCCTTCGAAGGCCAGTAGTGAGGTGATCGAACAGATCCGCTCGCTCAAGGGCGAGTTCAACTTCGAAACCTATTTCTCTCTGTCGTGCCAGAACTGCCCGGACGTGGTCCAGGCGCTGAACCTGATGGCAGTGCTTAACCCGAACATCCGTCACGTCGCCATCGACGGCGCGTTGTTCCAGGACGAAGTCACGGATCGTCAGATCATGGCCGTGCCAAGCGTTTACCTGAACGGCGTGAATTTCGGTCAGGGGCGCATGGGCCTGGAAGAAATCATCGCCAAGATCGACACCAGCGCCATCGAGCGTCAGGCCGAGAAAATCAGTGCCAAAGAAGCCTTTGACGTGCTGGTCGTCGGTGGTGGACCGGCCGGTGCTTCGGCGGCAATCTACGCGGCCCGTAAAGGCATTCGTACCGGCGTTGCAGCCGAACGTTTTGGTGGTCAGGTGCTGGACACCATGGCGATCGAAAACTTCATCTCGGTACAGGAGACGGAAGGGCCGAAGCTCGCTGTCGCGCTGGAAGAACACGTCAAGCAATACGACGTCGACATCATGAACCTGCAGCGCGCCGATAAGCTGCTGCCGGGCAAGAGCGGCGAGCTGCACGAGATCAAATTCGCCAGCGGCGCTTCACTGAAAGCCAAAACCGTGATCCTCGCGACCGGTGCTCGCTGGCGTGAAATGAACGTCCCGGGCGAGCAACAATATCGCAACAAAGGCGTGGCGTACTGCCCGCACTGCGACGGCCCGTTGTTTAAAGGCAAGCGCGTTGCGGTGATTGGTGGCGGCAACTCGGGTGTCGAGGCGGCCATCGACCTGGCCGGTATCGTCGCCCACGTGACCCTGCTGGAGTTCGACGTGCAGTTGCGTGCCGATGCGGTGTTGCAGCGCAAGTTGCACAGCCTGCCGAACGTGACGGTGATCACCCGTGCGCAAACCACTGAAGTGACTGGCGACGGTCAGAAGGTCAACGGTTTGCGTTACAAGGATCGCCAGTCAGGCGAAGTGCTGAGTGTCGAGCTGGAAGGGATCTTCGTGCAGATCGGTTTGCTGCCTAACACCGATTGGCTCAAAGGCACTGTCGAGCTGTCGCCGCGCGGCGAGATCATCGTCGATAACCGTGGTGAGACATCGATACCGGGTGTGTTCGCTGCCGGTGACGTAACGACCGTGCCGTACAAGCAGATCGTGATTGCGGTAGGCGAGGGTGCCAAGGCATCTCTGAGCGCTTTCGATCACCTGATTCGCACGTCTGCACCTGCGTAAACGTCAACGCTGAAAACACAAAACCCCATGAGCGATCATGGGGTTTTGTGTTCGTAGCAAAGGCTTACGTAGGAGCAAAGCTTGCTCGCGATGAACGATGACATGGTAGATCAGACGATCCGCGTTGTGCCTATCGCGGGCAAGCCTTGCTCCTACAAAAGTCAGAGCTTTACAGCGGTGCCGGTTGAATGATTTCAACCCAGTACGCGTCCGGGTCCTTGATGAAGGCCAGGCTCTTCATGCGGCCGTCGTTCAGGCGTTTCTGGAAATCGCAGCCCAGGGCTTCGAAGCGCTCGCAAGCGGCACGAATGTCCGGCACCGAGATGCAGATATGGCCGAAACCGCGAGGGTCGGTGTTGCCGTTGTGGTAGGCGAAATCCTCGTCGTTCTCGGTGCCGTGGTTGTGCGTCAGCTCAAGAATGCCGGGAATCGATTTCATCCACTCGGTGCGTGCGGCTGCGTCGGCGGGGATCTGGTTTTTATCGACCAGTGCCAGGAAGTACAGGCTGAACTCGGCTTCCGGGAAATCGCGTTTTTCCACCAGCGTAAAACCGAGGATGCGCGTGTAGAAGTCCAGGGACTTGGTGATGTCCTTGACCCGCAACATGGTGTGGTTGAAGACGAATTGTTGCGTGGCGGTGTCAGGTTGGGCGGTAACGCCGGGGAACGTGTTCAGTTCGTGCAGGCTCATGGGCCCTCCGGAAAATAAGTGGGGCAAACGTCGCTCCAGATAAGAGCTGTCCCTTGGCTTGCGGTTGATTGGGCTTCCTTGCAGTGGGCCAATGATACGCAAGGGCTCGCGTTGCGCCAAAGCAAAACCGTCGGCTATTGCCTGGTGACGTGGCGGGGTTCAGACTTTAACGCTCGTCCCGCCAGTGTTTAGCGCAATGATTCGACCGTACTGCTATCTGATTGTTTTGACCTGCCTGTATTCGGCTGTTGCCAGCGCCGAGACTGTGCTTCCCGAGATCACCTGGCCCAGCGGCTGGGAAGTGCAAGTGTTGCCACAAGAGGATGCGACAGCTCAAGCACCGTCCAGGGTTTCAAGGCAGCGGGCGGTGAAAAACGATGTAAGCGGTGACCCGGTCCTGGTCATGGAGTTGACCATGACCCAGGTTGAGCCTGGGCATGAAGTCAATTTGCAAGGTGTGTTGCTGGAAATGCGCAAGTCCGTGCAAAAGGATTTTTTTCAGGGCGGCTATCAAAGTGTTTGCAACAAAATTCATCCCGCTACATTGAGCCGGCTCTCTGCGCTGGAAACCACCTGTACGGTTACCCAGAATGGACGACATGTGTTGTCGCAAACATTAGTCGCGGCGGTAGATGCCGATAAGGCCTATGTTTTTTCCTACGCAGGCCAGGCTGAGGTTTATGCGGCAAGTCAGGATGAGATACGCGATGCACGAAATAGTTTGAAACTATAGTAGTGCGCGATGTCTGCGTGCTTTCAGTACCGAGGGTTATTGCTCAATATCCAAAGGGATTAAGCATGAAGTTGTGCTGGCACCAACGGCATTTAGCAGGCGTTTCCAACTAGATCGACGATCATCGTTGCATTAATTCTAGATGAGCATAAAAAAGCCCTGCGCAGGCAGGGCTTTTGGAGGGGCGCAGGGAAGCTTAAGCGCGCAGCCAGGAGTCAACGGTGCTCGCACCATATTGTTCCTTCCAAGCTTTCAGGCCGCGGTGATTGCCGCCCTTGGTTTCGATCAATTCACCGGTGTGCGGGTTTTGATAAACCTTGACCACGCGGGCGCGGCGAGTTTTAGGTGCGGCGGCCTGCTGGAGGCTGGATTTTGGGTTCGGGTCGAGAATGGCGATGATGTCGCGCAGGCTCTTGCCGTAGGTTTTCATCAGCCCCTGGAGCTTTTCTTCGAATTCGATTTCTTTCTTGAGCCCGGCGTCGTTCTTCAGCGATTCCAGCTGCGCGAGCTGTTCTTGAAGGGCCTTTTCAGCGGCACGAAATTCAGCGAGTCTGGACAATATCTTTACTCCAATAGTGTGTTTGGCTGATACCAACCGCAAACAAAGCTATAAGCCAAGAGCCTTGTAGCGACTCGGTGTTATTGGCTCACCTGCTAATCCTGCGCAGGCAAGAAAAATTGTAGTAGTTAATTCGCTCAGAGTAAATCACGTCTTTTTCTTTATGTAACGTACGCTGCTGTTTGCTGAAATTTGGTGCGAGGGTCCATTTGTTGAGGATTTCCATGGAACGCTACGAGTGGCTAATTAGTGGCTGTTCAACGCAATAATGAAGTCGGCGCCCGGCATAGGTCGTCCAAATAGGTAGCCTTGCAGGAAGTTCACCCCATGAGCGGCAAGATAATCACTCTGTTCAATGGTTTCGACACCCTCGGCAACGATACCAAGGTCCAGCTTGGCCGAGAGTTCGATGATGCTGTCGAGTATATGACGGGACAAGGCATCGACCCCGATCATCGCCACAAAGCTTTGATCGATCTTCAGAAAGTCCACATTGAACTGGCGCAAGTAGCCCAGGCTCGAATGCCCGGTACCGAAGTCATCGATCGCAATCATCACCCCCAGTTCATGTAGCTGTTCGAACAATTGAAGGGTGATGGCGCTGGGTTCGATCAGCTCGCGCTCGGTCAACTCCAGAACCAGCGCGACCTTGCCTGGCGGGAAGGCCGAGAGAAACTCGCGGCAATCGTCTACCAGCTCAAGGTCATTGCAGTGGCTGGCGGTGATATTGATCCCGATGTGAAAGCGCTCATGGAGCGACTGCGCATGCGGGGCGAGTAACGCTGCAGTCTGGCGCATCAACGAGCGAGTCATTGGCACGATCAGGCCGGAGTGCTCGGCGAACGGAATGAACAGGTCCGGACGTACCAGACCTTCTTTCGGGTGCTTCCAGCGCATCAATACCTCAATGCCGGCCCACTGCTTAGTGTCGCCGTAAACCACTGGCTGAAAGTAAGGAATGAACTCGTCGGCTTCCAGCGCCCGCTGCAGTTCGTGACTCGGGGATGACGAGCGCTTCTGTAACCAATGACCAATGGTCCCGGCAATCGCCCCAAAGAAGATCAGCAGGCTGAAAAGCGGCGGGTATTCGCTTTTCATGTAGCGCCAGACTTCGCCCTCGGGAAAGCCGGCCTCCACTTCAAAGGCATACCGCGAAGATTCAAGATTGGTTCGGGCTACCGGTAATACGGGCAGGGCACCCTCGTGAACCTGGCCATCGGCCGACATCCAGTGGGGGCCGACTTGCAATAGCAGAAGAGTCTTGCGGCCAATCAGCCGCAGGATGTTGCCCAGGTGGTAGCCGTCAAGGGAGGTCAGGGCGCCTTGTCTGCCTTCGCTGAGGCGATACACCAGCAGCGCGGTATCGGGCGTGACCGGGTTGCCGTTCATCAACCACAATTTGCCTTGGGTGTACTCGCCAGGATCAACCGCTGCCTGATAGTCGCCAAACAGTGAGCTGCAATACAGATTGTTGTCCCACACCAGATTGGTCGAGCGCACAAAGGGTCGGCGCGTGACTTGTTCGCGCAGGGCCAGTTTGACGTCGGCGCACGGTTGTCCGGCCAGCGGCAGCAGTTCTTGCGCCGCCTGCGCGGTGTTGTCGAGCATCAAATCGAATTGGCGCACCGCTTCTTCGGCTGTTTGGTAGGTGCTCTGTTCCAGCCCCCGTTCGGCTTGCATGTGCAGAATGACGATCCCCAACACCACAGGAACCAGGCCGATCAGCAGTGTGATGAGGTTGCGAGTCAGCGGCGTGCGGCGGGCCTTTACGGTCAATGGCATTTGTGGAACCTGTGCCGATGGACTAGGGCACTCAGATAGAGACGGGCTCTCAAATGCAGGCAGGGCACAGGCTTGCCTCTCAAAAAGAGTACAGACACGGGCCATGATAGATGGCGTACGGGTTTTGTGCTTTTCAACGGTAATCCAGATTCACGGCCAACTTGATAAACGCCAGGGTGGCCGGTGATGACTGG
Source organism: Pseudomonas sp. NPDC087697 (assembly GCF_044743155.1). Taxonomy (NCBI): domain Bacteria; kingdom Pseudomonadati; phylum Pseudomonadota; class Gammaproteobacteria; order Pseudomonadales; family Pseudomonadaceae; genus Pseudomonas; species Pseudomonas sp. NPDC087697. The sequence goes on along the minus strand of NZ_JBIUVW010000016.1, from coordinate 32,105 downwards.
CGCTGGTCGAGAACCGCCAGACCAACCTGACGTTTGACCGGCGGTGTAAGGGGCTTTGTCACGTAGCGCGGCTGCTCCGCGTTCGGCAGCGAAAGTTCGGCGACCAGCGTCAAGGCGTCGCCACGGCTGACAGTTTCCAGGGTGCTGAGCAGTTGCGAGCTGCGATAGCGAATGTCCGGGGTCAGCCGGGCAGCATTGAACAGGCGAGAGACCAGCTCCGAGGAACCTGCTTCGGTGAGAATGAACGGGTCGTGACAGAGATCACTCAAGGTCAGGTTGTCGCGTCGGGCGAGTTCGTGATCGGCCGGTATCAGCGCGACCATCTGATCTTCCACGAGTGCGAAAGTGTCGAAACGCTCCTCGGGCAACACCACAAAACCAATATCGATACGCCGCTCTTCAAGCCATTGCAGTACCTGCCGATCCGGACCCTCGTCAACGTGAATCTCGATTCCGGGATAGGCCGCGCGGTAGTGCTGCAAAATTTTCGGCAGCAGTTTGATCGACGAGGTCGGTCCGAATGAGCCGATACGCAGCGTGCCGCGCTTCATCCCTCGGGCGTCCGCTGCTTCCTGGCGCAGGGTGCTGGCTAGCCCGAGCATGGCGCGGGCGCGTAACAACAGCCGCTGACCGATATCACTCAACTCAATGTGGGATTGATGTCTTCTAAGCAACTCGACACCGAGTTCCTGCTCCAGTGATTTGATGGCATGGGACACCGCTGACTGGGTGATGCCCAGACGGTTGGCTGCACTGGTGAAACCGTGCAGCTCGGCCACCAGCGAAAAAATTTCGAGTTGGGTCAGGGTCATGAGTATTTACTCATTTTACGATGATCAGGTATTACGCAAAGAATACGTCATCTGACTGCTTTCTTACCGTGGAGATTTATGAAAAGCCTTGTCCAGAGCGGCTCCCGTGATTCAGATGTCCCGATTTACCTGAAACTGGCCACTGTCACCATGATCTGGGGCGGGACCTTCGTTGCCGGTCGGTTTCTTGCCGACTCACTCAGCCCGTTATTCGCTGCGAGCTTGCGTTTTCTGTTGGCGAGCCTGGCCTTGCTGCTGTTCATGGTGCTGGCGCGTATCCCTTTGGTGCGCCCGACCTTCAGGCAGTGGTTGCAGCTGGGGGGATTGGGTTTTTTCGGGATCTTCTTTTACAACCTGTGTTTCTTTTACGGCTTGCACTACATCAACGCCTCTCGGGCATCGCTGATCGTGGCGTTGAATCCGGCCGTCATCGGGTTGGCTTCGTGGTTGCTGTTCAAGGAGCGCTTGAGTCGAGCCAAGGTCCTGGGCATCGCGATGTGCATCGCCGGGGCAGGGGTGGTAATCGTCAGCCGCAACCAGCAAGTGTTTGACGGGGGGGCGGCGAACACCTGGATCGGTGACCTGCTGATTTTCGGCTGCGTGCTGGGTTGGGGCATCTACTCGTTGTTTTCCAAAGGCCTGAACCAGACGTTAGGCCCGCTGCACACCGTCACCTATTCAATTGTGCTGGGCACATTGATGTTGTGGACGACCAGTGTCGCGAGTGGCGAGGTGAGTCTTGAGGTGCTGCGTGGATTGCAGGTGGGGCAGATTCTCAGCCTGCTGTACCTGGGGGTGCTGGGCTCGGCGCTGGCCTACATCTGGTACTACGACGGTATCCGCAAAATCGGCGCAACCCGTTCGGGGGTGTTCATTGCGCTGAATCCGTTGACCGCGGTGATTCTTGGTGCGCTGTTGCTGGGTGAGCATTTAAGTTGGGCGATGTGCCTGGGAGGCGGGGCGATTCTGCTGGGGATCTACCTGTGCAACAAACCTCTTGCACCGACGGCAAAAAGGGGGATTTTATAGAGAAGGCGGACAAACCTGGTTACGCTGTGTAGAATCGGGTTGCGCATATAAGAATAACGTCTTCTGGCAGCAGAAGCCTCGCCCGCAAGAGCCTTGGGTCGACAATGAAGATATTTGGGTTCCAATTGATCTACGGTGACTTTCTCGCCCGCAGTGTGCGAGGCATCTCCTGCGCGCCACCCGCCGCTCTCAGCATTGCTCGTAACTAACGATCCGTTAATCAGCATGATGAGGCGCCAACCATGGCAGATTTATACGAAAACCCAATGGGCCTGATGGGCTTTGAATTCATTGAGCTCGCATCGCCGACCCCGAATACCCTTGAACCGATCTTCGAGATCATGGGTTTCACCAAGGTCGCGACCCACCGTTCCAAAGACGTGCACCTGTATCGCCAGGGCGCGATCAACCTGATCCTCAACAACGAACCTCACAGTGTTGCCTCATACTTTGCGGCTGAGCACGGCCCATCGGTGTGCGGCATGGCATTCCGCGTCAAGGATTCGCAAAAAGCCTACAAGCGGGCCCTGGAACTCGGCGCCCAGCCGATCCACATCGAGACCGGCCCGATGGAGCTGAACCTGCCGGCGATCAAAGGCATCGGCGGTGCGCCGCTGTACCTGATCGACCGTTTCGGCGAAGGCAGTTCGATCTATGATATCGACTTCGTGTTCATCGAAGGCGTTGACCGCCACCCGGTAGGGGCGGGCCTGAAGATCATCGATCACCTGACCCACAACGTGTATCGCGGCCGTATGGCTTATTGGGCGAACTTCTACGAGAAGCTGTTCAACTTCCGAGAAATCCGTTACTTCGACATCAAGGGCGAATACACCGGCCTGACCTCCAAGGCCATGACCGCTCCGGATGGCATGATCCGCATCCCGCTGAACGAAGAGTCGTCCAAGGGCGCCGGGCAGATCGAAGAGTTCCTGATGCAGTTCAACGGCGAGGGAATCCAGCACGTTGCCTTCCTCTCCGATGACTTGATAAAGACCTGGGATCATCTGAAAAAGATCGGCATGCGCTTCATGACTGCGCCGCCAGAAACCTACTACGAAATGCTTGAAGGCCGTTTGCCTAACCATGGTGAGCCGGTCAACGAACTGCAAGCGCGGGGGATTCTGCTGGACGGCTCGTCCGAGTCGGGCGACAAGCGTCTGCTGCTGCAAATCTTCTCGGAAACCCTGATGGGCCCGGTGTTCTTCGAATTCATCCAGCGTAAAGGCGACGATGGTTTCGGCGAAGGCAACTTCAAGGCACTGTTCGAATCCATCGAGCGTGACCAGGTTCGCCGTGGTGTGCTCTCCACTGAGTAATCCGCCACTCCCTCTGTATTGGCTCTGTAGGAGCCAAGCTTGCTCGCGATAGCGATCTGTCAGCCAACATTTATGTTGAATCTGAGGACCCCATCGCTAGCAAGCTCGGCTCCTACAAGGTCAAGGTCACGGGCGGCGATGCCGCATCAGATGCTTGAATCCCTCAAACACCAACACCAGCACCGCCAACCAGATCGGGATGTAGGTCAGCCATTCTCCAGCCTTGATGCTTTCCCCAAGCAGCAACGCAACGCCCAGCAACAGCACCGGTTCGACATAGCTCAGCAGCCCGAACAGGCTGAACGGCAGCAATCGGCTGGCGATGATGTACACCACCAGCGCCGAAGCACTGATCACCCCGAGTAGCGGGATCAGAAGCGACAGCCACGGATGTTGATCGAATACGCCAAAGCCCTGTTCACCGCTGTGCACGAACCAGTACGCCACCGGAAGCAGCAGCGCCATGTCCAGCCACAAACCACCGAGGTTGTCCGCCGCCAGGCGCCGGCGCAGCACGAAGTAGGTCGGGTAACCGATGGCCACCAACAGTGTCGCCCAGGAAAAACTGCCAACCTGATACAACTCATTGAGCACGCCGAGGGTCGCGAAAAACGCGGCGATCTTTTGCAGGTACGAGAGCTGTTCGCCATAGGCGATGCGCCCGGTCAGCACCATGGTCAGTGGCAGCAGGAAGTAGCCCAGCGAAACGTCAAGGCTGTGGCCGTTCAGCGGTGCCCACATGAACAACCAGAGTTGCACGCCCAGCAATGCCGAAGACAGCAGCAGCCCCCCCAGCAATGCCGGTTTGCTGCCCACCCGACGGAGGATTTCGACCACGCGCCTCCATTCGCCGGAAACCACCATGAACACGGTCATGCACGGCACCGTCAACAGCATTCGCCAGCCGAAGATTTCCACGCCGCTCAGAGGCGACAGCAATGAGGTGTAGAAATACATGACGGCGAACAGCACCGAGGCTGACACCGATAGAGCAATACCTTTAGACAAACTGTCCTCGCGAGACATTGAGTGAGCGTGAAACGGGTGCAGAGGATACGTGGTTTCAAAGACGAATATTGTCCGAATGATCAACACCGGCCCCATGTGGGAGCGGGCTTGCTCGCGAAGACGGTTTCACATTCAACACTGATGCTGACTGGAAGGCCGCTTTCGCGAGCAAGCCCGCTCCCACAGGAATATGTGTTCATTCAATTGGTGTGTGGTTTACGCCCCGAGACGAAATGGCTCACGTCATTGAACCCAGGCGTCGAGGAATGCCCCGGTGTCACCAGCGAATCAATGAAAGCTTCGTCTTCAGCAGTGATCTTCACCGACTGAGCCTTGGTGTAGGCATCCCATTGTTCTTCGGTGCGGGGGCCAACAATGGCCGAGCTGACGGCTGAGTTGTTCAGCACCCAGGCGATGGCGAACTCGACGATGCCGACGCCGCGCTCCTGGGTGTACTTCTGAATCTGTTGGGCAATGCGCAGCGACTCGATCCGCCATTCGGTTTCCAGAATGCGTTTGTCCTGACGACCGGCGCGGCTGTTGGCGTCGGGGGTGACGTCCGGTGCGTACTTGCCGCTCAACACGCCACGGGCCAATGGGCTGTAAGGCACCACGCCGAGGCCGTAGGCGTTGGCGGCGGTGATTTGTTCGGTTTCGGCCTGGCGGTTGACGATGTTGTACAGCGGCTGGCTGATCACCGGTTTGTCGACACCGAGTTTCTCGGCAACGCGGATTACTTCAGCAATGCGCCAGCCACGGTAGTTGGACAGGCCCCAGTAACGGATCTTGCCTTGGCGAATCAGGTCGCCGATGGCCGACACGGTGACTTCCAGCGGCGTGTCGTGGTCTTCGCGGTGCAGGTAATAGATGTCCAGATAATCAGTGCCCAATCGGGTCAGGCTGGCATCGATGCCATTGAAGATGTGCTTGCGGCTCAGCCCGCTGCGATTCGGCACACCGTCCACCGGGCCGAAGCCGACCTTGGAGGCCACTACCCATTCCTGACGGTGACTGGCAATCGCTTCGCCGACGATTTCCTCGGAGCGACCGCCTGTGTACACGTCTGCCGTGTCGATGAAGTTGACGCCCTGATCCCAGGCCTTCTCGATGATGCGCAGCGAATCTTTGGTGCTGGTCTGCTCACCAAACATCATGGTGCCCAGGGTCAGCGTGGACACTTGCAGTCCAGAGTGGCCCAGTGTGCGGTAGGTCATGTGCTTAATCCCTCAAGTGAAGTGGCCGACGCGAGTCGACATTATCAATAGGGCAGTCACGGGGCAATCGATGAATGCATGGTCCCTGTAGGAGCACAGCTTGCTGGCGATGGCGTCTGTGAAAACGCTATCGCCAGCAAGCTGTGCTCCTACAGACTTGATCAGGCGCGCAGTGTGCGGGTCATGCGCAGTGCCAGCAAACTGCCGCAGACAATCACGCCGGCCAACAGGTACAACGCCGCGTCGGTCGAGCCGGTGCTGTCCTTGACCCAACCCACCAGGTACGGGCTGAGGAAACCGGCCATCTGGCCCATGGAGTTGATCAGCGCCAGGCCACCGGCAGCAGCGCCGGCGCTGAGCATGGCGGTCGGCACCGGCCAGAACATCGGCAGACCGGTGAGGGCGCCCATGGTGGCGATGGTCAGGCCAAGAATCGCAATGGCCGGGTTGGCGGCGAAGTTCACGGCAATCAACAAACCGACCGCACCCATCAGCATCGGTACCACCAAATGCCAGCGACGCTCTTTATGCAGGTCCGCCGAGCGACCCACCATCAGCATGAACACCGCTGCCAGCAGGTATGGAATCGCACTGAGCCAACCAATCACCAGGTTATCGGCGAAACCGAGGTTCTTGATGATCGACGGCAACCAGAAGTTGATCGCGTAAACGCCACTCTGAATGCAGAAGTAGATCAGCCCGAACGCCCAGATCGCTGGGTTCTTGAACACGGCCAGCAATGAATCGGTGGCGGTTCTTGGCTTGTTGGCCCAATCGATGGCTTGATCTGCCTCAAGCACTGCACGTTCTTCTGGCTTGAGCCATTTGGCACTGGCGAAGTTGTCGCTGAGCAGGAAGAACGCCAGTGCGCCGAGCGTAATGGTCGGAATGCCTTGCAGCAGGAACATCCACTGCCAACCGGCGAGGCCACCTTGGCCGGCGGCGAAGTGGTTGAGGATCCAGCCAGAGAACGGGCTGCCGAGCAGGCCGGACACCGGGATCGCCGACATGAACAGCGCCATGATGCGGCCACGGCGGAACGTCGGGAACCACCGCGAAAGGTAAAGCACCACCCCCGGGAAGAACCCGGCTTCGGCGGCGCCAGTGAACAGGCGCAGGGTATAGAACTCGGTCGGTGTGGTGACGAACAGCAGGCAGGTCGACAGCGTACCCCAGGTGACCATCATCACCGCGATCCAGCGCCGTGGGCCGAATTTGCTCAGTGCCAGGTTGCTCGGTACGCCGCACAGCACGTAGCCGATGAAGAAAATCCCGGCCCCGAGGCCGTACACGGTTTCGCTGAATTTCAGCGCATCGAGCATCTGCAGTTTGGCAAATCCAACGTTGACCCGGTCGAGGTAGTTGAACAGATAGCAGATGAAGATGAAGGGGATCAGGCGCAGGGTAACGCGCTTGTAGACGGCGTTTTTGTCGTCATCGGTGGCCAGGGTGGCAGCGGCGCTCTGTGACATGGCGGGTCTCTCTTTATTATGATTTTTTGCGATGCGAGGGTAACGTTGATCGCGTAGAGAGTCTCGGTCACCCCTAAGCGGATGTCTTTGTGCCTGAGCACAGGGTTTACGCCAACAGCCTGTGCGGGTGAACAATCAATCGCCGCACGTTTTCAAGGATTACGCCGCATGTTCGAACTCGATCACGACCTGGCGCAGGATATCGTCGACCGGGCGATGGCCATCCTGCCGTACAACGTCAATGTCATGGACAGCCAAGGGCTGATTCTCGGTAGCGGCGAGCCGGAGCGGGTCAATACCCGGCACGAAGGTGCGCAGCTGGTTCTGGCGAATGGTCGGGTGGTGGAAATCGACGCCCAGACCGCCATGCACCTCAAGGGCGTGCAGCCGGGGATCAATTTGCCGCTGCTGCTCGATCAGCGCTTGATCGGTGTGTTGGGCATTACCGGTGAACCTGAGCTGCTGCGTACTTATGCCGAGCTGGTGCGCATGACCGCCGAGATGCTGGTCGGCCAGCGCAACCAGCAGGCCGAACAGCAATGGCGTCGCCAGCGTTGTGATGATCTGTTGGCGTTGCTGCTCAGCGAGGCGGGAGATTCGCCACGGCTGATCGATGAAGCTCAGCAAATGGGCCTCAAGCCGCAGCTGTCGCGTACCCCTTATCTGTTCGAGTTGGGCCTGGAACATGGGGCGGGGCAAACCGCTGAGGCATTGAGTGCCTGGCTGATCTCACGCTATCCCGACAGTTGGTGCGTGAGTTCCGCCAAGTCGTCGTTGCTGTGGTGCAGGCCGACTACGCAAACGGTGGAGAATGAACGCTTGCTGGAGAAGCTCGAAGGTCTGGGCTGGAACATACTGCGCCTCGCCGTGGGTGGCCAGGCCGACGGTTTGCAAGGCTTGCGCCGTTGCTATCGAAGGGTCGGCGATTTGCTGGCGTACGGGCGCGATGTGCTGCCGAAAACCCGTTTGCTGACGCTGAACCGCTATCGACTGCCGGTCATGCTCTGGCGCCATCGCAACGACGATGCGCTGGACGAGTTGCTCACTCCACTGCGCAAAGTCATCGCCAAGGACGGTAACGGCCAACTGTTGGCGACATTGCGCAGCTGGTGCGAACACGACGGCCAAAGCCAGGCGTGTGCCGATGCGTTGGGCATTCATCGCAATAGCTTGCGTTACCGCATGGAGCGCATCGCCGAACTCAGCGGCGTTGACCCGCTGCGCCTAGACGGCATGCTCGCGTTGTACCTGGGCGTGCAGCTGCTGCCGCAGACCGACACCACCCCCTGACAACACAAATCCCGTAGGAGCACGGCTTGCCGGCGATGGCGATCTTACGGGCGCCATCGCTAGCAAGCTATGCTCCTACGGTAATGCGGGCGGCAGGTTTGTGAGAATGAACAATAAACCCATGCTGCACTTGTGCAACGGACCGGCGTTATTGTTCATGCCTGCTGGCAGCATGGGGGCATTGAAACTGGAGAATTCACATGAAAATCGTCATCGCCCCCGATTCGTTCAAGGACAGCCTGAGTGCCGAAGCCGTGGCCGACGCCATCGCGTTGGGACTGGCCGAGGTCTGGCCAGATGCGACGCTGGTCAAGTGCCCAATGGCTGATGGCGGGGAAGGGACGGTCGAGTCGATTCTTGCTGCCTGCGAGGGTGAGCTGCGCAGCGTCACCGTACAGGGGCCACTCGGCACACAGGTCGAGGCGCATTGGGGCTGGTTGCCCCACAGCCACACCGCGATCATCGAAATGGCCGAGGCCAGTGGTTTGCAGTTGGTGCCGGTGGGCAAGCGCGATGCGTGCACCAGCAGCACCTTCGGCACGGGCGAACTGATCCGCTCGGCGCTCGATGCGGGCGCGCAGCGGATCATCCTGGCCATCGGCGGCAGCGCCACCAACGACGCGGGTGCCGGCGCGTTGCAAGCGCTAGGCGTACGACTGCTCGATGCCCAGGGTCAGACGTTGAAACCGGGCGGTCTGGCGTTAGCGCAACTGGCGCAGATCGATCTGAGTAGCAGGGACCCGCGTCTGGCCAACGTGCGCTTCGAGATCGCCGCCGACGTCAACAATCCACTGTGCGGCCCCCACGGTGCCTCAGCGATTTTCGGTCCGCAGAAAGGCGCATCAGTCGAACAGGTTCAACAGCTGGATCAGGCTCTTGGGCATTTCGCCGGGCTTTGCGCCCAAACCCTGGAAAAGGATCTGCGTGACGAACCGGGCAGTGGCGCCGCGGGTGGTCTGGGGTTTGCGGCGAAGGCGTTTCTTGGTGCGCAATTTCGCGCCGGCGTGGAAGTGGTCGCCGAATTGGTCGGCCTGGCTGATGCGGTACGTGATGCGGACCTGGTGATCACCGGCGAGGGCCGCTTCGACGCCCAGACCTTGCGCGGCAAAACGCCGTTTGGCGTGGCGCGTATCGCCCAGCAGCAGGGTGTGCCGGTGATCGTCATCGCTGGCACCCTTGGTGACGGCTACCAGCAGATGTACGAACATGGCGTGGACGCCGCATTCGCGCTCGCGTCCGGGCCCATGACACTGGAGCAAGCCTGCGCCGACGCCCCGCGCCTGTTGCGTGATCGAGCGCGGGACATCGCCCGCGTCTGGCGCGTGGCGGCTCTCAAAGGCTAAAGGCAATCCTGTAGCAGCTGGCGAAGCCTGCGTTCGGTTGCGTAGCAACCGTAAAACCGGTGAACGCATTCAGCCTGACAAACTGCGTTCGGTCCTTCTACAAGAGTCCTCTGAAACCCGACAAGTGTTTCATCCTTGAAACACTTGTCATATCAAGAAATATATTTCTCTCGGGCCTGCATAAAACCTCAAGTCCTGCCGATACAGGGTATAGGCGCACACAGCTACCAGACTCCAGACGCCTATCTGCACGCTGGGAGCGATCTCCTGCTTGCCAGCGTTCACTGCATGGATGCTCGAAGACATCACTACTCCGAGACTCATCCTATGTCCTTGCGTAATATGAATATCGCACCTCGAGCTTTCCTGGGTTTTGCTTTCATTGCGTTGCTGGTGATCGTACTCGGCGTATTTGCCGTGAACCGTATGTCGATCATCCGCCAGGCCTCCATCGACATGGAAACCAATCAACTACCCAGCGTAGCCTTCCTTGGGAAAATCTCAGAGAACGTCTTGCGCTTGCGCATTCTGTCGTTCCGCGTGCTGGTAAACCGCGACGCGGCCGGGTTGCAAGAAGCTGAAACCCGCATCAGCGTACTTTCTGACAACGCCAGACAAGCTCAAAAGAGCTATGCGGCCCTGCCAGCCGGCCCGGAAGAAACGGCGGTGTACAAAGCTTTTGCGGCAACGCTGGACAGTTATCTGCAAGCGCAAAGCCAGATGATGGAGCTGTCGCGGCAGAACAAAGTCGATGAGATGCACAACCTGATCAATACGCGTATCAAGGACGGTACCGATCTGATGGGTGAGCAGTTGAACAAGCTGATCGCCATTAACCAGGCTGGCGCGACCGAGGCTGACGCGCTAGCTGGCGACCAATATTCTTACGCCACCAACGGCATCATCGCGGTTTCGGTAATCGCTGCGTTGGTGACGGTGTTGCTGGCCTGGTTGCTGACCCGCAGCATCGTCACGCCGCTGAACCGTGCTGTTGCTGCCGCCGAATCCATCGCTGGCGGTAACCTGACCAAACCCATCGAGGTCGACGGCAAGGACGAACCGGCGCGTTTGCTCGGTGCCTTGTCGACCATGCAAACCAACCTGCGCAAAACCATTGAGCAGATCGCAGGCTCCGCGAATCAGCTGGGCGCAGCGGCAGAAGAACTCAGTGCCGTGACCGAGGAAGCGTCGCGCGGTCTGCAACAGCAAAACAACGAAATCGAACAGGCCGCGACTGCCGTCAACGAAATGACCGCCGCCGTGGAAGAGGTCGCACGCAACGCGGTGTCCACGTCCGAAGCGTCCAATCAATCGACCCAGGCCGCCCGTGAAGGTCGCGACCGCGTGGTGGAAACCGTTAACGCCATTCAGACCATGACCCATGACGTACAGAACACCTCGCTGATGATTGAAGGTCTGGCCACTCAGGGCCGCGATATCGGCAAGGTGCTGGACGTGATTCGGGCGATTGCCGAGCAGACCAACCTGCTGGCACTCAACGCGGCCATCGAAGCGGCGCGTGCCGGTGAAGCCGGGCGCGGTTTTGCGGTGGTGGCGGACGAGGTCCGCGCCTTGGCGCATCGCACCGCGCAATCGACCCAGGAAATCGAAAAAATGGTCGCCGGGATTCAAAACGGCACCGGCGAAGCGGTCGACTCCATGCAGCAAAGCAACCAGCGCACTCACTCGACCCTGGAACTGGCCCGTGCTGCCGGCGTGGCGCTGGAGCAGATCACCCAGTCGATCCACCAGATCAACGAGCGCAACCTGGTGATCGCCAGCGCCTCGGAAGAACAGGCGCAGGTGTCGCGCGAAGTGGACCGCAATCTGGTGAACATCCGCGACCTGGCCACTCAATCGGCCGCCGGTGCCAACCAGACCAGCGCCGCCAGCCATGAGCTATCGCGTCTGGCGGTAGATTTGAATGCCATGGTGGCGCGTTTCGTGATTTGAGATAGGGTTGAATGTGGAGTTTGCGCGACAGGAGAAGTACATGCGCTATTCAGCCTTGACCCAACGAATTGCCGGCGACGGAGCCGATGCCTGGCAGATTCACTACCGAGCGCTGGAGTTGCGCGAGCAGGGCGTCGATGTGTTGCTGCTGTCGGTCGGCGATCCGGATTTCGATACACCGAAGCCGATCGTCCAGGCGGCTATCGACAGCTTGTTGGCCGGCGATACCCATTATTCGGAGGTGCGCGGCACGCGGTCGCTGCGCACCAGCATCGCCCGCCGTCACACCCGGCGCAGCGGTCAGGCGGTGGATGCCGACCATGTATTGGTGCTGCCGGGCGCGCAATGTGCGGTGTATTCGGTGGTGCAATGCCTGCTCGACCCGGATGATGAAGTGCTGGTCGCCGAACCGATGTACGTGACTTACGAAGGCGTGTTCGGCGCCTGCGGGGCGAAGGTGGTGCCGATAGCGGTGCGGCCGGAGAACGGTTTTCGCGTTGACCCGGCGGACGTCGCCGCACGGATCACTCCCAGGACTCGCGCAATTTTGCTCAACAGTCCGAACAATCCTTCCGGGGCAAGCTTGTCGCTGCCGATCTGGCAGGCCCTCGCGCGTTTGTGCATCAAGCATGATCTGTGGCTGATCAGCGACGAGGTCTACAGTGAGCTGTTGTATGAAGGTGAGCACATCAGTCCGGCCAGCCTGCCGGGGATGGCCGAACGCACGGCGACCGTGAACAGTCTGTCGAAATCCCACGCCATGAGTGGCTGGCGAATCGGTTGGGTGATCGGTCCAAAGCTGTTGACCGAACACCTGGAGAATCTTTCGCTGTGCATGCTCTTTGGCATTCCGGATTTTGTTCAGAACGCAGCGTGTGTGGCACTGGAGGCTGATCTGCCTGAGCTTGCCCTGATGCGCAGCGAGTACCGTGCGCGGCGTGATCTGGTGTGCGCGCGATTGAACGATTGCCCGGGTATTAATCCGGTCATTCCGGATGGCGGGATGTTCGTGATGGTCGATGTGCGCGAGACCGGGGTGGGCGCGCAGGCGTTCGCCGAAAAATTGCTGGAAGGTTATGCCGTGTCGGTGCTCGCCGGTGAAGCGTTTGGGCCCAGTGCGGCGGGGCATATCCGCATTGGTCTGGTACTGGACCAACAGCGGCTGGCCGAAGCCTGCCGCCGGATCGTGCAGTGTGCGACGGAGCTGCTGGAGGCCCGGCGGGCCTGATCAGTCTGAAGTTGTGTGCTGAATTTGATGGCCTGCTCGCGATAGCTATCTGACGGCCGCCAAAACCATCAAGCTTTCCACGCTTGGCCATTCACCAGATTCGCCGGGCGCTCACCGGCCAGCGCCGCCAGCAGGTTGTCGACGGCGCACCGGGCCATGGCTTCGCGGGTTTCGTGGGTCGCGGAGCCGATGTGCGGGGTCGCTACCACGTTATTCAACTGCAACAACGGCGAATCATGGGCCAGCGGTTCGCGCTCGAATACATCCAGCCCCGCCGCGCGAATCTGCCCTTGGCGTAACGCTTCGATCAACGCCGCTTCATCGACCACCTTGCCGCGGGAGATATTGATAAAAATGCTCTCCGGGCGCATCAGCGCAAACTGCTCAGCGCCGATCAATCCTTCGGTTTCAGCGGTCAATGGCAACGTCAGGCAGACAAAATCTGCCTGCTGCAGCAAGTCCGCCAAGCTGCGATAGTGCGCGTTGAACCGCTGCTCCACCGCAGGTTTCGCGCCGTGGCTGTGATAGAGAATTGGCATGCCAAAGCCGAAATGCCCACGCTGGGCCAGCGCCTCGCCGATGCGGCCCATGCCGATAATGCCCAGAGTCTTGCCGTGCACATCGCTGCCGAAATGCGCCGGGCCGATGTTGCGGTTCCATTGCCCGGCGCGCACCAGGTTGGCCAGTTCAACCACGCGCCGGGCAGTCGCCAGAATCAGCGCAAAACCGGTGTCGGCGGTGGTTTCGGTCAACACATCCGGCGTATTGCTGAGCAGGATCTGCCGACGGTTCAGGTAGTTGATGTCGTAGTTGTCGACGCCGACCGAGACGCTGGCAATGGCCTTCAAGTGTGGCGCCAGGTCGAGCAGTTCGGCGTCCAGTTTCAGACTGGCACCCAGCAAGCCGTGGGCACCGGGCAGCGCTTCGCGTAACAGCTTCAGACCCTCGGCGTTCAGGTTGTCGATCAGCGTCACCTGAACCTGTTCATGCAGGCGAGCCATGAGTGACGCAGAAAGTTTTTTGTACAGCACGACCTGCTTTTTCATCGGATCAGTCTCTTGTTCAATTCAGGAATGTGCAGCCACGGGCCGGGCTGATGCACGTGTGGGCTGGGCCCGGTCGCTGGCGCCGGGCTTGAGGAAAATCGTCAGGACCACCGAAAGCATCAAGGCAGCGCTCATCAGCAGGTAAGAGGCGCCGGGCGAGCCGGTGGAGCTGTTCAAATAGCCGACCAGATAAGACCCGCCGAACGAGCCAAGGGCGCCCATGCTGTTGATCAGCGCCATGGCACCACCGGCGACGTTGGCCGGCAGGATCTCCGGAACGATGGCGAAGAACGGCCCGTAAGGGGCGTACATGCAGGCACCGGCAATCACCAGCAGCGCATAGGACCACCAGAAGTGTTCAGCGCCGAGGGCATAGGAGGCGTAAAACGCGGTCGAGGCGATCAACAGCGGTGGCCAGACAAAGCGTTTGCGCCGCTGAATCCGGTCCGAGCCCCAGGATACCCCAAGCATCGCAATCACCGCCGCCAGATACGGCAGCGCCGACAGCCAGCCGGCTTCGATCATGTTCATCTGCGCGCCGTGTTTGAGGATCGACGGCAGCCACAGCACAAAACCGTAAACGCCGATGCTCCAGCAGAAAAACTGCAAGGCCAGGATGATCACTTTGGGTGAGCGGAACGCTTCGGCGTAGTTCTTCACCGCTTTGATCCCGACCTGTTCGGCGGCCAGGGCACTGTGCAGATCTTGCTTTTCCTGGTTGCTCAGCCATTTGGCGTCGGCAGGCCGATCATCGGCCAGACGCCACCAGATAAACGCCCAGAGCACCGCCGGTAGCCCTTCGATGATGAACATCCAGCGCCAGCTGAAATGCTGCACCAGATAGCCCGACACCACCGACATCCAGAGCATGGTCACCGGGTTGCCGAGGATCAGAAAGGTGTTGGCCCGCGAGCGTTCGGCGCGGGTGAACCAGTGGCACAGGTAAACCAGCATTGCCGGCATCACTGCGGCTTCGACCACTCCGAGCAGGAAGCGGATGGCAATCAGCATGTAGGCGTTGGAGACAATCCCGGTCAGCGTGGCCAGGCCACCCCAGAGGATCAGGCTGACGAAAATCAGTTTCTTCACGCTGTGCTTTTGCGCGTAGATCGCCCCCGGAACCTGGAAGAAAAAGTACCCGAGAAAGAACAGCGCTCCGAGCAGCGAGGACAGTCCCGGCGTGATCATCAGGTCAGCGGCCATTCCGGAGGCGGCGGCAAATCCGTAGTTGGCGCGATCCAGATACGCCAGGCTGTAGGTGATAAACACGATCGGCATGATGTACCACCAGCGGCGGGTGGCGAGGTTTAGCGTTTGCATGGTAGTGCTCCTGAGCTTGTTGTTTTTGTCGCAACAGGTAACGGTTCGGGTTCAAGTATTGCGGTGGCTGTGCCGGCCTCTTCGCGAGCAAGCCCGCTCCCACATTTAATTTGTGCCAGACACAAATCCCTTGTGGGAGCGGGCTTGCTCGCGAATGGCGGCCTCAAGTCCGACCGATAATTCGGCCCGGGTCGGCAAACCCTCCATATCGCCTCGGCTCTGCACCGCGCGGCTGCCAATCCAGTTGGCCCGCTGCACGGCGTCGGGGACGCTGAAGTTCTCCAGCAAGGCGCTGATCATCCCGACCGCAAAACCATCGCCGGCGCCCACCGTGTCCACCACCTTGGCCACAGGCACACCGGGCACGAAACCCTCGTCCAGCTGAGTGCGGTAATAGGCGCCGTCGGGGCCGAGCTTGATCGCCACCGCCTCAGCGCCCTGATCCAGATAAAACGCCGCAATGTCGGCTGGATCCTCGAAGCCGGTGAGCAAGCGCCCCTCACTCAAGCCCGGCAGCACCCAATGGGCCAGCGCCGCGAGCCGATTGATTTCGCGGATCATCTGCTGTTGGCTGGTCCACAGTGTTGGGCGCAGGTTGGGATCGAACGAGACGCTGCGCCCGGCCTCGCGCATGCGCGCCATCAACTCGAAGGACATCTGGCGTGCGGACTCGGACAGCGCCGGGACAATGCCGGTGGCGTGCAGATGCCGAGCTTCAAGCAGTTCAGGCACGATCGACTGCACGGACAGAAGACTGGCCGCCGAACCGCGACGGAAGTATTCGACGCGAGGATCGCTGCCATCATCGGCACGCGACTTGAGCTGGAAACCGGTCGGGTGCGCGGGGTCGGTTTCAACGAAGCGACAATCCAGACCTTCGTGTTCCAGAGTGTCGACCACAAACCGGCCCAGCGAGTCGGCACCGACCCGGCTCAGCCAGGACACCTTGAACCCCAGTCGCGACAGGCCGATCGCCACATTGCTGTCGGCACCGGCGATACGTTTGTGGAACTGCGCAACGTCTGCCAGATCACCACGCTGTTCGGCGACAAACATCGCCATGGTTTCGCCAAACGACAGAATATCGATCTCAGACATGAGCGCTCTCCAGCCGTGCTTGACCGAGGCGGGCGAGAGTGGCGACATGCTCGGCGGTCAACTGCACCAGGTCTTCACCTTGCAACGGATATTCCACCGCACGCATCACCCTTTGTGTCATGTGCTGCAGATGCTGTTCCCATTCCTGTAAATCACTGGGCGAGGGCGGCACGGCAACCCGTTTGCCGTCGGCGCGGCGGAGGACCGCTTTGCAATGCACATAACCGACATGCCGGCCAAGCAGGCGTGCGGCGCTGGCGGCGGACTGGTCCTGCCATTGCCAGTTGCCGATATCGAAGGTCATCTGCACCGGTAGCGCATGCTCTTCAACCGCAGTGAAAAACCGCTGGAACGGCTCGATGCATCCGCCATGCAAGGTCTGGTCGTTTTCCACCAGCAGCTGCACCGGGCTTTGGCTCAGTTGACGGGAAAGGGCCCGTAGGTCGTTGTTGTCAGTGAAGTAGCCCAGGGACACTTTCAGCCAGCGGGCGCCGAAAGCCTGAGCACGTAGCAAGGTACTTGCCAGCTCAGGATTGGGTTCGGCCTGATCGGCCCGCCACAATTCCAGTGGTGAGGAATACACACAGCCCAAGCCGCTGTGTTCGATGGCCAATGCCACTTCAGCAGCGACTTCATGGGTGAGCAGTTCTTCGCGCAGTTCAATGCGATCAGCACCGGCAGCGGCCAGTAATGCGACAAAACTCAACTGCCCGCGCTGGCGAACCAGTTCAGCGCCGTAGCTGGAGAGACTGATGGAAACGGGTGATTTATTCATTGTTTTGCACCTATGAAACCGGTTTCATTTTTGTTCAAAAAAATAGTCGGTCGTTGATTTGTGCTGTGAACTTGAGGGCCTCATCGCGAGCAAGCTCGCTCCCACATTGGATCTATGTTTTTTAGACAATCCCTGTGGGAGCGAGCTTGCTCGCGATGGCGTCAGATGCATCACACGAAATTTCGCTGTGTTGACCCACGCTCAATCAACCGCGCCGCAAAATCCAGCGTTCGCGCTGGCCCGTCATCGCCACGCAAGCGCTTGAGCAAACACTCGAACGCGCTCGCGCCAATCTCCGCCGTTGGCTGGGCGAGGGCGGTGATGCCGCTGCCCACCAGCGGGTACCAGTCCAGGTCGTCCAGGGCGATCAAACCGATGTCTTCAAACAGCGTGCAGCCCAATTCGCGCAAGGCGCGGGTGCCGGCCAACGCGGCAATACCGTTGGCGCAAAACAGTGCTTTTGGACCGGGGCCGGGTGTAGCCAGGAAGGATTTCAGGCGTGTGTTCAGGTCGCTGCCGATTTCGACCACAGCACCGCTCAGTAGAGCGCGCTGATCGATTTGAGCCTTGAAGCTGTTGACCCGCTCAATCCGCGAGCTGGTGCCGTCAAACGGTTCGCTGAGCAACAGGATGTCGCGATAGCCACGTTCTTCCAGGTGGGCGAGGGCCATCTCCACCGCTGCCGGGTTGTCCAGCCCGACCAGGTCGCTGTCGAGCAAATCGACCTTGCGATCCACCAGCACCATGGGCAGTTCACGGTGTAACTCGCGCAACTCATCGAGGTGATGACCGAGAGTGTTCACGATCAAGCCTTCGATGTTGTACGAGCGCAACGCCGCCAGATGCTGACGCTCCTGCTCATCGTCGCGGTCGGTATTGCACACCACCAGGCTGTAGCCGTGCTGACGGCAAGCGGTTTCCACGCCATGCATCACGGCAATCGAATACGGGTTACGGATATCGGCCACCAGCATGCCGATCAGGCGGGTACGTCCGCGTTTCAAGCCGCGGGCCATCTGGTTCGGGCGATAGCCCAGTTCGCTGATCGCTTGCTCGATGCGCTTGGCTGTGGCATCGGAAAGCAAGGACCGGTCTTCACCAATAAAACGCGACACGCTGGTCTTGGAGACCCGGGCGTGTTCGGCGACATCAAGCATGGTGACGCGGCTGCGTTGGGCGGCGGAAAACGTATTCACGGTGGGAAGCCTTGTTGTTTGAGTTGTTGTGGCTGACTCTGAAACCGGTTTCAGAAAACACCAAACGTAAGTGAACGTCAAGCTCATCGGTGAAGGCGGTTGTGGGAAAACTCGCATTTAACCGACAGACGGTCGTTAGACCTGTCAGATTTGACAGTAGCCGGTCTCGTGGATAGGGCGTTTAATTTCTTGCAGGGATAACAGGTCGCTTCCTGTTATTGAAGAACGATCCCCAACAACGCCTGTTCGAACGTGCATCAATTCAACTGTGATGGAGAACATGAAATGACCGCTAACGAAAAGCTGACATCGAAGCTGACCCGGCAACAACTTGCTGAACAAGTTCGTATCAAACACCGTTCTTTCAATTTACCCAATGCGGCTGACCCGCACCCGGTTCCGGTGATTGTGGGGCTGGTCGGTGATGGACTGCTGACTAAAGCGCTTCTGGATCAGACTGATGTAGTGGTCAAGGTGGAGAAGCTGAACGAATATAATCTTGATGATTCCGCCCTATTACAGTTGCTTGATCCGAGCACGTCACCTCCATCCATTGTTTATCAAGGGCCTTCACAGGATTTACCAGAAACTGCAGCAGGATACCCTCAATACTTTCCTCTACCGAGTCTTGAACTGGTTGACAATAACAAAGTTCGCCCTGCCACTCGCTATCAGGTGAGATTAATAGTCACCCAGGGAAATACCGGTAACGACATCCCCACAAAAGAACTTGATATTGGCGTCGATCGTTACGCACCTTATCAAAGCAAGCAGGACGGCAGCTATATTCGACCTGTTAAAACCGCCATACTGAATGCGCTGTCCGGGATTGATGATCTATGGCTGGAGCAGAACACGCACCTAAAGTTGAAGGTTGACGCGGAGTATGAATTCTATTCGAGTACCGATTTTATCCAGGTCTCTATCTCCACTACTGTGTCAGGTGCGGATGGTCCGCTTCCGAATGTAGTCTATTCTGGAAACGTGCCTGCCACTGGGGTGGTGGATATCCCGGTTGCAAGTTTTGCAAGTGAAGTTGCAAAGGATGGCACCATTCATGTGGTTTACTCAATTACAGATGTCGTAGGCAACGCCAGTAAAGTTTCATTTGATAGCCCCATTCAGGTGACCTTGCGGCCTGCCCCCGTGTTGATTGCCCCCAGGATTCCGATCATTGGAGGAGCAGGGGGGACGCTCGACTTAAAAACGCTCGAATCAAAGGTCTATGTCTATGTAGATCGTCCTGCACATGCGCTCTCGGGAGACAAGATTTTGCTCCTCCTGAATAGTGCTAGTGGCGTTGACGCCGACGCTATTCAAGTGGGTGAACTTGCGGTGGGTACTGGAACTGTCCCGCTTCGGTTCGAACTCAGGTATCTGAACCTTAAGCATCTGCATATCGATCCTGAGACACCGGTTCCCGCGAAACTGTCTTACCACTTGAAACGAATGCTCGAACCAGTGCGTGTTTCGCCTGAAACGCTGTTTACTTACGATGACACGAGTGCTGGCCCGATAAACCCCGATTTCCCGAGCCTGACCAATCCGAAGATGGTCAATGTCGGGCTTAAAGGGGACTCCGGGACACTGAATCATATAACGGGCGCGGACCGTGGAAAATCGGTCACTATTCAGACACCGATGAAGGAACCCAACGACCCTTGGGCGATTCTAGCCAGTGAGATGGCTAGACTCTGGTACAACGGAGTGATGGTCTACGAGTTGGGGTTGACCGGTACAGAGACAGAACTCACATTCGATATACCTTCGGCCACTATTGATCAGCAAGGTACGGGTATCAAGTCTGCCTGGTGGACTATTCAGGGCGATCTGAGTGCCAACACGCTAAGCTCGCCAATGACTCTAGTGACGGTTGATGCCGCGGTCGTCGAGTTTGATCCTCCATCGGTGCCGACCTTTACAATCACTGACGGTGGTGTCAGGAAACAGGTTGTAAACTGCAAGAGCCTCACCCTTGTTGGTACAGATCGTCAACTGACGGTGACCGTTCCTGTCAACGCCACCTATATGCCGAATCAATCCGTTATTGTTGTGCATTCAGTCGGCACATCCGATCGCCTTGGCTTCGATGTCATTGAGGGTACCCAGTTCTCGGAGTCTTACACGATCACCGGCAGTGAGGTGGGGAATACATTTACAGTAAATATCAAGCCCTATTTGACTAAAGTTAAACCCATTCAGCCGACCCAGGAGTCTGGACTACTCAATGGCGCGATAAAAATCTGGTATGTCGTGCAGGTTGATGGTGGCCCCGTTCTGTCAGATACATTAGTTCATGAAGTAAGGCTATTGGCCAGTGGCAAATATTGCGAGGAGGTGTAATAACTTAAGCCAATAATGCTCGAGTCAGCAGAGAGAGGCCAACACCTCTCTCTGCTTTTTATGCCATGACTCTGTAGAGGGAAAAGTCTGCCTGGATTGATGAAAAGTCCTACATACGCACATCGTTTACGCACGTAGTCTCCCGCGCATTCAGGGAGGAGAGCTCCCTTGTCGAATTACTGGATTTTTCTTTCGGGGAAGGATCATTACCTGGACACCTCACTATGTCGTTAACGAAACTATTTAACCTGAGCCCGATTGTCATCGGGCTCAATATGTCATCACTCGCCCTTCTGTCATTGATCGCGCCCTATGCCAGCGCCCAGCGGCTGGACGGTACGCCCCTTACGATCGGCGCACCGGGGATCACCCAGGACTGGCAACTGTACAACGGTGCAGTTTTAACCGTCGACGGCATGTCGACGTTTGCTATAGA
Organism: Pseudomonas sp. NPDC087697; assembly: GCF_044743155.1. Lineage (NCBI taxonomy): Bacteria > Pseudomonadati > Pseudomonadota > Gammaproteobacteria > Pseudomonadales > Pseudomonadaceae > Pseudomonas > Pseudomonas sp. NPDC087697. The sequence goes on along the minus strand of NZ_JBIUVW010000016.1, from coordinate 11,223 downwards.
CGCAACAAGCTCGACGCTCAATGTCAATTCCGGCACGACGCAACAGATTTCAGCTGCCCAAGGCTCGACGGTCAATCTGGTGAATACCACCGTCAACAATGCTAATGGCCCGTACGGTATCAGGCTGATCAGCAGCATCGGGACCATTATCGACAGCACCATCAACAGTGACAAAATCGGCATGCTGATCGCCCGCGATGCGACCACCACGACCGGCTCTAGCGCGACGGTGACCGGCAGCACGATCACTGGCGTGACGGGCGGGGTGCGGGTCAACGGTCTCGGTACACTGAATCTTTCGAATTCCACACTGCAAGGTACCGGCGCCTCCAGTTATGGGCTTCTGCTGACCAATGGCAGCGTGACTGCCAGCAACGGCAGTCGCATCATCGGCGGCCAGAATGGCGTGATCATCGCGCAGGATTCCAATGTTATTCCTCAACCGGGCACACTGGTTCTAGACAAATCGAGCGTGGAAGGTCGAACGGGGTCGGCGATTCTTGTCGATTACGCCGGCAAGGACGGTGCCGCGACGCAGATTGATGTCCTCAACGGTTCCACCCTCAAGGGCGGTAACGGCACCGTTCTTGAAGTGACAGGAGCCGCTGTGGTCAACATGAATGTTGGCGGGAGCGCACTGAACGGCAATGTTCAGGTGGCCGGCAACAGCACCGCCAACCTGAACTTCAAGCAAGGCGCGCTGACCGGTGATGTGATCGCCGAGGCGGGCAGCACCGCTAATGTGCAGTTGCAGCAAGGCTCGCTATTGACCGGGCGCATGGAAAACGTCGCCGCAGTGGGCATCGATCATCAATCCGAATGGAACCTGACCGGCAACAGTCAGGTCGGCAACCTGGCCATGGACGGCGGTACCGTCCGGTTTGGTGCCGAGGATGCCTACTATCAGCTGGACGTCACCCACCTGTCGGGCAACGGCCTGTTTATCATGGGCACCCACTTCACCACGGGCCAGACCGATGTGCTGAACGTCACCGGCACGGCTACCGGCAACCATCAACTGTTGATCACCAGCAGCGGTGTCGATCCGGCCAGTGGCGAGCCGATCACCGTGGTGCACACGCAAGGTGGCGATGCGCGGTTCTCGCTGGCCAATGCCGATGGCGCGGTCGATCTGGGGACGTATTCCTATGGGTTGAGTCAGGATGCTGCCGGCAAGAACTGGTTCCTCGATCCGAGCAAGCGTACTGTCAGCCCCTCCACTCAGGTCGTCAGTGCCTTGTTTGGCGCGCCGCTCACCGTGTTGTATGGCGAAGACGCCTCGTTGCGCACGCGCATGGGGGAAGTACGTTTCAACACCGCCAAGTCGGGTGCCTGGAGCCGCGCGTATGGCAACAAGTACAACGTCGGTGGGGCTTTCGGTGATGGTTATCGGCAAACGCAGCAAGGCTTCGCGCTGGGTGTCGATGCACCTTTGGGCGACGGTCAATGGTTGCTGGGTGTGATGGCCGGGTACAGCAAGTCGGACTTTAGTCTGAGCCACGGTTCTTCCGGTACCGTCGACAGTTACTATCTGGGCAGTTACCTGACCTGGATGGACGATGTGAGCGGCTACTACGTCGATGGCACCGTCAAACTCAACCGCTTCGAGAATAAAGCGGATGTTGCGATGAGTGATGGTACAAAGTCCAAGGGCAATTATGGCAACACTGGGGTGAGCGGCTCCGTGGAGTTCGGCCGCAACATCAAACTCGACGATGGATATTTCATCGAGCCCTTCACACGGTGGTCGACCGCGTACATTCAGGGCAAGGATTATGACCTGGACAACGGCATGCAGGCCAAGGGCGACCGGACCTATTCATTAGTGGGCAAGGCTGGGCTGACCGCAGGTCGTGACATGCCGATGGCCAACGGTGGCACGCTGCAACCTTATGTCCGTGCGGCACTGGCCCATGAGTTTTCCAAGGGCGATGAGTTCAAGGTCAACGACAATGCGTTCAGCCATGACCTCTCCGGCTCGCGTGTTGAAGTGGGCGCAGGGGTTGCCCTGAAGCTGACAGACCGCTGGAGCGCACACGCCGAGGTCGAGTACATGAATGGCAAGAGCATCGAAATGCCGATCGGCGGGACAATCGGCGTGCAGTTCAAGTGGTAATGGGTGATTTAAAGCCACACGCTCACCCATGTGGATATCAGCAAGAGCAACGCCATGGATTGATTGAAGCGTTGCAGGTTCCTGCCAGAGCGAAACAGTTTGCGTGATCCCGCTCCCATTACGGCCCAAGCGCCAAGGCATGGCAGGGACACCAGAAAAAACACTGCTGACAAATACAGCACATGGGTTCCCTGATCATCGCCGGTACCGGCAAATACGCTGATGACCGCCAGGGCCATCATCCACGTCTTCGGATTGACCAACTGCAGGCTGGCGGCGCCGATGGCTCCCAGTCTGCGATGAGCGCTATTCGACTCGACGTTATCGAGAGATACCGCAGGAGCGAAAAAAATCATCGCCGCCAAATAGCTCAACCAGGCGACGCCCAGCCACTGCATGACCGTTTGCAGAAACGGAAGACGGCTCAATGACTGACCCACGCCGCTGCCCACCATCCACACAATGCTCGCGGCACCGGCACAGGCGCCGAGGATGATCGGTACTGCGGCGCGCAGCCCATAACGTGCGCTGTTGCTCAGCAGCAGAATATTGGTCGGACCGGGAGTGATGGACGCGACAAAAGCAAACAACAGAAACGGGAGTAAGGTCGGAAATGGGGACGGCATTGCAGGTGACTCCAGAACAAGATCGATGAGCACGATCTTCACCTGTCGGACATCAGGCGTCTGGAAGGTTTGAGCACTTCGCACGGTACCGTGCCGGTGTCAGACCGTAGGCCCGAACGAACCAGCGACCCAAATGACTTTGATCGGCAAAGCCCAGGGCTATCGCCACGCTGGCGGGTTGTTCGCCACTGGCCAGGAGACGTCGTGCCTTGGCCAGACGCAATTGCACCAGATAAGCATGAGGTGCCAGGCCATAAGCTGCCTTGAATGCCCGGCTCAGGCGAAAGCGGTCGATGTTGCAGGCCCTGGCCAACTCATCGAGGCCGATGTCCTGATAAAAGTGTTCATGCAGGTAGTCTCGGGCTCTTTGCGCCACCAAGGGCAAGCGTGGGTCTTGGCGATAGCGAGTACGCCACTGCAAATGGGCTGTCAGGCCTTCGAGCAGTCCGTCCAGCGCACTCTGGCGCACGATTCGCAATTCACCGCTATGCAGGGCCTCGAATGCCAGGCTGGTCGCTCGTGCCAGGCGTGGGTCGCACGCCAGGGTGTTGGCGAAACTCAATTGCGCATTGGCTGGCGCATTGTCGAACACTGCACTTAGCTCGCGTTCGAGCCATAAAGGGTCCAGGTACAACATGCGATAGGTAAAGCCACCTTCACTGGGAGCATCACCATCGTGGATGTCTCCTGGCTCAAGCAAAAATACGGTGCCCGGTGTGCTCTGATGCCGGATGCGACGACAGTTGAATTGTTGGACGCCGTGTTCGGTAACGCCCACCAGATAACTGTCATGCCAGTGCGGATCGTAAGCGTGGCCCTCGAAATGCGCCCGCAGGGTTTCGATCCCGGTGTCGTGATCCTGGGTCAGATCGATCCAGTTGTGTGAGGCCATGGAACACCTGTGCGACAGACGTGTGACCGCTGCAGGTTATCGCGTTGCACGGGCACGTGGTCTAGAAGATTTGTGCAGCGCACGGTGTTTCGTCAACTGAACAACCCGGCGGCGATATTGATTGAAAAACCAAGGATAGCGGTGTTGAACAGAAAGCCGATCAATGACTGGGCGAGCACGATTTTGCGCAGACCGCGTGTGGCGACCCCGACATCGGAGGTTTGGACCGCCACGCCGATGGTGAAGGAAAAGTACAGGAAGTCCCAGTAGTTGGGGGTCAGCAGCCCTTCGGCAAAACGCAGCGCCGGGTCCTTGCCGTTCCAAGTGTAGAACAGCCTGGCGTAGTGCACGCTGAAGATCACCCCGACCAACAACCACGAACCGATCACCGTCATCCCGGTGAAGCCGTAGTGCAATAGCCTTCGGCTGGTTTCCAGGTCTTTGCTGCCGGCCAGTTCCAGGGTGATGGTGGCGAGGCTGGCAATCGCTGCCATGCAGACAATGAACAGCACCACCCCGGCGTTTTCATCCTCGACTTCGGCAATGCGTTTGACGTCATCGGCACGCGCGCGGATGGTCAGCCATAGCATCAGCACCAGGTAGGTCCAGACGCCGGCATTCCAGCCGATCAGGATTTTGCTGATGAGTGAATCGGCCGGAGCCAGGATGCTGACCGTCACCCCGAGCAGGGTGGCGGCGGTCAGGCGAGGGTGGGTGCGCAGGAGGTGTGGCATGGAGGCTCGATACGTCGGGGCTTTGCAACACCTTAGCCCAGCGAGGTCCGTTGTGACCACAAGGGTGAGATTGATGAGAACCAATGTGGGAGCGAGCTTGCTCGCGATGAGGCCGTAACATCCAACATCCATGTTGGCTTTTATGCCGCTATCGCGAGCAAGCTCGCTCCCACAGTTGATTTATGTTGTGCAGATGTTTTTATGTCGCTTGCGGACCAGACTCATCACCACCACAAAAAACACCGGCACAAACACCACCGCCAACGTCGCGGTAATCATCCCTCCGATCACCCCGGTGCCGATCGCTTGCTGACTCGCCGAGCTGGCACCGGTGGCAATTGCCAACGGCACCACGCCCAGGATGAACGCCAGCGAGGTCATGACAATCGGCCGCAGGCGCAAGCGCGCGGCTTGCACCGTGGCGTCGATCAGGTTGTGGCCTTCGTCGTACAGGCTCTTGGCGAATTCGATGATCAGGATCGCGTTTTTTGCCGACAGACCAATGATGGTGATCAGTCCGACCTTGAAGAACACGTCGTTGGGCATCCCGCGCAAGGTCACGGCCAGCACCGCGCCGAGCACACCCAGCGGCACCACCAGCAGCACCGAGGTCGGAATCGACCAGCTCTCGTACAGCGCCGCCAGACACAGGAACACGATCAACAACGACAAACCGAGCAGAATCGGTGCCTGGCTGCCGGACAACCGCTCTTGCAACGACAAACCGGTCCATTCCTGACCCAACCCCGCCGGTCCTTGGGCGACCAGGCGCTCGATCTCCGCCATCGCTTCACCGGTGCTGCGACCGGGCGCCGGTTCACCGGAAATGCTGATGGCCGGATAACCGTTGTAGCGTGTCAGCTGCGCCGGGCCCTGGGTCCATGTCGCCTGGACGAATGCCGACAGCGGCACCATTTTTCCGGCGTTGTTGCGTACGTGAATTTTCAGCAAGTCATCAACCTGACTGCGTTGATCGCCTTCGGCCTGCACCACCACCCGTTGCATCCGTCCCTGGTTGGGGAAGTCGTTGATGTAAGCCGAACCCACGGAGGTGGACAACACGCTACCAATATCGGCAAACGAAACGCCCAAGGCATTGGCCTGCTTGCGGTCCACGATCAGTTGCACTTGCGGTGCTTCAGCCAAGGCGCTTTCGCGCACGTTCATCAGGATCGGGCTTTTTTCGGCAGCCGCCAGCAACGCACTGCGCGCTTGCATCAGCGCTGCATGGCCAAGGCCACCACGGTCTTGCAGGCGGAACTCGAAACCGCTCGAGGTACCGAGGCCGTCAACCGGCGGTGGCAGCACCGAGAAGGCCATGGCGTCCTTGATCTGGCTCAACGCAATGTTGGCGCGATCAGCAATGGAGGCCGCCGAGTCATTGCTGCCGCGATCAGACCAATCCTTGAGCGTGGTGAACGCCAGGGCTGCGTTCTGGCCGCTGCCGGAGAAACTGAAGCCGAGAATCACCGTACTGTCGCCGACGCCTGGTTCTGTCGCGTTGTGCGCTTCGATTTGCTCGACCACCTGCACCGTGCGGTTCTTGCTCGCGCCTGGCGGCAGTTGAATGTCAGTGATGGTGTAACCCTGGTCTTCGACCGGCAGGAACGAAGAGGGCAGGCGGCTGAAGCAAAAAACCAGGCCGATCAACAGCACGCCGTAGACCAACAGATAGCGACCACTGCGTTTCAGCGCGTACACCACCCAGCGTTGATAACCCTCGGTCATCTGCTCAAAGCGCCGGTTGAACCAGCCGAAGAATCCACCCTTGGCGTGATGTTCACCCTTGGCGATCGGTTTGAGCAGCGTGGCGCAGAGTGCCGGGGTGAGTGTCAGGGCGAGGAACGCCGAGAACAGAATCGAGGTTGCCATCGACAGCGAGAACTGCTGGTAAATCACCCCGACCGAACCTTGCATGAAGGCCATCGGGATAAACACCGCCACCAGCACCAGGGTGATGCCGATGATCGCCCCAGTGATCTGGCTCATGGCTTTGCGCGTGGCCTCTTTGGGCGACAGACCCTCGCTGGCCATGATCCGCTCGACGTTCTCCACCACCACGATGGCGTCGTCCACCAGAATGCCGATGGCCAGCACCATGCCGAACATGGTCAGCACATTGATCGAGAAGCCCAGCGCCAACATGGTTGCAAAGGTGCCCATCAGCGCCACCGGCACCACCAGGGTCGGGATCAGCGTGTAGCGGATGTTTTGCAGGAACAGGTACATCACCGCAAACACCAGCACCATGGCTTCGCCGAGGGTGACGAGCACTTTGGTGATCGAGGCTTTGACGAAGGGTGAGGTGTCGTACGGAATCTTGTACTCAACGCCGGCCGGGAAGTAGCGCGCCAGTTCGTCCATCTTCGCGCGCACCAGGGTGGCGGTGTGCAGGGCGTTGGCGCCGGGCGACAGTTGCACGCTGACCGCCGTCGACGGCTTGCCATTCAGGCGGGTGGAGAACTGGTATTCCTGGCTGCCGATTTCGACCCGCGCCACGTCACCCACGCGCACCGTGGAGCCGTCGGGATTGGCCCGCAACACAATGTCGGCGAATTCTTCCGGGGTCGACAGTTGACCTTTCACCAACACGGTCGCGGTGATTTCCTGGGTGGTACGGGCCGGCAAGTCACCGATGCTGCCGGCCGAGACCTGGGCGTTCTGCGCAACAATTGCGGCATTGACGTCGGCCGGGGTCAGGTTGAAACCGATCAGCTTCTGTGGGTCGATCCAGATCCGCATGGCCCGCTCGGCGCCATACAGCTGGGCCTTGCCGACACCGTCCAGACGCTTGATCTCGTTCATCACGTTGCGCGCCAGGTAATCGCTGAGCGCTACGTCATTGAGCTTGCCGTCGCTGGAGGTCAGGGTGATCAACAGCAGGAAGCCGGCCGAGACTTTCTCGACCTGCAAGCCTTGCTGGGTCACCGCTTGCGGCAGGCGCGACTCGACCGCTTTGAGGCGGTTCTGCACATCGACCTGAGCCATTTCCGGGTCCGTGCCGGGCTGGAAGGTCGCGGTGATGGTGGCACTGCCGAGGCTGCTCTGGGACTCGAAATACAGCAGGTGGTCGGCGCCGTTGAGTTCGCCCTCGATCAGACTGACCACGCTTTCATCAACGGTTTGCGCGGAGGCACCGGGGTACACCGCATAGATCTCGACCTTCGGCGGTGCAACGTTGGGGTACTGCGCGACGGGCAGCTGCGGGATGGCCAATGCGCCTGCCAACAGGATAAATAGCGCGACCACCCAGGCGAACACCGGGCGGTCGATAAAGAATTGCGGCATAAAGTCTGCGTCCTGCCTACTGCCCGGTTACCTGGGCAAGTGGAAGAGAGGTGTCGTCGATCTGCACTTTTTCGCCGGGACGGGCGTGTTGCAGGCCTTCGATGACAATGCGGTCGCCGGGTTTGACGCCGCCGGTAACGATCCAGCGATCCTTCTGCACCTGGCCAAGCTGCACCGGTTGCTGGCTGACACGAGCGTCGGCGTCGAGCAACAGCACCTGAGCAATGCCGGCGCTGTCACGCAGGATCGCCCGTTGCGGCACGCTGATGCCTTGCAGGTTTACCGCTTGCTCAAGGCGCACGCGAATGAAACTACCCGGCAGCAGGTCGAGGTCCGGGTTGGGGAACTCGCTGCGCAGAATGATCTGGCCGGTGCTCGGGTCGACGCTGATATCGGCGAACAGCAGCTTGCCCGGCAGTGGATAGAGGCTGCCGTCATCCTGAATCAATGTGGCTTTGGCCTGATCCTGACCGACCTGCTGCAACTGCCCGGCACGAAAGGCCCGGCGCAACTCGTTGAGTTCGCGGGTTGACTGGGTCAGGTCAGCGTGGATCGGGTCCAGTTGCTGGATCAGCGCTAATGGCGTGCTTTCGTTCTGACCGACCAGCGCGCCTTCGGTGACCAATGCACGGCCAACACGCCCGGAAATCGGTGCGGTGACGGTGGCGTAACCGAGGTTCAGTTTCGCCCGTTGCACCGCAGCCTGATTGGCTGCCACATCGGCGGCGGTCTGCCGGACGGCGGCGCGGGCGTTGTCGTAATCCTGACCGCTGATGGCGTTGCCTTCGATCAACTGGGCGTAGCGTTGCTCTTGCAAACGCGCTTGAAAGGCATTGGCCTCGGCTTTGCGCAACGCCGCCTGGGCGCTGTCCAGATCAGCCTTGAACGGTGCCGGATCGATGCGAAACAGCACGTCGCCTTGTTTGACGTCGCTGCCTTCGCGGAAGGTCCGTTGCAAGACGACGCCGGCCACTCGGGCGCGGACTTCGGCGATCCGGGGTGCGGCGATCCGCCCACTCAGTTCGCTGCTGATCGACAACGGTCGGGCTTCGATGGTTTCGATGCGGACGGTGGCCAGCGGCGCGGCGTCTTCGGCGGTGGAGGACTTGTCACACGCGCTCAGCGTCATTGCCAAGGCAATCAGGCCGAGCTTCGCAAACAGGTTCTTTGACATGTGAATACCCCAATAATGACCCCGGCATCCTACGGGGAGGGGACGAGCGTAGCGGTGAAGCTTTGTAGGTGCTGTGTGAAATTGTGTAAGGGTTTTACTCATGCACGCGTGAGGGCGTATATCCTTGACGGCTTGATTCCTTTTGCGACTGTTATGCCGCCTTCGCGAGCAAGCCCGCTCCCACATGGGATTGCGTAACACCTGTGGGAGCGGGCTTGCTCGCGAAGAGGCCCGAATGGTCACCACTGCATTCCCTGGAAACACCCATGCCCAACATCCTCCTGGTCGAAGACGACTCCGCGCTCTCTGAATTGATTGCCAGCTACCTTGAACGCAATGGCTATCAGGTCAGCGTGATCAGCCGTGGCGACCATGTGCGCGAACGGGCGCGGGTCAATCCGCCGGATCTGGTGATCCTCGACCTGATGCTGCCGGGCCTTGATGGCCTGCAGGTCTGTCGCTTGCTGCGCGCCGATTCGGCGACCCTGCCGATTCTCATGCTGACGGCCCGCGACGACAGTCACGATCAGGTACTGGGGCTGGAGATGGGCGCCGACGATTACGTCACCAAGCCTTGCGAGCCACGGGTATTACTGGCGCGAGTGCGCACCTTGCTGCGGCGCAGCAGCCTGAACGAGCCGCAGACTGCCAGCGACCGGATCCTCATGGGCAACCTCTGCATTGATCTGTCGGAACGCACCGTGACCTGGCGCGAGCAGTTGGTCGAACTGTCCAGCGGTGAATACAACCTGCTGGTGGTGCTGGCGCGGCACGCCGGTGAAGTGCTCAGCCGCGACCAGATTCTGCAACGCCTGCGCGGCATCGAATTCAATGGCACCGACCGCTCGGTGGACGTGGCGATTTCCAAGCTGCGGCGCAAATTCGACGACCATGCCGGCGAAGCGCGCAAGATCAAAACCGTATGGGGCAAAGGTTATCTGTTCAGTCGCTCCGAGTGGGAATGCTGAACATGCTGCGCATTCTGATCCGCCTCTACCTGATCACCATCGTCACTTTCAGCGCGGCGATTTACTTCATCCCGGATCTGGTGATAAAGGCTTTTCACGAACGTTTCCTGAACTACAACCTTGATCAGTCCCGAGGTTTGCAGAACCTGATCGTCAAACAGTTTCACGGGGTGCCGACCGAGCAATGGACTCGCCTTGCCGCGCAGTTGGACAAAGACTTCAGCCCGTTGCACGTGGAGCTGGTGCGCAATGACGACGCGGATTTCACGCTTTACGAGCGTGAGCGTCTGGAGCGCGGTGAAAAGGTCATCCGCATGGGCGACTGGGGCTGGCGCACGCTGGCGGTGTCACCGCTGGATGGGCAGCTGTCGGTGAAACTGGTGGTGCCACCGGACCCGCTGGACGTCAATTTGTTGTATTGGAGCATCAACGTATTGATCGGCGCTGCGTTGCTGGCCTGCCTGCTGATCTGGTTGCGGCCGCACTGGCGCGACCTGGAGCGTCTGAAAAATACCGCCGAGCGCTTCGGCAAGGGCCACTTGAGCGAGCGCACGCAAATCCCGTCGAGCTCGAACATCGGCAGCCTGGCCCACGTCTTCGACACCATGGCCGGCGATATCGAAAACCTCCTGAACCAGCAACGTGATTTGCTCAATGCGGTGTCACACGAACTGCGCACGCCGCTGACCCGACTCGACTTTGGCCTGGCACTGGCGCTGTCCGACGACTTGCCAGCTACCAGCCGCGAGCGCTTGCAGGGGTTGGTTGCGCACATTCGTGAACTGGATGAGTTGGTGCTGGAATTGCTCTCCTACAGCCGCCTGCAAAATCCGGCGCGGGTGCCAGAGCAGGTGGACGTGTCGCTGGATGAGTTTATCGACAGCATTCTGGGCAGCGTCGATGAAGAACTGGAGTCGCCGGACATCGTCATCGACGTGTTACTGCACGGCCAACTCGAACGCTTCAGCCTCGACCCGCGCCTGACCGCCCGAGCGATCCAGAACCTGCTGCGCAACGCCATGCGCTACTGCGAAAAACGTATTCAGATCGGTGTGCAGGTCTGCCCCAACGGCTGTGAAATCTGGGTTGACGATGACGGTATCGGTATTCCGGAAGATGAACGCGAGCGGATCTTTGAGCCGTTCTATCGGCTGGACCGCAGCCGCGACCGCGCCACGGGCGGGTTTGGCCTGGGACTGGCGATCAGCCGCCGGGCACTGGAAGCCCAGGGCGGCACGCTGACGGCCGAAACCTCGCCACTGGGCGGGGCGAGGTTCCGGTTGTGGTTGCCGACCCCGGCCTGAGTTGCCACGAATCAGCGCCTGAAGATCAAAAGATCGCAGCCTGCGGCAGCTCCTTGTATCTCGACTATCGCTCCGTCAGGAGCGATAGTTCTCGACTGATCATCGAGGGAGGGACCTGGAA